>CAYMSA010000029.1:0-19683 GCA_964392965.1 uncultured Coriobacteriaceae bacterium
CACTCCCGCGTCGCCTGAAGCTTGTGTCCGGCTATGGAAGGTTCGTCGCGTGCGAATCATCATCGTCATCGGGGCCCGCCCCAACTTCATCAAGGTCGGTCCGCTCATGCCGGCACTGCTCGCCGCCGGGCATGACGCACATCTCGTCCACACCGGTCAGCACTACGACGCGTCGATGTCAGATGTGTTCTTCGCTGACCTGCAGATCCCCATGCCCACGTGGTACCTGGGCGTGGGGAGCGGGACGCACGCGGTGCAGACCGGGACGGCCATGATCCGGCTCGAGGAGCTGTTCGTCGCCGAGACACCGGATGCGGTGATGGTCGTGGGTGATGTCAACTCGACGCTCGCCGGCGCGCTGGCGGCGGCGAAGCTCGGCATCCCGGTGATCCACCTCGAGGCCGGTCTCCGCTCGTACGACATGTCCATGCCCGAGGAGGTCAACCGGCTTGTCACCGATCAGCTCTCAACGATGCTGCTGACCCCGGTGGCCGGTGCGGACGAGGTACTCGCGGCAGAAGGCGTGGACGTTCGCCGCATCCACTTCGTGGGCAACATCATGGCCGAGGCGGTGCTGCGCAATCTGCACCGAGTCGCGGAGAGGAAGCCTGACGCGTCGAGAGGTCTACCGTTGGGCGGCTACCTGCTCGCGACGGTGCACCGGCCTGAGAACACCGATAATCCCACGCACCTGGCAGCCATCGTCTCTGCACTCGGCTCGGCTGAGATGCCGGTCGTCTTCCCGGTACACCCGCGAACCCGGCCGCTTCTTGCCGAGGCGGGTCTCACCGACGACGATCCTGCGATTCGGCTCGTTCCTCCGGTCGGCTATCTCGATATGCTGGCACTTGAGAAGGGGGCCGCTGCCATCCTCACCGACTCTGGCGGCGTGCAGGAAGAGGCGTGCATGGTCGGAACGCCTTGCGTCACTGTCCGGCGCAACACCGAACGTCAGGTGACGATCGCCGTCGGTGCGAACCGTCTTGCCCGGGCGGATCGCGGGTCGATCATCGATGCGATACACAAAGCGCTCACCTCGGAGCGGGAGTGGCCGGCGCCGGAGTGCTGGGATGAGCACGTCTCGGCCCGCGTCGTGAGCGCGCTCGACAGGCCCATCGTACCGCTGTCAGGATACGGAGAGGGGGCCTGATTCCGGATGCGGATCCTTGTCACAGGTGGCGCGGGTTACATCGGCAGCGTCGCGACGCGACTGTTCATCGACGCCGGTCACGAGGTCATCGTGCTCGATTCGCTCGAACGCGGTCACCGTGCGGCGGTCGATCCGAGAGCCACGCTGGTGATCGCACCGGTCGGCGATGCGGACATCCTCGACGCGATCCTCCCGGGACTCGACGCGGTCGTCCACTTCGCTGGTTACATCGACGTGGCGGAGTCGATGCGCGATCCCGATCTCTACCATGAGAAGAACGTCGTCGAACCGTCAGTGCTCCTGGAACGCCTGCTGCCATCAGGGGTGCGGCACGTCGTGTTCTCCTCGACGGCCGCGGTGTACGGTGAGCCCCGGTCAGTGCCCATACCCGAGGATGCGGTTCTTGCACCGATCAACCCGTACGGCGGGTCGAAAGCGGCGTTCGAGGAGTTGTTGCGTGTTGCCGAGAGCCGCGGGCAGCTCACTGCAGTGAGCCTCAGGTACTTCAACGTCGCAGGCGCCTGGCTGGACGGTTCCGTCGGAGAGGCTCATGCCGTGGAGACCCACATCGTCCCCGTGTTGTTGAGGGCGGCGATGAGGGCGCTCGATGGCGGACAGGCCGATGACACCGGGCAGGGTACCCCCGGATCCGGCGCGCGCG
The DNA here is from genome assembly GCA_964392965.1 of uncultured Coriobacteriaceae bacterium. Taxonomy (GTDB): domain Bacteria; phylum Actinomycetota; class Coriobacteriia; order Anaerosomatales; family Anaerosomataceae; genus CAYMSA01. The sequence continues at coordinate 1,812 of CAYMSA010000029.1, forward strand.
AGGCAGCGCGGTTCACCGTCTTCGGCGACGACTACCCCACTCCTGACGGAAGCTGCGTCCGCGACTACGTACACGTGGTGGACCTCGCTCGTGCCCACCTTTCCGCACTCGAGTATCTCGCCGCGGGGAACCCCGGCATCGCATGCAACGTCGGCAGTGGCCGAGGCTACTCCAATCTCGAGGTCGTTGAGGCCTGTGCCCGGGTGACCGGATGCGACTTCGACGTCACGAGGGGCCCGCGTCGCGAAGGTGACCCGGCACGGCTGGTCGCCTCGATCGAACGGGCGGCGGAGGTGCTCGGCTGGGCGCCGGAACGCGACCTCGACGCGATGATCCAGGACGCCTGGAGCTGGCATCGGAGCCATCCGCGTGGTTACGAATGACGCGGCGACCGTTCCAGCACGTCGGGGGTACCGCTCCTCGGCTGATTCGGGGTCTGGCGCACGAGACCGAGACTGCTACAATAAGCGAACCGATTCGTCGGCAATCGGGCGATTAGCTCAGTGGGAGAGCGCTTCCTTCACACGGAAGAAGTCACAGGTTCAAATCCTGTATCGCCCACCATTGCGACCCCTGTGCCCCTCTGGTGTCCCCAAGAAGACGCCGGAGGGGCGCTTCTGATGTCCGCGGATCGAGGTCTGCCGGTCGAGCGTCCGTCAGACCTCTCCCGACGTGACTTCCTGATACGTGCCTGCGGGGTCGCCTGCGTGGCAGGAAGCGGCCTTCTGCTGCCGGGCTGCCTCGCTTACGACGAGGGGATCACAGTCCGCTCGGCAGTGGGGGTGAGCCCTTCGGTGGCGACATTTCCGATCGGTCCCGACAGCCGGCCCTATGACATGCCGTCGGCTCCGCCTTGGAATGCTCCGACGTACGCCATCACACCGACGCCTGACGGATCGGGGTGCGCGGTGCATCCATCGGTGGTCGATCTTGGACCGGACGCGGGTCGCCCGCGGTTCTGGATGGCCATGACGCCCTATGCACTCGGCATTCCGGCGCTTGAGAATCCATGCGTCCTGACATCGCATGACGGCTTCACCTGGTGGGCGCCTTCAGGACTCACCAATCCCATCGACCCCTATCCCACGCCGTGCCCGCCCCCGTTCCCGGTGGTGCGACACAACAGTGATCCGGAGCTTGTGATCGACCTGGCACACGGCGATCTCGTCTGCTACTGGCGTGAGGCGGGTAGGCTCACGCATCCGAGGACCGAGACCCTGTGGGCGGCTGCGTCAACTGACGGTGCCTCGTGGGGCGATCCGGTGCATCTCATCACGGTGGTCAGCCCGAATCTGAGCAGGCTTCTGTCGCCATGCGTCGTCCGTGTGAGTGACGGCGACTGGAGGATGTTCACGGTGGGCGTATCTAATCCGAGCGTGATGCGATCGGCTCCGGGCCCTTTCGGTCCGTGGAGTGATGGCGAAGAGCTCGGGTTCGAAGGAGAGCCGTTGGCCGGGCCGTTGTGGCACCTCGGGATCGTTCACCAGGAGGGCCTCTTCTATGCGATCCTGAACATCCGGGAAACCTGGTGCCATCAACTGGCCACCTCGGCTGACGGCCTTCGGTGGACGGTCGGGCCCGTCGTGATGACGAACACCGACGGGTGGGACGATCGTTCGCTGTACCGAGCCACACTCGTACCGCACGAGAACGGCGAGGTCATGCGCGTGTGGTATTCATCGAACTCGACGAGTGTGTCATGGCGCATCGGGTACACGGCATTGCCTCTTTCGCTCTGGCCTGTGTGATGCCGTCCGGGACGGCGGGCGACGCACCGGCGGCTGCCGCAGACGGATACGCGGGCGTAGCCCGACGACAAGCGGTCGATGGGACCGTTCATCGCCGCGGACTGGTCAGCCTTACCAGGAACGTGCAACCATGTGATCGGCATCACATGACGCTCGTCAGGCGGGCGTCTCGGAATCGATCGGACGCGCCGGGCGTGGCCCTGATACCGGTCATGGTCGTCGAGTGAGGGAGTCATGGTGGCGGAGGGATCAGGGCGGATCAAGGGGGAGACGCCGATACCCGCAGGACGTCTTCCCGTCGTTCAGTCGGCACTGACTGATATCTGCATGGCTGTGGCGGCCGACACCATCGGCATGCAGCATGCGGAACTCGGCCGCGATACCTCAGATGGCGCGATCCGCGGTCAGTGCGAGCGTTTCATACGGGTCGTCCTGCGGCAGGAGGGCGCATCGATCGACTATCTCTCATGGGAGCAGCTGAGGAGCCTTCTCGATCGCTTCTCGGCGATCGGTCTCGAGCGTGGACTGCAGCGCGAGGACGTGGACGCGTGGCGGGCGCCCCTCGATCGACTGGTGGCTGAGGCCCTCGGCGACTGATCAGGGCATCTGGTAGCCCCGGGGAACCCACCTCTCCGTCCTCCTGCTACACTGGTCGACGTGATCATCACTGTAGACCATGTGACGAAATCGATAGGGGAACGCGTCTTGTTCGCAGACGCGTTCCTTCGCGTTGGCGCGCGCGAGAGGATCGCCCTCGTCGGTGCCAATGGTGCTGGCAAGACGACTCTTCTCGAAATCATCGCCGGTGAAGATCAGGGGGACTCGGGGCAGATCATCCGGGCCAAGGATACGACCGTGGGCTACCTGCGCCAGGAAGCCATCGAGATGAGTGGCCGCTCGGTCCTCGAAGAGGTACTGACCGTCGCTGCCGGTGTGCAAGGTCTCGAGCATCGTATCGAAGTCCTGGAGCGTGACCTCGAGACGGCGGAGCCCGACGAGGTCGAGACTCTTCTCGCCGAGTACGGTCGGCTGCGCGACCGTTTCGAGCACCTCGGCGGCTACACGGTCGAGGCCGAGGCGCGCACGGTACTCACGGGACTGGGCTTCAAGGATCGCGACATGAGCAGGGATGTCGCCGAGTTCTCGGGCGGGTGGCTCATGCGCGTGGCACTGGCGAAGCTGCTCCTGGGCGAGCCGGACCTCCTTCTGCTCGACGAACCCACCAACCATCTCGACCTCGAGAGCGTCACATGGCTCGAGGGCTTCCTGAAGGCCTACGAAGGTGCGGTGATCCTCGTCAGTCACGACCGGGCGTTCATGGACGCGCTCGTGACGCGCGTGGCGGAGATCGAACTGAAGGCGCTCACGCTCTACCACGGGACGTACACGGAGTACGAGCGCCAGAAGGCTGAGAACCGCGAGCACCTTCGTGCGGCCCAGAAGCAGCAGCAGCGCTACATCGAACACCAGGAGGCGTTCATCGAGCGCTTCCGGTACAAGAACACGAAGGCGAAAGCGGTCCAGAGCCGAATCAGGGTCCTGGAGAAGATCGAACGCATCGAGCTTCCCGAGGAGCGCAAGAAGATCCACTTCGCCTTCCCGCAACCCCCGCGCACGGGCGAGGAGGTCATGCGCCTCACGGACGTGGCGAAGGCGTACGGTGACAACGTCGTCTACCGTGACCTCTCGTTCGCGCTCTACCGAGGTGACAAGGTGGCGCTCGCCGGGCCCAACGGCGCCGGTAAGTCGACGCTCCTGCGTATCCTGGCGGGCGATCTTGCCTTCGAGCAGGGCGAGCGCACGCTCGGCCACAATGTGTCCGTGGCGTACTTCGCCCAGCACCAGCTGGACGCCCTGACGCCGTCGAAGACCGTCCTCGCCGAGTTCATGGACGCCGCGCCGGGGTGGACGCAGGAGCAGGCGCGTACTCTGCTCGGAACCTTCCTGTTCCTCGGCGATGACGTGAAGAAGCTCGTGAAGGTGCTCTCGGGAGGCGAGCGCGCCCGTCTTGCGCTGGCGCGCATGCTCGTCCGACCGGCGTCGTTGCTCTGCCTCGACGAACCGACGAACCACCTCGACATCCAGGGGCGCGATGTGCTCGAAGAAGCCCTGCGACAGTACACGGGCACCATCGTGCTCATCACCCACGACCGGCACCTCATCTCGGCCATCGCCAATCGCGTGGCCGACGTTCGCGACGGTACCGTGAGTATCTACGACGGTGACTACGCCTACTACCTCGAGAAGCGGGCGTCAGGCGCGTCTGGCACGCCGGCTGCGCTGACTGCCGCGCGGACCAGGGGCGGCCGCGGCTCCTCCACTGCCGGCAAAGGCGCGGAGACATCGCCCAAGGTGGCCGAGCGCAAGGACCGTGAACTGAAGCGTGCTGAGGCCGAGACCCGCAACCGGCTCTATCGCGGGACGAAGGACGCGAAACGGCGCATCGCCTCGATCGAGAAGGAGCTCGCTGTGGCGCAGGCGCGTCACGACGAGCTGCTGGCGCTTCTCGGCGACACGGGAATCTACGAGGAGAAGACGCGTTTCGATGCGACGCTGGAGGAGTACACCGCGCTCAAGCGTAGCATCGGGGCGCTCGAGGCCGAGTGGATCGAGCTCGCTGAACGGGTCGAGGCTGTTCAGGCAGGGGAGACCGACTGAATCCGGCCCGAGGACGGGGTGTGCCCGATTGACGCAACCGTCCGCCGGTCGCGGATGTGCCGTCCGTCACCAAAGACGCCGCGTGTCAGATGCAGGGAGGCATCCCCTTGAGCGGGTGTCACCCGCTGCCGATGTACTGACCATGATCACCTCGAACGAACAGATCCGGCTCAGCGCGGCCTGCCTTCACTCGCAGGCCATCACGCTGTCTCGTGGGGAGGGAACTGTCATCGACGTCCCGCCTGACCTGATGACCCGCATCATGGACTATCTATCGTCCGTTCCGGACGTTCGCGATGATCGGGTGACCCATGCGCGAAACCTCATGACCTACGATCCACCCTCTGCTTCCGCGATCGCGGAGAAGCTCATAGGGCGTGTGATCTGCGATTCGCTCCAGTGACCCCGGAGTCTCCGGTTCCTGCCGTGGTGTCTGCTACGATGGATGTGCCGATCGGGTGAAGCCGCTCGGCTGACGTGCGTCGAATCCACTCTCGCGGAGGGCCTGACGTGTCATACACACGTGATCGGATCGGTGAGCTCCTGGTGCGCGCGGGCGTCATCACGGAGGAGGACCTGGCGGCCGCACTGGAGCGGCAACGGGAAGTCGGCGGGCGAATCGGCGAGATCCTCATCGGGTCGTTCGGACTGGACGATGAAGTCGTTGCGCGTGCGCTCGCCGAGCAGAAACAGGTAGAGTTCCTCGACCTCAACCTCTTCCCCGTGGATCGGCGGGCCGCAGTGCTCCTGCCCGCCCGCTCCGCGCTGCGTGCCCGGGCTATCCCGGTGGACTTCCGCGATGGATCACTCGTCCTCGCGATGGCCGACCCGCTGGACATCGAGACGATCGATGACACCGAGCTCAGGACGGGTATGCCGGTCATACCGGCGGTCGCCACCGCCGCACAGATCGAGCACGCCGTGCATCGCTACATCACCTCGACCGACGCAGTCGAGAGCGTTTCGCTCGATACCCTGACCGCGGAGCCCGAGGAAGCGCTCGAGGTACCCGAGGACGATGCGCCCGTCGTTCGTCTGGTGAACCAGATCCTGCGCGAGGCGATCGCGGACCAGGCGAGCGACATCCACATCGAACCCGGCGAGCGCGGCGTGCGCGTACGCTACCGCATCGACGGCGTGCTCCACGAGGCACTGAGAACTCCGGTGTCGGCTCGCGCCGGCATCACGAGTCGCGTGAAGGTCATGGCCGAGATGGACATCGCCGAACGCCGCCGTCCACAGGACGGGCGCATCGCGCTCGCGGTGGACGGTCGGCCGGTGGACATGCGGGTCGCCACACTGCCGACCCCGTTCGGCGAGTCGATCGTCATTCGCATCCTCGACCATCACGCGTCGCAGCAGAGTATCGGTGACCTGGGTATGTCCGAGGGGCATCGTGTGCTGTTCGAGCGCTTTCTCGCACGGCCGTATGGCGCGCTTTTCATCTCAGGACCCACTGGTTCCGGCAAGTCGACGACACTCTATGCCGGACTCGGGCAGCTGAACGTCCCCGAGCGGAAGATCATCACCATCGAGGACCCGATCGAATACCAGATCGACGGCATCACGCAGATGGCGGCCCGACCGGTGATCGGTCTCAGTTTCGCGCATCTGCTGCGCACAGTCCTTCGATCGGACCCCGACGTGGTCATGGTGGGTGAGATCAGGGACGCAGAGACGGCGAGCATCGCCACCCGCGCAGCCCTCACCGGGCACCTTGTGCTGTCGTCCATCCATACGAACGATGCTCCCTCGGCGCTGACCCGGCTCGTGGATATGGAGGTGGCGCCGTTCGTGGTGTCCAACGCGCTGCTGGGCGTGGTCGCACAGCGGCTCGTGAGGCGGCTCTGTCCGCAATGCAGGCAGACGATTCCGGTGGATGCGTCGCTTCTCGAATCGTTCCACCTGACGCGCGAGGAGCTGCCGGCCGACGAGATCTACGGTGCCACGCCGGGTGGTTGCTCGGGGTGCCACGGTACGGGCTATCACGGGAGGCTTGGCGTGTTCGAGATCATGGAGATGAACTCCGAGATCGAGCGGCTCTTCCTGGCATCTGCGCCGTCCGAGGAGATGCGCGCGAGCGCCATCGCCTCGGGAATGAAGACTTTGAGGCAGGATGCGTTGGAGAAGGTGGCCGCGGGACTCACGAGTCTTGAGGAGATCGTCCGCGTGGTCATCTGATCGCGTGCATCGCATGACGGATGGGTGAGGATGACCATGACGCGTGGCCGAAGAGCCGTCGTGCTCGTACTGGACAGTGTGGGCGTGGGCGCGCTGCCGGATGCGGCGTCCTACGGCGACCTCGGCTCGAACACACTCGGCAACACGGCGCGGGCGGTTGGCGGACTCTCGTTGTCGACGCTCGGGGCGCTGGGGCTCGGGAACATCACCGAGGTTCTCGGTGTGCCGCCCGTGGCCGCGCCGGATGCCTCGTGGGGCCGGTGTGCCGAGCGTTCCGCGGGCAAGGACACGACGGTCGGTCACTGGGAGCTCATGGGCCTTGTCCTCGAGCGTCCGTTTCCCACCTATCCGAAGGGTTTCCCCGATGACCTCATCGGGGAGGTGTGCGAGGCCGTCGGCATCGCGGGCGTTCTCGGCAACCGGGCGGCGAGCGGCACCGTCATCATCGACGAGCTCGGTGACGAGCATCTGCGGACCGGGCTTCCGATCGTGTACACGTCGGCCGACTCGGTGTTCCAGGTGGCTGCACATGAGGAGCTCTTCGGACTCGATCGCCTCTACGCGGTGTGCGAGCGAGCGCGCGCGATGCTCACAGGCGAACGGGGCGTGGCCCGCGTGATCGCACGTCCCTTCATCGGGCCGGACGCCGGGGGGCGCTACAGGCGCACGGCCAACCGGAGGGACTACTCACTCGAACCGCCGGGAGAGACGGCCCTGGACGCGCTCATGGGCGCGGGCGTCCCGGTCGTGGGAATCGGGAAGATCGAGGACATCTTCGCCGGACGTGGACTGACGGCTTCGGTGCATACCACGGGGAACGCCGAGGGTATGCGGCGGCTCGTCGAAGTCGTCTCGGACCTCGAGAGGGGCTTCGTCTTCTGCAACCTCGTCGACTTCGACATGCTCTGGGGACATCGCAACGATCCGACGGGCTACGCGCGCGCACTCGAGGAGGTCGACCAGTGGCTGCCGCAGCTCCTGGGCGTACTGGCCGACGGCGACCTTCTCGTCATCACCGCCGATCACGGGTGCGATCCCACGACGGCATCGACCGATCACAGTCGCGAGTATGTTCCGCTGTTGGCGCTCCTCAAGGGCCGGTGTCCGGGGCGGCCACTCGGCACGCGGTCGACATTCGCCGACGTGGGTGCGACGGTGCGCGACTTCTTCGGCCTGCCGCCGGCTGACGTGGGCGAGTCGTTCCTGGCCGACCTCGACGCTGTGGACGGTCTCCGGTGAACGGGGGCCATGACGCGGAGAGGTCTGTGGGGTCGCTCGATCTGATCGAGGCGATCGAGCGCAAGCGTGACGGGAGCAGCCATCCCGACGGGGAGATCCGGTGCCTGGTGGACGCGTTCGTGGACGGCGGCCTCGCAGAGTACCAGATGGCTGCATGGCTCATGGCTGTGTGCATCCGCGGCCTCGACGGCAGGGAGACGGCCGAGCTCACCGATGCAATGGCGCGCTCGGGTAGGATGCTCGACTTCTCAGCGATTCCCGGCACGGTGCTCGACAAGCACTCGACCGGCGGCGTCGGCGACACGACGACGCTCGTGGTCGCGCCTCTCGTGGCGAGCTGCGGCGTGCCGGTCGCCAAGATGAGCGGCCGGGGCCTCGGCTTCACGGGCGGTACCCTCGACAAGCTCGAATCGATACCGGGCTTCACCGTGGACCTTGCGGTCGAACGTTTCATGGAGCAGGTCGCACGCGTGGGTGTGGCTGTGATCGCCCAGAGCGCCGAAGTGGCGCCTGCCGACCGCCGCATGTACGCCCTTCGCGATGTGACGGGAACGGTGCCTTCGGTCCCGCTGATCGTCGCATCGATCATGTCGAAGAAGATCGCCGGCGGGGCGGACGGGATCCTGCTCGACGTGAAGACGGGCTCAGGTGCCCTGATGCGTTCGGAAGAGGCGTCGAGGGCGCTCGCATCGGAGCTCTTGCGCGTGGGTCGGCTCCTCGGGCGCCGGGTCGACGCGCTCATGACCGACATGGACGAACCGCTCGGCGGCGCTGTGGGCAACGCCCTGGAGGTGGCCGAAGCCATCCGCGTACTGCGCGGCTGCGGGTCCCCTCGATTGCGCGAGGTCTGCCTGGCACTCGCGGCCCGCATGCTGAGGCTCGCGGGTATTCCCGACGGCCGCGCCTTGGCCGAGCGGCGACTCGCCGACGGGAGTGCGCTTTCCACCTTCGAACGCTGGATTGAGGCGCAGGGTGGCGATCCGAGGGTCGCGGAGGAGCCGGGTCGCCTGCCTCGATGCGCGCTCCGGCATGTGGTCACGGCATCCGCCGACGGTGTCGTGACCTCGCTCGACGCGAGCGAGGTGGGACGGGCGGCCATGTTGCTCGGCGCGGGGCGTGCACATGCGGGTGATGCCATCGATCCGGGGGCGGGCGTCGAGCTGCATGTGCGCGTGGGGGAGAGACTCTCGGCCGGAGAAGCGGTAGCCACACTCCATACGTCCAGACCGGGGGCGATCGGGCCTGCGGCGGCACGTGTCACCCGGGCGCTCGCGCTCGGCACCGAGCCGCCCGCTCCTCGGCCACTGGTGAGCGAGGTATGAGATGACGTCCCGGCAGCAATGGACGCCCGAACGGGTGCCGACGGTCGTCCTCGGGCACGCGAACCCCGACTTCGACGCGTACGCATCGATGCTGGCGGCTACGCGGTTGTTCGAGGGGGCGAAGGCCGTTTATTTCGGCTCGCAGAATGCGAACGTGCGCGAATTCCATAACCTGCACGAGGACTTCGTGCACTTCATCGACCCGCGCCGGCTCGACCCATCAGGTGTGGAGCGCGTGGTCATCGTCGACACGCGCGACACGAGCCGACTGGGCGAAGGGCGTGAGTACACCGAGCGGGAAGGCGTGGAGATCGTCGTCTACGATCACCACGCGCGACAGCCGGGAGACCTCTCGGGGATCGACGACCGTTCGATGGCCGTTGGCGCGACCACCTCGATACTTGCGCATGAGCTACGCGAGCGAGGCGTGGCAATCACGCCGCTCGAAGCGACAGCGCTTCTCCTCGGCATCCACGAGGATACCGGTTCGCTCACCTATCCGGGAACCACGCCCTTCGACGCGGAGGCGGCGGCCTTCTTGATGGCGTCGGGCGCCGATCTCGACGTCCTCAACCACTTCCTGGTCCGTGCGCTCACGCCGCAGCAGCGCGCTCTTCTCGACGAGCTACTCGAGACGCTCGAGGTGTGGGGCGTCCACGGTCGCGAGGTCGCGGTGGCCTCGGCGCATGCGGACGGATACGTCGAGTCGGCGTCGATCGTGACGCACCACCTCTGCGAAGACCTGGGCTACCGGATCGCCCTCGTGGTCATCGAGATGCCGGAGCGGCTGCAGGTCGTCGCCCGTAGCCGGGCTGCGGACGTCGACGTCGCCGCAGTCTTGCGGCACGTGGGCGGTGGGGGGCATCCTCAGGCGGCCTCGGCAGCCCTCAAGGAAGCCGATCTGGTCGAGGTCCTCGGCCAGCTACGGGTCGCCCTCGAAGCCGAGGTGCCGCCACCCGTCATGGCAGGAGATATCGCGAGCACGCCAGTGCGTTCGGTCACGCCCGTCACGACGATGGCCGAAGCCGGCCACATCATGGCGCGTTGGGGCCATGGTGGGCTGACGGTCCTTGAGGAGGGACGGCTCGTCGGGCTGGTGACACGCAAGGACGTCGACAAGGCGGTGCGCCACGGTCTCGACCACGCACCGGTGACCGGCTTCATGGCGCGCGATCCCGTGACCGTCCGGCCCGATACTCGGGTGGACGAGCTTGAACGGCTGCTCGTGCGCACGGGCATCGGTAGACTCCCGGTCGTCGAGGACGGGGAGCTCGTCGGCATCGTCACCCGCAAGGACCTGCTGCGCGCCCAGCACGGGGCGTCCTACCTCGACCGGCGCATGAGCAGGCAGCGGACCGGCGCTTCGCGAACGTTCCTGGCGTCGCTCGCACTCCTTCCCGATGAGGTGCAGGACGCCGTGCGCACCATCGGGCGTCTGGCCGACGAAGCTGGCTATCGCGCCCATGCGGTGGGGGGCTTCGTGCGCGACATGCTGCTCGGTCGCGAGAACCTCGACCTCGATGTGGTCATCGAGGGCGATGGCCTTGAGTTCGCTCTCGGCGTGGGGGAGCGGCTCGGCAGGCGCGTGAAGGTCCACCGCCGCTTCGGGACGGCAGTGCTCGTGTGGTCCAAGGAACTGCATATCGACATCACGAGCGCGCGTACCGAGTACTACCAGCGCCCGGGAGCGCTTCCCACGGTGGAGCGCTCGTCACTGCGCCAGGACCTCTTCCGCCGCGATTTCTCCATCAACGCGATGGCGGTCTCCATCAACCCCGCGAGCTTCGGTCAGATCGCCGACCCGTTCGGCGGGTTGTACGACCTCGAGCGTGGCGTCGTGCGCACGCTCCACTCCCTGTCGTTCGTCGAGGACCCGACTCGTGTGCTGCGCGCCGCCCGCTTCGAGAAGCGGTTCGGTTTCCGTATCGACGCGCCCTCCGAGGCACTCCTCCGGCAGGCGATAGAGATGGGGATGCTCGACGAAGTGAGCGGGGCGCGCATCCGGGAGGAGCTGCTGGACATCATCGACGAGGACGTCCCGGGAGTGATCCTCGCGCGTCTCGGGGACCTTGGCGTCCTCTCGACGCTTGCACCCGACGGTGTCGACCTCGCGCTTCTCGTACGTGACGTGGAGGCGTGTGCCGCGTCGTTTCCCGCTGCGAGCGCGCTTCTCGAGAGCCCCCCACGACGACGCACGACGCTCGTCACTTCGATGGTCGCCCGCTCAGGGCGTTCGGCGGCAGAACGATGGTGCCGGTGGCTTCACTTCGGGCGGGAGTACTCGGAACCGGCGGTCATCGCCGCCGAACGCTCGGCGGTGCTTCTCGCCCGGCTCAAGGACCGCCGCAAGATGCGCCCAAGCCGGCTCTACTACCTGCTGGAGGCGCTCCCTACCGAGGTGCTCGTCTACCTCTGGGCGGTCGGAAGCGTCACTGTGCGTACCCGCATCGAGGAGTTCGCGTCGGTGCTTTCGGCCATCCGGCCAGCCGTGAGCGGCGAGGACCTCACCGCGCTCGGGCTCACGCCGGGTCCGGTGTACTCTGGTATCCTTGCCCAGGCTCGGGCGGACCGTCTGGACGGCCTTGCGGTCGGCAGGGAAGCGGAGCTCACGAATCTCAAACGGCTCGCCCGCAGGGCGCGTCGCTGAAAGCAGGACCGATGACCAACGTGGGACTGGCAGTTCTCCAGATCGCACTCGTGATACCCGCCATCGTCTGTCACGAAGTGGCCCACGGCTACGTGTCGTACCGGCTCGGGGATCCGACCGCGAAGATGGCAGGGCGACTGTCGCTGAATCCGATCAAGCACGTCGATCCCTTCGGTACGATCTTGCTTCCGCTCATGATGACCGTGCTCGGCGGCCCCGTTTTCGGGTTCGCAAAGCCGGTGCCCATCAACCCGCGATACTACCGCGACTACCGGAAGGGCATGTTCCTGACCGGGCTTGCGGGTCCCGCCACGAACCTGATCTTCGCGCTCGTCGGCGCGGCCGTCGTTCGTGTCACCATCGGTCTCGCTCCGGCCAGCGGCCTGACCGGTGTCACGCAGTGGCTGTTCCTCGCGGGATACTACTTCGCGTATGTGAACCTGGTCCTCATGTTCTTCAACCTGATCCCGATGCCGCCGCTCGACGGATCGCGCGTACTGCCGTTGTTCCTCTCGGACAAGGCGCTCGCACGCTACCACCAGTTCGAGCGCTACGGCCTGGTGATCTTCTTCATCGTGCTGCTCGTTCTTCCGGACTTCATCGGCGTGGACCTCATCGGTGCCTACTTCAGCTTCACGGTCTATCCGATTCTCGACCTGCTCACCGGGCTGACCTTCTAGTACGCTGCGGTAGAATGGCGTAGTCCACGGGTCGGCGAGTCCGGTGCGTGGGCGATACGGTCCGTGCGGTGCGGGCGGACGCGGCAACTGAAGTACCCCCCGGTCCCTCGGAGAAAGCGACAGCATCCATGACGAAGAAGCGCGTGCTCACCGGATACCGTCCCACCGGCCGCCTGACGCTCGGCCACTGGTTCGGCAACCTGCTCAACATGCGTGATCTGCAGGAGTCCTACGACGCGTACTACTTCGTCGCCGACTGGCACGCGCTCACGAGCGACTGGCAGGACACACACCGGGTTCGGCAGTATACCGAGGAGATGGTCCTCGACTGGGTGGCTGCCGGCATCGATCCGGCCAAGTCGGTCATCTACCGTCAGAGCGACGTACCCGAGGTGGCCGAGCTCACGCTCTACCTGTCGATGGTGACACCTATGCCGTGGCTCGAGCGAGTGCCTTCATACAAAGAACAGCGCGAGCAGATCTCGGAGAAGGACCTCAGTAACGTCGGGTTCTTCCTCTACCCGCTCATGCAGGCGGCGGACATCCTCATCGTGCGCGGTGATATGGTCCCTGTGGGCGAGGATCAGCTTCCCCATCTCGAGCTGACCCGCGAGGTGGCACGCCGATTCAACGGCCAGTACGGTGAACTGCTCCCCGAACCGCAGGCGCTCATCGCGAAGGCGGGCGCCCGGGTGCCGGGCACCGACGGCCGCAAGATGTCCAAGAGCTACGGCAACGCGATCTACCTCTCGGAGTCTCCTGATGAGACGGCCGCCAAGATCAAGGGCATGATCACGGACCCGGCGCGTAAGCTCAAGACCGACCCGGGCAACCCTGACATCTGCCCGCTGCATCAGATCCATAAGCTCATCGGTGACCCGGAAGCGATCCGCACGTGGGACGAGTGCTGCCGGTCGGCCGAGTGCGGCTGTGTGGCTCACAAGCGGGCGCTCATCGAGGAGCTCAACACCTACCTCGCCCCATTCCGCGAGCGGCGTGCCGAGATCGCCGCGACGCCGGGGTACGCCTGGGAGGTCCTCGCCGCAGGGGCTGCCGAGGTGCGGCCTGCGGTCCTCGAGCTGATGGACGGCGTACGCCGGGCGATGCACATCGACGGGAACGGCACGGGCACGCCTCTCGGGCGGGGGTGACATGTCGTATCGCGTCCGCACTGAGGCCTTCGAGGGGCCGTTCGACCTCCTCTTGCAGCTCGTCGCCCGTCAGAAGGTGGCGATCGCCGAGGTGTCGGTGACGGACATCGCGACGCAGTACCTTGAGAGCGTCGAGCGCATGGAGGACCTCGATCTCGACGTGGCGAGCGACTTCCTGCTGGTGGCCGCTACGCTCCTCGAGATCAAGGCCGCCTCGCTGCTGCCCCGGGATACTCCGGCTGACCTGGAAGAGTACGAGGATCTGTCGCCCGAGGAGGCTCGCGAGCTGCTCGTCACGCGTCTGCTCGCCTACAAGCAGTTCAAGAACATCGCGGCGGAGCTCGGTGCCCGCTATGAAGCCGAGTCACTCATGCACCCCCGCGCGGCTGGGCTGGAGAAGGACTTCCTGCAGCTCATGCCGGACTACCTCGAAGGCGTGACGCTCCACGGGCTCGCGGTGCTCTGCGCGGACCTCGTGAATCGCCGGGAGGTGTTCCTCCTCGAGGCCGAGCACATCGCCGCGGCCCCGATCAGTCTCGAACTCCACATGGAGGGTGTGACGCGGACGATCACCGCCCGGCGGCGCTCGAGCTTCCGGGAGCTGGTTCGTCCGGACGCCCCCGTCGAGGAGCTCGTCGTGACGTTCCTCGCGATTCTGGAGCTCTACAAGCGTGGTCTGGTCACCATCGAGCAGAGCGAGCCCTTCGGGGACATCTGCATCGTGCGTATCGAGGAGGAGTCGTGACACGTGAGAATCCCGAGGTGCTCGGCGCCATCGAGGCGCTGCTGTTCGTCTCCGACGAGCCGGTCGCCGCAGCACGGTTGGCGAGGATCCTCGAGCTCGATCCCCGTGCGGTCACGGACGCGCTGAGTCGTCTTGCTGCCGAGTACGCCGGGGAAGGCCGCGGCTTCCAGCTGCGCGAGGTCGCCGGCGGCTGGCGGCTCTACACGCACCCCGCCTACCACGAGCAGGTGGAGGAGTACGTCCTCTCATGGGACACGCGGCGTCTGTCCCAGGCCGCGCTTGAGGCCCTGGCGGTCATCGCATACCACCAGCCCGTCAGCAGGCAGGGCGTGAACGCCGTCCGCGGGGTGAACAGTGAAGCGGTGATCTCGTCGCTCATCGATAAGGGGCTCGTGCGCGAGACCGGTCGCGACCGGGCAGCCGGCAACGCGATCCTCTACGGCACGACGAGGACCTTCCTCGAGCGCTTCGGGCTGAAGGACCTCTCGGAACTGCCACCGCTTGCCGAATTCGCGCCCGATCCCGAGACCGAGCGCGCCATACGCGAGCGCCTCACGGCGATGGAGGGCGGCATGCTCGACATCGACGAAGAGCTCGAGGACGACCTCGAGGAGTACGAGACCTCGTCCGATGCCGACGGGGCGGAGGGGGAGGACGGCGGTACCGGTGAGGAGCGTGCCTGAGTCCGCAGGAGAAGGCGCGCGGCGTCCTGTCGGCGGATTACCATCGGCGGAAGACCCCACTGCCGAGCGCCTGCAGAAGTTCCTTTCGCGGGCCGGCGTCTCATCACGTCGCGCCGCCGAGGAGCTTGTCGCGGCGGGCCGGGTGCAGGTGAACGGCGAGATTGTCGACACGCCCGGCGTGAAAGTGGTGCCCGGTCGTGACGAGGTCCGCGTGGACGGGAAGCCCGTATCACTCCCTGACGAGCTCTGGTACGTGCTCCTCAACAAGCCCGCAGGGGTGGTGACGACGCTCTCGGACCCGCAGGGAAGGCCCACAGTGGCCGGCTACATCCCCGACGGTGCCCCGCGGCTCTTCCCGGTGGGACGCCTCGATGCCGCCACGACAGGGCTCCTCATCCTCACGAACGACGGCGAGCTCGCGCATCTCCTCATGCACCCCCGCCATCATGTCCCCAAGGTCTATCGTGCTGAGGTGGACGGCATTCCCACAGAAGACGACCTCACGCGCCTCCGCAAAGGCATCGCGCTCGACGACGGACTGACTGCCCCCGCCGAGGCCAGACTGATTGCGAGTACTCAGGCGCACGGCACCGTCGAACTCATCTTGCGGGAGGGGCGCAAGCGGCAGGTGCGCCGCATGCTTTCGGCGGTGGGTCACCCGGTGCGCTCGCTCACGAGAGTCGCCTACGGCCCGCTGGTCCTCGGTTCGCTCGCCGAGGGTGCCACCCGGCGACTTTCGGCGGCCGAGGTGCGCGCACTGCGCGCGTCGGCATCGGGAGGGGCGCGCTGATGCTCGCCTTCGTAACCGGTCCGGTCAGGAGCGGGAAGTCGACCGCCGCGCTTGCTCTGGCTCTGTCGTCGGGGGTGCCGGTCGTGATGGCCGTAGGTGGCCGCAGCGACGACCCGGAGATGACGAGACGCATCGCGCGCCATCGCGCGGCGAGACCGGCGGACGTCCGGGTCGTCGAGACCGCCGGATACCCCGAGTGGCTCGACGACGTCCCCGCCGGTGCGTGCCTGCTCGTCGACTGTCTGGGAACGATACTCGGCGGGATGATGCTCGACGCACCCGCGGATCCAGGACGGGATGACGCCGAGGGAACCGACGATGCCGAGTGCACGAGCGAGGCGACGGAGGCCTGGGTCACGGCGCGGGCGGACGCGCTCGTCGACAGGCTCATCGCGCGCCACGGCCCCACGGTGATCGTGAGCAACGAGGTCGGCTGGGGGGTCGTGCCCGCGTTTCCCTCGGGACGCCTCTTCCGTGATGTACTGGGCCGGGCGAATCGCCGGCTTGTCGATGCGGCCGATCGGGCGTGGATGATCGTGGCCGGTCGGGCGATCGACCTCACAGCGCTCGGACAGGAGTTGAGGTGGCCCGATGAGTGATGCGCCCAGCACCCTTCCGTCGTGCGGTCCTGCCGAAGCGCTCGTCTGGGAGCTCGTGGCCTCGATCCGGGAGCCTGTGCCCGAGGCCATGGCAGCCGCATGGGCCCGGCTCGACTCGCTCACGAAGCCGCCGCGAAGCCTGGGACGCCTTGAGGAGATCGCCGCACGGATGGCGGCGGTCCAGGGAACCGTGATGCCGCAGGCCGAGGGAGCTGCCATCGTCCTTCTGGCCGGCGATCACGGCGTGGTGGCCGAGGGCGTGACGGCATGGCCATCCGAGGTGACGCGCCAGATGATGGCGAACTTCGTGGCGGGGGGCGCAGCCATCAATCAGCTGGCGGGTCACGTGGGCGCCCGATTGGTGCTCGTGGACGTGGGCGTCGAGGGATCGACCGAAGCGTTCCCGGGTGTCGTGCAAGCGAAGGTGCGCCCCGGTACTGACAACATCGCATGCGGTCCCGCCATGACCCGCGAAGAAGCGGCGGCCGCGTTTCTTACGGGCGCGCGGCTTGCGCGCGATCTGGTCGATCAAGGTGTGCACATTCTCGGGACCGGCGAGATGGGCATCGGCAACACGACCTCCGCAGCCGCGCTCACTGCGGCGTACACCGGCGCGCTTCCGGCGTTGGTTGCGGGACCCGGCACGGGGCTCGACACGAGCGGTCTCGCTCGCAAGGTGGCGGTCATCGACCGGGCGCTTCAGGCGAACACCGTCGATTCCGGCGATCCCTTCGGCACGCTCGCTGCCCTTGGCGGGCTCGAGATCGCGGGGATGGCGGGCGTGCTCGTGGGTGGCGCGGCTGCCGGCGCGTGCGTGGTGAGTGACGGCTTCATCTCGGGTGTCGCGGCCCTGGCGGCACTTCGGATCTCTCCCGCGTGCGCGGCCTACCTGTTCCCGTCGCACCTCTCGGCTGAACCCGGGCACCGGGTGGTCCTCGACGCACTCGGACTCGAGCCGGTCCTGGAGCTCGACATGCGCCTCGGTGAGGGAACGGGCGCGGCGCTTGCCATCGGCATCATGGGCGCTGCGTGTGCCATGATGCGGGGCATGGCGACGTTCGACGAGGCCGGAGTGAGCGGACGCACGGCGTCGTGAGAACCCTCCGTGACCTCCTGAGTGCCGTCCGCCTGCTGACCGTCATCCCGCTCGGCGGCGCTGAGGGTTCGCGTCCTGCACGCTTCTTCAGCTGGGTGGGACTGCTCTTCGGAGCGATATCGGTCGGTATCGTGCGGCTTGTCGGCATGGCGGGAGAAGGCTCGTCGCCACGGATGCTCCTCGCCGGGGCGCTTGTCGTCGGGCTCTCGGCGGTTCTCTCAGGCGCCATGCATCTGGATGGCCTGGCCGATACGGCCGATGCGCTCGGCGTCCGGGGTGACGCGCAGAGGCGGCTCGCGGTCATGCGCGACAGCACCGTCGGAGCGTTCGGTG
>CAYMSA010000030.1:0-19398 GCA_964392965.1 uncultured Coriobacteriaceae bacterium
TCGCGCCCGCGCGCCCAGAGGACCCACGCGGCGAACATGCCGTAGAAGAGCGTCTGCACGAGCGTGGAGCGGAAGAAGTGGTCGCCCTTGTCGCCCTCGAACTTGAGGCCGAGCGCGTCTTCGAGCTGCGAGCGGAGCGCCGCGAGTGCAGGCAGCTCGTGCTTCTGCTCCAAGCGCAAGCGCGCGGTGCGCGCGTAACTCGCGAGGAACCACGCGAGATCCTTGGGGTCGGCGAGCGGCGCGTTGTGCAGGAGCACCCGGCGGAGGAACTCACTCAGGCCCTCGCGGGTGTCGTCGGCGTATTTGCGCGGCTGACTCACGCGCGCCCAGAAGCCCGCCTCGGTCTCGGCGAGGCGCAGCGACTCGAGCGTGCGGACGCCGGAGCCGTCGGCCCCTCGGCCCACGAGCACGAAGTCTCGCAGGTTGGTGACGAGCACGAGGCCGTAGCGCTCCACGTAGCGGGCGACCTGCCCGGAGGCAGCGATGACGAGCGCGTCCTCGGCGGGCGACTTCACCTCGATAGCGCCGCGCGCGGGGAGCTGCCCGGCGAGCGGATCGGCGCCCGGCTGCCAGCCCTTGAGCTGCGGAGCCGTGAAGAGGCCGCCGTCCGGGATGCCCGCGCCGGTGTTGCGCAGGTTGATGATCGCGGTGACCTTGGGCTTGAGCTTGCCGCCCACGGCCGTGAGCAGCTCGGCGAGCGCCGGGTAGTAGCTCGTCTCGGCCACACCCGCCCCGGAGGCGTGGATGTCACGGAGCTGCGTGAAGTACGACTCGACCGGATCGCGCACGGGACCTCCCTCGGCAGACGCGAACGACTGCAAGAATCAGGATAGCAGAGGGTGTGACATGCGCAGGACATCGTCGGCTCGCACCGCCGACGCCCCCCGGCTCCTCCGTCGGGGCGCCCCCCTACGGCTTGTAGAACGTCGGCAAGTGCATGCCCGAGCGAATGGCGAGCATCCTCAGTGCGGCCACGACCACCACCCCGATCCAGAAGGCGACCATGTGCGGCACACCAGCCGCCTGGAGGATGAGGAACACCGCGATACCGGCCATCGCCGCCGTTGCGTAGATCTCCTTGCGCATCACCACCGGCACGCGTGCGGTGAGGACATCGCGCAGCATGCCGCCGGTGACGCCCGTCATGGTGCCCATGATGATCGAGATGATCGGCGAGACTCCCATCTCGTCGGCGAAGCTCGCTCCCAGGAGCGCGAAGAACGCGAGTCCGAGTGCGTCGGCGAACAGGAAGCTCATCCCGGGTGCGGGATTCACGTGCAGATACGCCACGGTGACCGCTGTGGCCGCCAGGATGACCACAAGGTACATCGGATCGGTGATCCAGAAGATTGGATGCCGGCTGAGCAGCAGGTCGCGCAGCGTCCCGCCTCCCACCGCCGTGAGCGTGGCGACCGTGACCACGCCGAGCAGGTCGAGTTCGCAGTCCCGGGCCGCAAGCACACCGCTCGCGGCGAACACTGCGACACCTGCAAGATCGAGTAAGTAGAAGACCACGACTCCTCCTGCACTCACCTCGGCAACCGGCCGCCGATTGCCCGTCGGCGGAGGACAGCGGACGTCCCGGTATCACGGTAGCAGGAGCGCC
Organism: uncultured Coriobacteriaceae bacterium; assembly: GCA_964392965.1. Lineage (GTDB taxonomy): Bacteria > Actinomycetota > Coriobacteriia > Anaerosomatales > Anaerosomataceae > CAYMSA01. The sequence goes on from CAYMSA010000030.1 coordinate 1,607, forward strand.
GCCCGCAGGACACCACGAATCTCGGGGCGGCAGACGTCCGCCCGCACTCGCCGAAGCGGGCACGGGCGGACGTGGGGTGCTGCAGGGAGTCTGGCTACTCAGCGAGCTTCTTGCCAGCGAGGTAGCCCATGATGCAGTTGCGTGTGTGGCTGAGGCAGTTCAGGTTGTGCGGATAGGTGTTGTGGAACATGCCGCCCGAGGTGAGACCGATGGCGAACAGACCCTCGATGACCTCACGGTTCTTGTTGAGTACCTGACCGTCGGTGTTGACGATGAGGCCGCCCACGGTGCACAGACCGTCCGCGTACTCCTTGGTGGCGTAAAACGGCGGCGTGTCGATCGTCATCATCATATGGCCGGGGAAGCCGAACTCCTCGTCCTTGCCCGCGGCGGCCATCTCGTTCCAGCGCTCGATGGTCGCGAGGAACACGTCAACCGGAACCTCCATGAGGGCCGCGAGCTCCTCGAGCGTGTCGGCCTTGAGCGCGCGCTCGCTCGTGGCTGCACCGACCCAGACCTCCTTGGGACCGTAGCACGACGAGGACGGCGTCCAGATCTTGTCGATCTTCTCGGCGATGGCACCATCCACGATGTAGTAGTCGAACCCGCCGGGCTGCGCCTGGATGGCAAGGGCCTGGTGGTTGTACGGCGCATACTCGGGATGGAAGCGCTGGCCGAGCCTGTTCACGCGCACGAACGGCATGAGCTGCTGCGGATCGAGCATGATCGCCTGCGGGAAATCGTCCTCAAGAGCGCCGACGGCGAGACCCATGAGGTGACCGTCGCCGGTGCCGCCCGTGTGCATCGTGAACCAGTGGCCCGGGATGCCGCGCGGACGGCAGCGCTCCTTGAGCATCTGCAGGTTGGATTCGTAGCCGCCGGTGGCGAGCACGACACCCTTGGCGCAGTTGTACTTCTCGTAGCCGGCCTCGCTCTTGACGATGACGCCCGTCACCTTCCCCGCCTCATCGGTCACCAGCTGGACGGCGGGGCAGCTGTAACGGATCTCCACACCGGCCTGCTCGAGGATCCCCGCGAGGATGCCGGCGAGCTCCATCGGCGGATACGGCAGGTTGATCGAGGTGTTCCAGGAACGGCTGAGCGAGGTCTCGTCCCACTCCGCACGGAAGTCCGGGAAGTCGCCCGCGGCGAACGTGAGCGGGTAGTCGTCGAGGTTCTGGTTGTCGAAGTGACTCACATACCAGTCGACGGCCTCACCGTTGGTCTCGAGCCAGTGCTTGTAGAGCTCCATCTCGCCCTGATACGCGCAGTTCACCATCGCGTCGCTCATCCATGCGTGGGTGTCGTACGTCATGCCCCAATGCTGGTGGATCTTCGAGTCCGTGCCGCCGATGGTCGCCGAGTTGTAGCTGCCCATCTCGCGCTTCTCGACCGCGACGGTCTTGAGACCCTGCTCGGCGCAGGAGAGTGCGGCGGCATCGCCCGCCGGGCCGAGGCCACACACGACGACGTCCACGTCGTAGGTGTTCACGATATCCGCATCCGCGATAGGCTCCGCGATGAACGCGATCTCGCCCTCGCCTGCGGGCTTGGCCTCGAACTCCTCCACGACCGGCCAGACCGCTTTGGACGGGTCGGTCGTCTGCATCGAAGCCGGAGTCTCAGGTCCCGCCGGCGCATCCGAACCCGATGACGCGGGCGAGCAGCCCACCACGCCGAAGGTTGCTGCGGTGCCCACCACGGCCGCAGCGCCGCCGAGGAACGCCCGTCGGCTGATGCCCTGACCCTCCTTCTCCTCGATGCCCAGCAGGTCTCTCTCGTCCCTGTCCATCGTCGTCCTCCTCGATCTCGTCGGTCCTCCCGGAGCGCATCGCATCCGAGCGCCCCCCTGACACGTCCGACGATACGCGCGAGATCTCCCCCGGGGCATCTACCGTTTAGGTTGAGTTATGGTTCTCGCAGGTCAGATAAGGTGTGCTCAGGATGAAGAGTCGCTTGAGCGCCCAGTGGAGTGCAGTCCTGCCGTACCGCAGCGCACCTGAGTGGGGTAGACTTCGGGTGCGCTCCCGGTGGGCCGACGAACGGGCGGCACGCCGGATGGACGACTCCCGGGGAGGTGGGTATGTCGCAAGCGCCGGATCGCATGACGCGCTCCACTGCCCTCGCGGTCGTCGGTTCCGCCCTCCTGTGGGCGTGGGGTTATCTCTGCTATCTGAGCCCGGTGATGTTCCCGTACGAGCTCGTCCAGTCGAGCGTGGGAATCGAGTACGGCTTCTTCGTCTCGCAGATCACCAGCGCTGCGTTCGCGCTGCTCGTATCCCTCGTGGGTTCCCGCAGACAGGTCGTCGTGCGGCCCGGCTGGTTCTTGCTGGCGGCCGTCGGCGTCTCGCTGTCCGTCCTCCTCATCGAGGCGACACTCTACGGCCACCTGCCCCATGGCGCCCTCTTCATCGCTGCCTTGATGGACGGCATCGGGATTCCGCTCCTCGGCATCGCCTGGGGGACGCGCTACCTTCTCGGCACATCCGGGAGGATGAAGACCACGTCGGTCATCCTCCTGTCGTTCCTTGTGGCGTACGGCGTGTATTTCGCGGTCTCGCGTTTCCCACAGCCGTGGGGAGCCGTGGCCACCGGCCTCATCCCGCTCCTCTCCTGGCTCGCCTGGCACACGGACGCCCGGGCGCGCCACGCACTGGCGAGCGAGGTGCTCCCCGCCGAAACCCCGCAGGACGGCCGACGCTTCCCCGGCGAGGTCTCGCTCGGCGACCGCCGCTACTCGATACTGCCCTGGCGTGCGATCAGCCTGATCGCCTTCGCGGCGTTCACCGCCAACCTTGTGACGTCGTTCGTGCTCGGTCGCAGCTATGAGGCCACTGGGGTCATCGCAGGCGGAATCATCGTGGTCACCGGCATCGTGGCGATACTCTTCGTCATCCACTTCTGGGCCCGGACGACCCTGCCGATGGACCGCATGTACCGCCTCATCCTCCCGCTTGCCATGGTCGGTCTTCTCGCGATGCTCACGTACGGCTCCCGAGGCGTGATCATCGGCGGCTCGCTCATCACCGGATGCGGCATGTTCATGCAGTGTCTCGTCATCATCAAGGTCACCGAGAGCACCCGTGAGCACGGCATCTCTCCGCTCGTATCCTTCGGTGTGGGACAGGGCGTGGTCGCAGCCGTCGTGTTTGCCGGTAACGTGAGCGGCAAGGCTGTCTTCGCAGCACTCGGCTCGAGCGAGTATGTCCTCCAGCTGCTGTGCGCGCTGGGTGTGCTCGTGCTGTTCTGCATGGTGCTGTTCGTGGGACGAACATCGACGACGGGCGAAAGTGCACACGAGGTGACCGGGTGCGAACCGGGCGGCATATCCGGCCGAGATCGTATCCCGAGCACCTCGATCGAGGAGACCGGCGAGGCGAAGGGACACTCCGAGGAGTCCGCGGACGAAGCCGCGATCCAGCGGCTTGCGGAGCGACACGGCCTCACGCCCCGCGAGACCGAGGTACTGTTGCGACTCGGGCGCGGACGAAGCCTCCCCTACATCGCCGACCAGCTGTTCGTGACGACCGGGACGGTCAAGACGCACACGATCCACATCTACCGAAAGCTCGGTATCAACAGCAAGCAGGAGTTGATCGACATGGTCGAGGCCGAACGATCAGAGGCGTGAGGCGCGGGACGGCCCTCCCGGTTCATCGCCGAACACAATACGATCGCGATGAGCGCTCCACACCGACGGCACACAACAAGAAACGCCCCGAGGAGGGGCGCTTCCGTGAGGTTCGTATGGTGGGCCGTATAGGGATCGAACCTATGACCTTGGGATTAAGAGTCCCCTGCTCTACCAGCTGAGCTAACGGCCCGAACGCTCGGTTATTCTACCTGGTCTCGCCGCGATTGCAAACAGGCGGTTTCGAGTTTCCTCCCGGCGGTCCTGCGGACCGTACCGTCGGATACTAGAACAGCCCGACGGCGTTGCCTTCGGCATCGATGTCAACGTTCTCGCCGGCCGGTCTGGCCGGCAGGCCCGGCATCGCCATGATGTCCCCGCAGAGCGCGTAGACGAACCCCGCACCTGCCGAGAGCCGCACGTCGCGCACCGGCAGCCGCCAGTCCTTCGGCGCGCCCTTGAGTGCGGGGTCGTGCGAAAGCGAGAGGTGCGTCTTGGCCATGCAGACCGGCAGCTCACCGTATCCGGCGGCCGTAAGCGAGGCGATCGAACGCTGCGCCTGCGGGAGGAAGTCCACGCCGTCGGCACCGTAGAGGCCCGTGGCCACGCGCTCGATCTTCCCCGTGATGGGCGCGTCGTCCGGGTAGGTCAGGCGGAACGCCGAGGGCGACTCGCACGCCTCGACGACGGCCGCCGCGAGTTCACAGCCGCCCCCGCCGCCACCCTGGTGCATCCGGTGCGTCACAGCCTGGAACGCACCCGCCTGAAGCGCGCGTTCCGCGATGAACGCGTGCTCGGGAGGCGAGTCGGTGGCGAAGGCGTTGATCGCCACCACGACTGGCACGCCGAAGGACCGCACGTTGTCGATCTGCTTCGTGAGGTTGGCGATGCCGGCCTCGAGCGCGTCGAGGTCCTCGGCAAGGAGCGCGGGGTCGAGCGGTTTGCCCGGCCGGACCTCGAACCGTCCGGAGTGTGCTTTGAGGGCCCGCACCGTGCACACGAGCACGGCGGCGTCAGGCACGAGGCCCGAGGCCCGGCACTTGATGTTGAAGAACTTCTCGGCGCCCATGTCGGCAGCGAAACCAGCCTCGGTCACGACGTAGTCGGCGAGTTTGAGGGCGATACGGTCGGCCACGATAGAGCTGTTGCCGTGGGCGATGTTGGCGAACGGTCCCGCGTGCACGAAGACCGGTCCCGCCTCGAGGTTCTGCATGAGATTGGGCTTGATGGTCTCCCGCATGAGCACGGTCATCGCGCCGGCGACCTTCAGGTCCTCGGCGGTGACGGACTTGCCGTCGCGCGTGCGTGCGAGGATGACGCGGCCGATGCGCGCCCGCAGGTCGTGCAGGTCCTCGGCGAGGGCAAGGATGGCCATGAGCTCGCTCGCGACGGCGATCTCGAAGCGCCCCTCACGCGGGGTGCCGTTGACGCTTCCACCCAGGCCTGTCACGACGTGCCTGAGCGCGCGGTCCGAGATGTCGAGGACGCGCGGCCACTCGATGGCCGTAGGATCGATACCGAGCTCGTTGCCGTGGTAGATGTGGTTGTCGACGAACGCCGCGGCCAGGTTGTGCGCCGCGGTGAGCGCATGCACGTCACCGGTGAGGTGGAGGTTGATGTCCTCCATCGGCACCACCTGCGAGAGACCCCCGCCCGCCGCGCCGCCCTTGATGCCGAAGACCGGCCCGAGCGACGGCTGCCGGATGCACGAGAACGCCGAGTGACCGCTCGCGCGGAGCGCCTGCCCGAGGCCGACGGTGGTGAGCGTCTTGCCCTCGCCGAACGGCGTGGGAGTGATTGCGGTGACGAGCACGTAGCGCCCGTTGGGGCGCTCGGCCAGACGCGAGAGGATGCCGAGCGACACCTTCGCCTTGTGGCGTCCGTACGGTTCCAGCTCCTGCGAGAGGATTCCCGCCTCGGTGGCGACCTCGGAGATCGGCCGCAACCTGGCAGCGTGCGCTATCTCGATGTCCGTCGGCATCTCCACACTCCCCACATGCGCTCGCCACAAGAACGACGGCCCGCCGTTTGGCGGGCCCGTGAAGATGATGGGGTGGGTGACGGGATTCGAACCCGCGACCTTCGGAGCCACAGTCCGACGCTCTAACCTACTGAGCTACACCCACCGTGGTATATCGCTGGCACGCCCGGAGGGATTCGAACCCCCGACCTAGAGATTAGAAGTCTCCCGCTCTATCCAACTGAGCTACGGGCGCGTGGTGCACGAAACGCCTGCCGGAGTGCCGAATGCAAACGGTAACCGCCAGTGCCCCGTGTTGTCAATCGGCGGCCCCCCGGTGAACGGAGGGCCGCGTCGCGTTCATGGAGCGGCGGACGGGACTCGAACCCGCAACAATCAGCTTGGAAGGCTGATGCTCTACCAATTGAACTACCGCCGCAAAACTGGTCGGGCCGACAGGATTCGAACCTGCGACCCTCTGCTCCCAAAGCAGATGCGCTACCAAGCTGCGCTACGGCCCGACACCCTCCCGGGCCCTCCCAGAGAGTGGCGCCCGAGAGCAGAGAACAGTATAGGCGCGCAAGGCAACGCGGGCAAATGCGAGTCGAGGAGCGTGTCGCACGACCCGCCGCCGCCCTCTCACCCGCCGCCGAGCGCCTCCCTGAGCGCCCTGAGCGCTGCGCCCCGGTGGCTGATGGCGCTCTTCTCCTCTCGGCCGAGCTCGGCCATGGAGTGGCCGGGCGTCGCCGTCGGCAGGAAGAGCGGATCGTAGCCGAAGCCGCCCTCGCCCCGGCCTTCATGGGCGATCGAGCCTTCGCAGGCGCCGCTTACGACCGTCTCGGCACCATCCTCGTCCACGAACACCATCACGCAGCGGAACCGCGCGCCGCGCCCGGCGTCAGCGACTCCGGCGAGCTCTTCCAGGAGCTTCGCGTTGTTGTCGGCATCGGTCGCCCCGGGTCCCGCATAGCGCGAGGAGTACACGCCCGGTTCGCCGCCGAGTGCATCGACCTCGAGCCCGCTGTCGTCGGCGAGCGCCGCACAGCCGAACGCCTCCCGGTACGCGTGCGCCTTGAGCCGCGCGTTCTCCTCGAAGGTCGCGCCGGTCTCCTCGACGTCGAGCGGCTCGGCACCGAGATCGGCGGCGGTCACGAGCTCCCAGCCCTCGAAGCCGAGCGCCGAGCGGATCTCCGCCACCTTGCCCCGATTGGCAGTGGCGACCATGACGCGGCGCGGTCCTGCAGACACACTCGGAGAGCCGGGCGATTCACGGCGCTCCACGCTAGCGTCCGCTCTTGGTCGCGAGATCACCGGTCAGCAGGTCGCGCTGGAGCGCGATGAGCTGCCCCGTGCCGAGTGTGGCGAGGTCGAGCAGCTCGTCGAGGCGCGTGCGGTCGAACGGTGCGCCCTCGGCGGTACCCTGTACCTCGATGAAGCGGCCCCGTCCGTCACACACGACGTTCATGTCCACCTCGGCGGTGCTGTCCTCGGCGTAGTCCAGGTCGAGCACGCAGACGCCGTCCACCATGCCCACGGACGTGGCCGCTACGAAGTCGAGGACCGGCAGCTCCTTGATCCGGCCCGCTTCGCGCCACGTGGAAAACGCGTCGTACATCGCGATGAACGCGCCGGTGATGGCCGCCGTCCGCGTGCCGCCGTCGGCCTGTATGACGTCGCAGTCCACGGTGAGCGTGCATTCCCCGCCCATCGCGCCCATGTCCACCACCGAGCGCAGTGACCGGCCGATGAGGCGCTGGATCTCGTGCGTCCTGCCCGAGGGCGACCCCTGGGTGACCTCGCGACGCGTGCGCGTGTGCGTGGACGCCGGCAGGAGCGAGTACTCGGCGGTCACCCAGCCGAGGCCGCTGCCGCGGCGCCAGGCCGCCACTGTATCCGCGATGGACGCCGCGCAGAGCACACGCGTGTCGCCCATCTCGATGAGACATGAGCCGTGTGCGTACTTCAGGTACCGCCGGGTGACGGTGACGGGCCGTAGTTCAGCGGTCCCGCGGCCTCCGGAGCGCTGCATCCGGGCCTCCGTTCAGTCGATGTCGAATGTATCCATCTCGTCGGCGACGCGAACGTCGTCGCCGAACGAAGCGGTTGCGATCTCGGCGGTCTCGACGCGATCCATCGTCGGCCACAGGTGTGTGAGCACGAGCCGACCGGCGCCGGCGACGCGCGCCATCTCCCCTGCCTCGCGTGCGCTCATGTGCCGCGACCGTTTCTCGAACTCGGGGGGCATCGTCGCCTCGGCGAGAACGAAGTCCGAGCCGTCTGCCGCGCGGCGCACCTGGTCGCCGTCGCGCGTGTCCGACGTATAGCACACCTTGACGCCGCCCTCCTCGGCCACGAGCGCATACGTGGGCTCTATGTGGTCGACGCGCCGCGGCGTGACCAGCAGCCCGCCCATGCGGACCGGCGTGTCCTCGGTGAGTGTATGCGGCACGAACGTCCGCATGAGGTCGAAGGCTCCCTGACCGACGAGGAGCGAGCTGAGCGTGTCGAACAGGCCGGCGGGCGCGTAGAGGTCGACGCGGTAGCCCTCACCGCCCGGCCCGAAACGGAGCGCCGAGTGGAGCGCGTAGATGTCAGCGAAGTGGTCGATGTGGCCGTGCGTGATGAAGACGGCATCGAGATCCTGTGGCGCGACTTCCCTGCCGAGGTTGGAGATCACGCCGTTGCCGCAGTCGAAGAGCACCGTGGCGCTCTCGGTGCGCACGAGATGCCCCGCGCACGCGCGACCGGGTGCAGGGTACGAGCCCGAACTGCCGAGGACCGTCAGGCGCATGCGCAGCCCTCCCCGCCGGCGAGCGCTGCCCGGAGGCGATCGTCGAGCAGCGACTCGAGGTGCTCGACCGGCACGTGGTGCACACCCTCGATACGGCGGCCGAGCACCCGCCCGCCGAGCTGCGCGAACTCGACCGGGTCGCCGCTCGTCGCGTAGCGGTGGCGGACCGCAAGCCCCCCGGGCGCGCGGGCCCCGGTGGCATCGAGCACGCGCGCCACCTCGCGCGCGGTCTCCTCGGCCGAGGAGACGAGCCGCACGTTCAAGCCCATCACCTGCTGGATGGGTGTTGCGAGCAGCGGGAAGTGCGTGCAGCCGAGGATGAGCGTGTCGATCCCCGTCTGCTTGAGCGGGTTGAGGTAGTCGCGCGCGATCTCGTAGAACGACGACCGGATGAAGACACTCCCCATGCCGGAGAGCCACTCCTCGATCACATCGCTACCGAGCCGCAGCCCCTGCTCGACGATCTCCACGAAGCGTGGCGTGGCCACCGAGAACACCGTCACCCGCTCGTCGAGTGCGCGCACAGCCGTGCTGTAGGCGCCCGACTCGACCGTGCCGACCGTGCCGATGACACCCACGCGTCCGGTGCGCGTTGCAGCGACCGCGGCCCGGGCGCCCGGCACGACGACGCCGATCACGGGCACGTCGAATGTACGCTGCGCGAGCTCCAGCGCAGCCGCGCTCGCGGTGTTGCAGGCGATCACGATGAGCTTCACGGGCTGGCGATTCAGCCACTCGGCGATCTCAAGGACGAAACGGCGCACCTCGGACATCGGGCGCGGGCCGTAGGGGCACCGTGTGGTGTCGCCGAAGTAGACGATGCCCTCGCCGGGCAACGCCTCGATGAGCTCGCGGACGACGGTGAGACCGCCGAGTCCGGAGTCGAATACTCCTATCGGTAGTTCGCGCATGCGCTCCAGTATAGCGATGAGCGCGCCGCGCGCGAGATGGCGCCCTGCTCTCACCCGGCGAAGTGCAGGACCCGGTTCAACTCCTCGGCGCTGACCTGCCCTTCGCGGACCCGCGCGAGGCCGGCCGTGACGAGCGGGCGCATCCCGGCCGCATGGGCAGCCCGTGAGATATCGGTGACGGAGCCGCAGCGGCTGATGACCGCCCGTACGGGCTCGGTGAACGGCAGGACCTCGTGGATGGCCACAGCGCCGCGATGCCCGGTGCCACCGCAGTTGGGGCACCCGGAACCCGCGCGGTCGCGCAGGCCCGCCTCGGCCCCGGGGATGCGGGCGGCGAGCATGCCGTCGGTCTCACCCGAGCAGTTGGGACAGTTGAGGCGCACGAGCCGTTGCCCCACGCCGAGCGACAGGGCCGCTGCAAGTCCGTGGGGCTCCACGCCGAGGTCGAGCATCCGTCGCACACCCGCGGCGATGTCGCCGGCAGCGTAGGTGGCGATGACCAGCCGCCCCGCGGCGGCGATGGCCACGGCGGCCTCGACGTCGCCCGCGGTATGCAGCGCGTCGATACCGACGACATCGACGTCCTGCTGCAGCGCCGCGCAGAGGAGCGCATCGACCGTCGCGCCCGGTGCCCGCACTGGCACCTGCGCCGCGCCCGGCAGCTCGTACTCGCAGGACTCCTCCACCGAGAAGACCGTCCGGCCTGCCGCGACCGCATGCGCGACGAGCGCGTAGTAGGTCGCCGCCGCGCCGTTGGCCGCAGGCGCACACACGAGCAGGATGCCCCGGCCGCGCTCCACCATGGCCTTGAGGGCACGGGCCTCCGCCTCAAGCAGCCCCAGGTCCTCAAGCGAGTGCGGGTCGGTACGCGGTGCCGTGAACGACGCCACCAGGCGATAGCCGCCGAGCGTCTCGACGCACGAGAGCGTGATAGTGAGATCCGCATCGAGCACCCGCAGTCGCGTCCGCGCCACGACGGGGGCTCCGTCGGCCGGAGGCGTGACACCGGCAGCCCTGCAGAACGCATCGACAAGGAACGCCTGACGGGCGAGGGGCCCCTGGCCCACACGTTCGAGTGCGCCCTTGATCCGGTACGCGAGGATGAACTCGCCCTTGTACGACAGCAGGTGGATGCGCGAAGCGCCCTTCGCGACAGCATCCTCGAGGATGCGCGCGACGAGCGCAGAGGCCGACGCGGGGTCCCCGGTGCCGAGGACGCTCAGGTCGGGTACCTGCGTCCCGACGCCGACCGCAGTCGGTGAGGCCGCCTCCGCAGACCGTACGCCGGACCTGGAGCTCGCCCGTGCCGCAGCGGGGGCGACCCCGGCAGCGACCATTCCGGCCTCGGCTGGCGCCTCTGCAGCCGACTCCGGGTAGTACTGGCCGAGCGCCGCCCTGAGGGAAGCCTTCGCCGCGAGCACCGGCTCGATGTCGAGGCCCGCCTGGCGACTCACGGCGTTGAGGATGAACACGTCCATCGGGTCGGCGATCGCAACGGTGAGCACGCCATCGAGTTCGAACAGCGGCAGCACCTGCCACCGGCGCGCGGCCTCGGCGGGAATGCGCGCAAGCGCTCCAGCGTCAGGGGCGTAACTGGAGAGGTCCACGGAGGCGATGCCGAACTCCTGCTCGAGAAGAAGCCGGACATCGGCCGGGCGCACGAGGTCCCACTCGGTGAGCACGGTCCCGTAGGTCACGTCCCGCGTCTGCGCGACCTCGATCGCCGCCGCGGCCTGCTCCTCGGTGAGGAACCCGCCGGTGATGAGCCCCTCGATGACACGTCCCGGAAGACCGTTCGTCGACATGCACCCTCCCCGATCGTCGTTCTCGTACCGCGATCACGGCACCCGGCGCCGTCTCGATGCCGCCCGCCTTCCGGCAGGTCAGATATCGCGTACATCCTCCAGAACCCGCTCCTCGCCGACCCGTTCGACGAGTCCCGCCGAGTACATGCCGTATAGGATCTTGGAGGTCTCGAAGTCATCGAAACCGGTCAGCGTGCCGAGTTCGCGCACCGTGCGGCCTCCGTGCAGATGACACATGAGCATCCACTCGCGCGGCTTGAGATGGATGTCGAGCGTCTTGTCACCCGGTGCGGCGGCCATGATGAACTCGGTATCGAGTGACGGCACCTTCTGGCGGATGCGGTCCCAAAGCTCCAGCCGCCGCGATGCCTCCATGATGATGTTCTCGACGGAGACGGAGATGCCGATGTCCTCGTCGTCACACGCATCGCCCGAATCGAAGCGCAGGTCGCCCTCATCCCATCGGAAGAGCGCGAACAGCGTATCGTTGATCTGCTCCTGGATGAAGCTCTCGAGCACGTGCGCCTCGAGGTAGCCCTCGTCCACCAGGATCTGCCCCAGTCGACGGCCCGCCATCTCCCGCTTCTGGATCCGCTGAAGGCCGAGCGCCTGCCTGAGCTGAGCGGCCGTGATCACCCCGCCGCGCACCAGTCGCTTTCCGAGTGACTCACGGTGCCAGTTGGAGGTGGCGAAGAAGACACGCCCCTCCTTGAAGCAGACCTTGCCCTGACCGTCGGGGCGTTCGAGATGAAGGACGCCGGTCTTGCGGCCAGAGGCGAGGAGGCGGAACATGTCCGCGAGGGAGAAGTCCTTGAGATTGCCCTCGAGCGCCACCTGTTGCTCCCCTGGCTACGACCGGCTGGTGCGGCGAAGCGGCGGCTGCTCGAATGCCGTGCCGCGCGGCCATTGTAGCACTTCAGATGCCACCTCGAACCCTGGCGAACGCACCCGTGCGTGTCCGCGAACACCCCCGCTGCGGGTGTCGATGGGACGCAAGACCCCGCCTGCGGGCACGCGCCTGCGGACTCCGATACGATGATGTCATGCCGAGGAACCGCATGTATCGATACCGGGCCACCAGCCGCCAGACGGGACCGCTCCAGTCACCGCGACGAAGGCCTTCACGACGCCGCAGCCCACTGCTGGTCGCGGCGATCGTCACCCTCGCCCTGCTCGCAGCGCTCTTCCTCTGGGTCCTGCCCTCATGTCGGTCCGGCGCTGACGCCCCGCCCTCGGGCAGCGCCAGCGTGCCGACGGAGCCCGGGAACGCGCCCGCGAAGGGCGTTCTCGCGGATACGGTCACCGAACCCGACGGCACTCTCATCATCGAAGGAGAGCGCATCTCGCTCGCCTACCCCACCTACCTCGGAGGGACACTGCGATCGTCTTCGGGGAAGGGTCCAGCCCCCTCGGCGCTCGACGTCATCTGGAAGCTCGAGATCGGAAGCGGTCTCACCTCTCGCAAGAGCGACGACAAACTCGTGACCTGGACGGGCACGGGGTGGACCGGCCAGCCGACCGTCACCTGTGAGGACGGCCACGCCTACCTCGTGATCGGCGGCTACGACCACGGGCTGCGCAGGATCAACGCGGCGACGGGCGACGTCGTATGGCGCGCACAGCTCGACGACGTGATCAAGGGCACGAACACCGTCTACTACGACCCCACGCGCGCCGAGAACGATCGCGTCGTTGTCGTCACCGGTTCGCGGCGCGGCAACCAGTACGACGTGGGTGACGCGGGGGTCGCCCCGCTGCGGGCGTTCTCCTTCGCGACCGGCGAGGAGCTCTGGCGCCTCCCTGTCCCTCGCACGCACAACTACAGTCAGGACGTGGACGCGAGCCCGCTCGTTGTGGACGGGCGGCTGATCGTGGCCATCGAGCCCGGACACGTGCTCGCACTCGACACGTCCCGGCTCACGCGGACGCCCGACGGTCACCTCCAGCCATCGGTAGTGGCAAGCTCGCCTGCACTCTACACGGACGGGGACGTGGCCGCCCATGCCGAAGACGGCGGTAGCAACGTCGCGCTCGAGGGCTCTCCGGCGGTGCTCGGCGACCGCATCTACGTGGCGTCGAGCTCCGGCCACGTGTACGGCCTCGACCGAGCGACACTCGCCATCGAGTGGGACTTCAACCCCGGCGGAGACTTCGACAGCACGGTGGTCGTGACGCCCGAAGGCATGCTGCTCGTCGGCGTGGAGCGCCAGTACATCGAGCACGGCGGCGTCTTCATGCTCGATCCGTCGCGCCCCGCAGATGACTGCGTCGTCTGGTTCTTCTCCACCGAGGACCGCGGGATCGGTGAGTGGGCCGGTGGCGTGGTGGGCTCGGTGGCGCTCGGCACGAGCCCCGGCGGCCAGCCGATCGCCGCGTTCAACAGCGTGGACGGACACCTCTATGTCGTCTCGCGCGACGTGACCGACGGCACCAGCCCGACGCCTGACGGCGTCGGCCGGTATCCGCGCCCGAAGCTGCTCTTCTCCGACCACATCGGCAGCAGCATCTCGACCCCGGCGATCGTCGGTGATCGCATCGTGACGTGCGGGCTCGATAGCCAGGTGCACCTGTACGAGATGTCGGTCGGCGACCCCGCCATCCGCTTCACTGAACTCGACACGTTCACCGCCTCGGGCATGTTCGAGTCGACACCGCTCATCTGGGAAGGCCGTGTGTACGTGGGCTGCCGGGACGGCTACCTCTACTGCCTCGGCGACTGAACCGCTGCCCCGCACGAAGGGACGGCTCCGCGCGACCACCGGGGTCCGTTCGAAGCGACAGGTGCCGCACCCCAGGGGCACGGCATCTGTCCTCGCCTCGTCTCCCGTTCTCGTTCTGCACGTGAACGGGAGCATTGCGTTTCCGCTACTTGTCCAGACTCGCACCCGCCGCGAAGTCGTAGTCAACGAGCCCGCCGCCCAGGTACGCCTCGTAAGCCGTGAGGTCGAAGTGGCCGTGCCCGGAGAGGTTGAAGAGGATCGTCCGGTCCTCGCCCGCCTCCTTGGCGGCGAGCGCCTCGTCGATCGCGGCGAGAATCGCGTGACTACTCTCGGGCGCGGGCAGGATGAGCTCACTGCGCGCGAACCGGATCGCAGCGTCGAAGCATGTCGTCTGGTGCACAGCGACCGCCTCGACGTCACCCGACTTCACGAGCGCCGAGACGAGCGGCGAGTCGCCATGGTAGCGCAGACCTCCCGCATGGATCCCGGCAGGTACGAAATCGTGTCCGAGCGTGTACATCATCATCTGCGGCGTGAGCTTGGCCTCATCGCCGAAGTCGTAACGGTACTCGCCAGCCGTGAGCGTCGGGCACGCCTTCGGCTCCACTGCCACGAGGCGAGCCTGGCTCAGGCCGTTCAGGCGCCGATGGTAGTACGGGAACGCGATGCCGGCGAAGTTGGAGCCGCCGCCCACGCACCCGATGACCACGTCAGGCTCCTCACCGGCCATCTCCATCTGCAGGATGGCCTCCTGCCCGATGATGGTCTGGTGCAGGCACACGTGGTTCAGCACGCTGCCGAGCGAGTAGTGCGTGCCGGGGTCCTTCACCGCGAGCTCGACGGCCTCGGAGATGGCGATGCCGAGCGAACCGGTGGAGTCGGGGTTGATGGCGAGGACGTGTCTGCCTGACTCGGTCAGCATCGTGGGTGACGGATGGACCCGCGCGCCGTAGGTCTGCATGAGTGCTTTGCGGTACGGCTTCTGCTCGTAGGAGACCCTGACCATGAAGACCTCGACGTCGATGTCGTACATGGCGCCGGCCATCGCGAGTGCCGAGCCCCACTGGCCTGCGCCGGTCTCGGTCGTCAGCTTGTGGATGCCGTCGAGCTTGTTGTAGTACGCCTGCGGCAGCGCGGTGTTGAGCTTGTGGGAGCCGGCTGGCGAGACGCCCTCGTACTTGTAGAAGATCTTCACTCCGGCGGGCAGGTCCAATGAGCGCTCCAGCGCGCGGGCGCGGTGCAGCGGCGATGGACGATACGTCTTGAGCTTGTCGATGACCGCGCCGGGGATGTCGATGTAGCGCTCCTGGCTGACCTCCTGCATGATGAGCGACATGGGGAAGATGACCCCCAGCTGCTCCGGACCCATCGGGTTGCCCTCGGCGTCGAGCGGCGGAGCGAGCGGCTCGGGCAGATCGGCCTGGACGTTGTACCAGGCGGTGGGCATGTCCTGCTCGTCGAGTACGTACCGTGTCTTCTCAGTCATCGTCCCGCTCCTTTCGTGTGCTCTCGGCTTCCGTACATCAGAGCCTCTGCTCCCGGAGCGATAGGTACCCCGGGAAAACAAAAAGCTCCCGTCCTCAAGGGACGAGAGCTGTGCTCCCGCGGTACCACCCTCGTTGCCCGGAACAAGGTTCCAGGCCACTCGTCCTGCAGCACTCCGGCAGAATGCGCCGTCCATGCCCGGTCCCCGCTATCGGTGGGCGTCCGCCGGGACTAGTAGGCGAATCGGCCGTTGTCCCGGAGCCTCAGGGGTCCATTCCTCCGGTCGATCACGCCGGGTTTCCACCGTCCCCGACTCTCTGGACATCACGCACCGGAGTACTACTCCCCATCACAGGCCACATCTGTGGTTGAGGGCATCGTAGCAGCCGCCGAGGGGAAGCGCAACGACGACTACTTGCGTCGACCCTCAAGCTCGGCGGCAAGCGCCTCGGGCGAGATTCCCTCGCGCGTCATGACCACGAGCAGGTGGTAGAAGAGGTCGGCGATCTCGTAGGTGAGCTGTGCCCCGCCGGCGTCACTGCCCGCCGCATGGTCGCGCGCCGCGATGATGACCTCGCCCGACTCCTCGGCGATCTTCTTCAGCAGCTTGTCCTGCGGTCCGGTGAGAAGCTTCGTCGTGTAACTCCCTTCCGGAAGCTCGCGCTTGCGCTCCTGCAGCACACCCCAGAGCCCGCCGAGCGCATCACCGAGAGGGAAGGAGACGCCTGCACCAGGGGCAGCGTCTGCCGACCCGCTCTCGGCGGACACACCCTCGGCCGCCTCGGCGGCTTCCGCAGCGGCCGCAACGGCGCCGGGGGTCTCCACAAGCGTGCGATAGAAACAGCTGCGCTGCATCGTGTGACATGCGAAGCCCGTCTGTTCCACGCGGATGAGCAGACAGTCGGCGTCGCAGTCGTACGCCACCGAGCGAACCGCCTGAACGTGGCCCGAGCTCTCGCCCTTCTTCCAGTACTTCTGCCGCGAGCGGCTCCAGAACCACGTGTACCCGGTCTCCACCGTCCGGGCGAGTGACTCGGCGTTCATGTACGCCACCATGAGCACGTCGCCCGTGTCATCGTCCTGGATGACCGCCGGGATGAGCCCGTTCGCGTCGTATGTCAGGTCCTCGATGCCGAGGGCGTCACGTTCGCGATCCATCCTCTACTCCCCTTTCACGGCGGGCTTCGGCCGGTGCCGCTTGCCCTCCATGGACTCGATGGTGATCTCGACGACGCTCGTCCGGAGGAACGACTTCTCCCGGAACCCGTCGATCGTGGTGCCGTGGTGACGCATGATGACGTCCAGCCCGTGCAGACAGGCCTCGCGGCCCTCGAGCAGCCGCATCGTGCCGTAGCCGACGACGCTCTCGAAGCTCGAGGTGAACCCGCAGGGCAGCTCGGCGCGGACCACTGAGCCCTCGTCGATCTCGAAGCACACACGCGCTCCCCGCCGCGCTGCGTCGATGCGACGCCCCTCGAGCGGACCATGGATGTAGAGGCGTCCGTCTTCGTACCCGAAGTTCACGGGGACCACGTACGGTCCTTCATCATCCGAGAAGCCGAGCCGGACGACGTCGGCCCGGGCGATGAGAGCGAGCGCGTCCTCATCGGTCATGCGGTGATCGGCACGCCGCATGGGCCGGCGCTCCTGCGCGCCCACGGGTGACTCCTCGGTGTTCGGCATGGATACCGCCTGTTCGTCTCGCATCGCTTACAACCTCACCGGCACGCCTGCGGCGGCCATCGCCTGCTTGACCTCGCGGACCGAGAACTCGCCGAAGTGGAAGACGCTCGCGGCGAGCACGGCATCGGCATCGGCCTCGATCACGACCTCGGCGAAGTGATCGAGCGCGCCCGCACCGCCGCTCGCGATGACGGGGATGTTCACCGCGCGCGTGACCGCACGCGTGAGGTCGATGTCGAAGCCGTCCTTCGTGCCGTCGCAGTCCATGCTCGTGAGCAGAATCTCACCTGCACCCCGTCGGCCTGCCTCGGCGGCCCAGGCCACGGCATCGAGCCCCGTGTTGGTTCGTCCGCCCGCTGTGAAGACCTCCCAGCGCATCGGGCGCGAACCGGGCACCCGCCGGGCGTCGATGGCCACGACGATGCACTGTGCGCCGAACTGCCCGGCCATCGTCGTGATGAGCTCAGGCGAATTCACCGCCGCCGAGTTGACCGAGATCTTGTCGGCGCCCGCGGCGAGCATCGCGCGGATGTCCGCGAGCGTGCGCATGCCGCCGCCGACCGTGTACGGGATGAAGACCTCCTCGGAGGTGCGCGCCGCGACATCGAGCATCGACGCACGCTCCTCATGCGTGGCCGTGATGTCGAGGAAGACGACCTCATCGGCACCTTCACGGTCATAGACCGCAGCGAGTTCGACCGGATCACCCGCGTCGCGCAGGTTCACGAAGTTCACGCCCTTGACGACACGTCCGGCGTGCACGTCGAGACACGGGATGACGCGCTTCATCAGCATGCGGCGACCCC
>CAYMSA010000031.1:0-19391 GCA_964392965.1 uncultured Coriobacteriaceae bacterium
GAGATGCCCACGTTGATGACCGCGTCGGCCTCGCCCGCGCCGTGCATCGCGCCTGCCATGAACGGGTTGTCCTCGACCATGTTGGCGAAGACGACGAGCTTAGCGCAGCCGATGGAGTCCCGGTCGGCGGTGAGCTGGGCTGTCTCCTTGATGACAGCGGCCATGCGCGCGATCGCGTCCATGTTGATGCCCGCTCGCGTGGAAGCGACGTTCACCGATGAGCAGACACGTTCCGTGGATGCGAGCGCGTACGGGATGGAGCGGATGAGCGCGTCGTCGGCGCGCCCTACGCCCTTGTGAACGAGCGCGGAGAACCCTCCGATGAAGTCGACGCCTGTCTCATGTGCAGCCCGGTCCATGGCCTGCGCGATTACCGTGAGGTCGTCCTTCTCACAGCACCCGGCGACAGAAGCCACCGGCGAGACGGAGATGCGCTTGTTGCGGATGGGGATGCCGTACTCGCGTTCGATGGCCTCAGCCACAGGCACGAGGCGCGAGCCCACCGTGGTCACTCGTTCGTAGACGCGTCGGGCCATCTCATCGGCGGTGTCTGCCGCGCAATCAGCGATGTTCAGGCCGAGCGTGACGGTTCGGATATCGAGGTTCTGCTGTTGCACCATGAGGAGTGTTTCGACGATCTCCTCCGGACTGATGCTCATCATCGGGTGGTCCTCTCGGCTGGCTATACGCGATGCATGAAGCGGAAGACGTCCTCCCGCTGGAGGCTGATCTGCTGGTCCACGGCCTTTGCCACCTCGTTGAGGCGGGCCTGTACCTCCTCGAACGGGTGCTGTTCTTCATCGATGGTGACGAGCATCGTCATGGAGAAGATGCCGGAGATGATCGTCTGCCGGATGTCCTCGATGTTGACCGCGCACTGGGCGAGTTCTGCGGTGACGGCCGCGACGATGCCCACGCGGTCGCCTCCGAGGACGGAGAGGATGGCTCGTGTCTTCATGGGGCTGGCTCCCTTAGCCGGTGGAACGTGCATCGGTATACTGTACCTGTCTCGGCGGGCGAGCGCGATGGAGTCACGAATGGCGATCCCGATCATTCCCATCCAGGTCGGCGATGTGGTGCGTCTCAAGAAGCCGCACCCCTGCGGCGCGAACGAGTGGGAGGTCACCAAGCTCGGCATGGACATCGGCCTGCTGTGTCACGGTTGTGGCCGCAAGGTGCGTCTCGAGCGTTTCGAGTTCGACCGCCGCTTCCGCGGGTTCATCCGCCGCGCCGAAGGCGGTGGCGGCGAGTAGGCCGATTCCGGATGCCTCAGGACCCGCCGATGTCGACGGTTCCTGAGGCATCCACGCCGTTCATCTGCACGTGCACGTGGTCTCCGCCGTTGGTCGTGTAGGCGCCGAGCTGCAGTGTGAGCTTGTCGGCGAGTCTGCGTACGACCGCGACTGGAGTGACGCCGCCTACGAGATGGTCGCCGACGGCGACGGTGGGCTCGGCGACGTGGATGAGGACCACCTCGGCGGCGTCGCAGCCGTCAAGCCTGATGTGGATCTCGAAGTCGTCGTACTTCTGGTAGAGGAGATACGCCTTCACGTCCACGACGGTCCCTGTGACAGGCGCGTACACGGGAGTCCCCGCGGTCGCTCCCACATCGATGGCCGTGTCAGGCGGCCCCGTGCGGTTCGTCCGCCACAGCCGGAGGCACGTGCCGTCCCAGCCTTCCTCGACCGCCGTACCCTCAGCCACCGCGGCAGCGAGTGCGTCGGCGTCAGCGTCCGGTACCGTCGCGGCAAGGTGGAGCGCGTCCGGATAGGATGCCTGATGGAACGCGACGACCGTGATCTCCGCCGCGTCGATCGGCAGGTGTACGTCCGTGCCCTCGCACGTGGCGATGACCGGCGTGGGCTCACGCTCGGGAGCCGACATCGCGGTGGAGGTTGCCGAGGATGCGAGGGCGTCCTGCGGCTGCACGGCTGGTCCGTCGGGTGTCGTCAGCGAGTTCACGAGCACCGCCAGGCCGAGAAGGAGTACGACGGCCAGCACGCGCAGTCCGGTCCGGCTCGTCCGCCGGGGTCGTGAGCGTCGCCGTGGCGACGAGCCCAGCTCGACGCCGGTGTCACGCACCCCGTGGCCGAGCGTCGGCCCCCCGGTCCTCACGTCGGTCCGGATGCGGCGGCACTGCGGGGCGCGCCTTCGTTCGCGCGTCACGGGAGCACCCGCGCGGTGTCACCGCTGATCTCGACGTACGTGCCGAGCGGGGAGGAGATCGCCTTGAGCCGCTCGAGGATGACCGCTGCTTCGCTCCCGGTCACGTACTCCGGCTTGCCGTTACCGTCGAGGTAGACGGGTGTGATGAGGACTTCGCCGACGCCGGACGGTCCGAGTTCGGCATCGAGGATGAACGCCTCGCCGGTCTTGCGCGAGTAGTGGTCGAACACGAAGTCGCCGAGTGAGTAGGCGATGATCGCGTTGCCATAGCGCTCGATGCCCTGGATGACGTGCGGATGATGCGAGAGCACCATGTCTGCTCCCGCGTCCACGGCACGCCGGCCATCGGCGACCTGGTCGGCGTTGCAGTCGTCCTTGTACTCGACGCCCCAGTGGAACGACACGAGCACGTAGTCGTAGCGGGCATCGGCGGCGCGGATCGCGTCTTCGACCTCGTCCATATTGAGCCGTCCCTGGGCGAGTCCCGCCTTCTCATTCGTGGCGATGAACCCGGCCGGGAGGATGTGCGAGAAGGAGAGGAATGCCACCGAGGTGCCGTTCACGTCGCGTACGGCGGGCTCCCAGGCCTCCTGCTTGTTCATGCCTGCCCCGGCGTGTCCGATACCGTGGTCGTCCAGGAGCGCGATCGTGTCGGCGAGCGCGGCCGGACCGTAGTCAAGGACGTGGTTGTTCGCGAGTGACAGGAAGTCGAATCCTGCGAGGGCGAGGCTCTGGACGCCGTCGGGGTGGCCCCGGAACGTGACGTCCTTGTCGGCGTTTCGCGTCCCGCCATCGGAGAGAGGGCTCTCGAGGTTGCCGACTGCGATGTCGGCGGCTGCGAGCTGAGCGGCCACCTCCTCGAGCGGCTCCTCACCGTTCGTCGCCTGAATGAGCGATTTCACCTTGCGGTCGAAGATCATGTCACCGGCGGCTGCTACCGTGATGGTGGTCGGTCCCGAGGGGAGTGCTGGTTCTTCCACGACGGGCGTCTCGCTGGCGATCCCACTTGCCGCCGGAGTGGTCTCTTCGGAGCCCTGGTCCGGCACAGGGACCGCCGGCCCTGACGAGCTCCAGGGGAGTGCCACGCCGTCGAGGCCGCTCGCGAGGAAGGCGACGACCATCAGGAGGATGACGATACCCGAAGCTGCGAAAGCCCGGCGTCTCGCGGTCTTCCGTCGTGCGCGGGCGAGGTGACCGGCTTCGGTTCGTGACATGGATGGTTGAGACATCGGCATCCTGAGATCGGATACAGGGCGAGGCGCACGACGAACACAGCACCGGTAGTGTACCAAGTCCGGCCGCGGTCCGTGTACCGGGGCATCTCCCAGTCGAGACGCGCGAAACCAGGGAGTATGATACGGGCGAGGAGGGGCAGCGCAGGGGTGCGTCCCGCTCAGGGTGCGCCGAAGGGGAGGCAGGCATGAGGGAGAGCGTGGGCACGGCACTCGATGCTGCGACGGCTGCTGGCGCCTCGTATGCCGATGCGCGGATGGTCCTCACGCAGCACGAAGAACTGTCGGTGCGTACCGGTCGTGTGGACGCGATCGGGTCGGGCGAGTCCCTCGGTATCGGCGTTCGGGTTATCGCTGACGGAGCGTGGGGGTTCGCCGCCACCTCGGACATCTCGACGGACGCCATCCGTGAGGCCGCACGGCGGGCGGTCAGCCTGGCGAGGGCGGCGGCGACCACACGGCTCGCGCCGGTGCGGCTCTCGGCGGCGCCGGTCGTGAACGACCACTGGTACGGGCCCTGCGAGTTGGATCCCTTCGCGATCTCAGCCGAGGAGAAGCTCGGCGTGCTCTTCGCGGCCGATGCCGCGCTCAGGGCCGAGCCTGCCGTGCGCATCTCTTCGTGCCAGATGAGCTTCCTGCGCGTCACGAAGTGCTTCGGCTCGACTGAGGGATCGCTCGTCGAGCAGTCCTACACGGAGTCGCAGGCGGGCATCGCGGCCTACTCCATCGGTGACGGGGAGCTACTCGTGCGGTCCTATCCCAACTCCTTCGGCGGGCAGGCGGTGCAGGGCGGATGGGAGTCGGTGCTCGCGCTCGACCTCGCAGGGCATGCGCCGCGGGTCGCTGCTGAGGCCGCAGCACTCCTGTGTGCCGCGCCATGTGCGCCGCGAGAGACCTCTGTCATCATCGACGGTTCGCAGATCGCCTTGCAGGTGCACGAATCGATCGGCCACCCTACGGAGTTCGATCGGATCCTTGGAGACGAGGAGGCGTTCGCTGGCGGGTCGTTCGTGACCGTCGAGGACATCGGCAGGCTCCGGTACGGTTCGCACGAAGTGACCGTGACGGCCGATGCGACGATTCCGGGTTCGCTCGGCTCCTTCGGCTATGACGACGAGGGGGTGCCGGCCACGCGGAATCACCTCATCACGCGGGGTCTGCTGACCGGCGTTCAGTTGTCGCGAGAGTCGGCGACGCTTCTCGGACGCACGTCGAACGGTTGCATGCGTGCCGACGGGTGGGCACGGCAGCCGCTCGTTCGCATGACCACCGTGAGTCTCGAACCGGGGACCTGGTCGCTCGACGACCTCATCGCTGATACCGAGGAGGGGCTCTACCTTGAGACGAACCACTCGTGGTCCATCGACGAGCGGCGTCTGAACTTCCAGTTCGGCTGTGAGATCGGCTGGGAGATCGTGAACGGCCGTCTCGGCCGCATGGTCAAGCAACCGAACTACACAGGCATCACGCCCGCCTTCTGGAACGCGTGTGACGCCGTCTGTTCCCGCGACCACTGGCAGGTGTGGGGAATACCCAACTGCGGCAAGGGGGAGCCGATGCAGATCGGGCATGTAGCGCACGGCGCGGCCCCCGCGCGATTCAGGGGCGTCCGGGTGGGGGTGGGCCGATGAGGCCATCGCTTGACGAACTGCGTGGCATCGCCGCGCGAGCACTGGCACTCGCCGAGGCCGATGAGGTGGAGGTCGCCGTCGACGCCGCGACTTCGGCCACCACGCGTTTCGCCCGCAATCGCATCCACCAGAACACGCTCGAGACGGACGTCGTCCTCACGCTGCGGGCCATCATAGGCACAGGCTGCGGAGTGGCATCGACGAATCGTCTCGATGACGTCTCCCTCGCGCGCTCGGCGGCGGCCGCCACTGAGGCTGCCCGTCACGCTCCGGCCGATCCATCGTTCCCTGGTCTGCCCGAGGCGCGTCAGGTCAGGAGAGTCGAGCGAAGCCGGGGCAGCGCCCGGGAGTACGACGAGATGCGCAGAGCCGAGGCTGTGCGCGAGATCACCGCACAGGCGACCGCCCGGGGCCTGAGCGCCGCAGGTACGGTGGCCTGCAGGGACTCGGGCATCGTCGTCGTGAACAGCCGCGGAGTCGAGGCGGCTGCCGATTCGAGCGAAGTGCGGGTGACGGTTCTCGCCACCGGCCCGGGAGGCGGCAGTGGCTGGGCCTCGTTCTGTGCGCCGGACGGCCACGCGCTGGTCCCCTCGGCGCTCGGGGCGCGAGCCGCGGTGACGGCCGGGCGCTCCAGAGACGGCGGGCCACTGGAGCCGGGGACCTACACGGTCGTCCTGGCGCCCGAGGCTGTCGCCGAACTTGTGAGCTTCCTCGGCTACCTCGGCTTCGCCGGGAAAGGGTTCGCCGAAGGCAGCACGTTCCTCACGCAGGCTATCGGCCAGCGTATCGTCGACGAGCGCATCAGCCTCTACGACGACGCGCTGGCACCGGCGATGGTCGGTCGCCCGTTCGATCACGAGGGGCAGCCGAAGCTCCGTACGGCGCTCATCGAGGGCGGAGTGGCCGTCGGCCCGGTGACCGACTCGTATCACGCTCACCTGCTTGGCCGTGCCAACACCGGTCATGCACTTGGGGTGCCCAACCCGTACGGTCCGCTCCCGGGCAACCTCGTGCTCGCCAAGGGCGATGCGTCGCCGGAGGGGCTGGTCGCCTCGGTCACGAGAGGTGTGTACGTCTCGCGGCTGCACTACGTGAACGTGGAGGACCCGGTGAAGGTCGTTCTCACAGGCATGACGCGTGACGGCACGTTCCTCATAGAGGGCGGCCGCATCACCCGGGCACTCCGGAACCTTCGGTTCACCCAGGGGATTCTCGAGGCACTCTGCCATGTCGGTGCGGTGGGCGCCGAGCGGGAGCTCATCGCCGTGGACGACGGCGGCAGGGTGCTGGCGCCGGCGCTCCTACTCGAACGGTGGTCGTTCACCGGACAGACGACCTGAGCGCCGGACTTGTTGCGGCGCGTCGTCGACCTCAGCGCACGCGTTCCGCGTGTCACGGCTGCGATGCCGCTCCCGGTTCGGCAGGAGCGCGCTTCCAGGACAGCAGGGCGTCGACCGCCTCGGCTATCGAGAGCGCGGGGGGCGGAGCCTGCGGGTCGTGTTCCCTGAGGCCCGCGAAGAGCTCTGCGAGCACAGGGGGCCGGATGTTGCCCTGGGCCAGTGTGTCGGCGCTCGCGAAGACCTCGGCGGGGGTGCCCGCCACCGCGATGCGGCCACCGGGCGTGAGGACGTAGGCGTAGTCGGCGAACTCGGGCACGGTGTCGATGTCGTGGGTGCTGAGCACGACCGTCATGTCACGCTCGTGCGAGAGGCGTCCGAGGAGATCGAGAAGCGACGTCCGGGAGACCGGGTCGAGGCCCTCGAACGGCTCGTCGAGCACGAGCAGTTCGGGCTCCATGACGAGCGCACCGGCGAGCGCCACCTTCCGCTTCTCCCCGCCCGAGAGGTTGTGGGGCACGCGCCCGGCCAGGCCGGCGATTCCCAGCATGTTGAGCGCCGAGCGGGTCTTCGCGACCACCTCGCTCTCGGGGAGGCCGTACTGTCGCGGCGAGAAGGCGACGTCGTCGAAGACGGTCGGCGCGAGCAGCTGTTCGTCGACGTTCTGTAACACCACGCCGATTCGCCGTCTTATCTCAGGCCAGCGCTCGGCGGGCCGCACACCGAAGACCTGCACCTCGCCCTCGGTCGGGCGCAACAGCCCGAGGATGTGGAAGAGCATCGTCGTCTTGCCGGAACCGTTGGGGCCGAGTACGGCGATGCGCGCGCCGCGATGCGCCACGAAGTCCATGCCGCACAGATGCACCTCGGTGCCGTCCTCGTAGGTGTGGCGCACGCAGCTGATGCGGACGACCTCATCGGCGCCGACGAGCCGGCCGTGCGTATGGGTGTGGTGTGCCATCATCGTCTCCATCCGAAGAGGATGCCGCCGAGCAGGATCAGCAGGCCGGCGACCGTTACGATCCACGAGTAGCCGCCGATGGGGATCGCGCGGAAGAATACCGCGAGTGCCGTCGTCGCACCGGTGGCGATGATGATCGCGACCGCCGTGACGCGCGAGCCGCCCCGCAGCGGCGTGACGCGCAGGCCGCCCTCGTAGCCGCGCAGTCGCAGGATGTCGTAATCGCGACGCGCGAGGTCGAGCGAGTAGAGGAGCAGCCCGCCGAGCGCGCGCGTGGCGGCCCGAGCGCTGCGGAGCGGCTGTCGTGCGGAGATGCCTGAGCGCAGACGGATCGCGCGGGTGAGGTCGGCGTACTTGTCGGCGAGGATGAACAGCGAGCGGTATGTGAGCAGTAGTGCGTCGCCGACGACGACGGGC
Organism: uncultured Coriobacteriaceae bacterium; assembly: GCA_964392965.1. Lineage (GTDB taxonomy): Bacteria > Actinomycetota > Coriobacteriia > Anaerosomatales > Anaerosomataceae > CAYMSA01. The sequence continues at coordinate 7,745 of CAYMSA010000031.1, forward strand.
AGTATCCGCTGGACGGGTGCGAAGACCTGCGGGTATGGCGTCGTGAAGATGAGGATGATGACGGCGAGCGCCGCGGTCACCGCCTTCAGCACGATAGTCGCGGCCGTGACCGGGCCTGTGGCCGAGGCGAACGCGAAGATAAGCGCGAAGAGCACGGGGTAGAGCGCGAACGGTGCCATGGAGCGCACCGGCAACCGGAGGGCAGCGGCGGCTCCGGTCATTCCGAACGCCACGCCGGCGAGCAGCAATGGGTCGCCGGTCACCACGACCGCCGCCACCACGAGGGCGGTCCCCACCAGCTTGCTGCCGGGCGAGGCGTGGTGGAGCGGTGAGTCGCCCGAGGTCGCCGCCCGGTCGACGACGGTGACATCCATCAGTGCCTCCCGTGCTCGTCGCCCGGATACCGCGGGCGGCCCTCGGCGCCACCGAAGAGCAGTGACGGTCGCACGCGCGCGATGTAGCCGATGAGTGCAGCCGTCACGAGCGCCTCGAGCAGCCAGCCGAAGGGTCCCAGCGTATAGACGACGGCGGCGAAGCGGCTCACCGAGAGCGAGTTGCCGTGCGCATGTTCCGCAGGCGCGTCGTCGTCTGCTGCCTGTCCGGTGTGTTCGTCGATGTGGTGCGACTCCTCGTGCTCGCTCGGGAGCGCTCCGGCATCGGCATCCGCAGGCTCGTGCTCGTGGCCGAGGCCGATGGAGATGACGCCGTCCGAGAATGGGCTCTCGAAGCGCAGCGTCTCCGGATCGAGCGCGCCGGTCTCCCGGGCGCTCGCCGCGCTACCGCCGAGTGCGACGATGCCCACGACGAGCGTCGTCGAAAGGGCGAGCGTGATGACTGTCGCCACGCCGCTCATGAGGGCGACCCGTGGCCTGCCGGCGAGTCGCGTCAAGAGCCGGACGAGCGCGTTGCCGAGCAGCATCTCCGCGGCGATCACGAGCATGCCGAGGCCCACGACGGTGATGCCACCATGACCGAGCAGGGCCAGCATGAAGACGACGATGAATGCCGCGATGAGACTCGCCCACGGGCCGAGGAGCATGCCCGCGACGACCGTCAGGTTGACGTGGTAGGCGATCGGGACGATCTCGGCAGACATCGCCACGAGCATCATCGCTGAGACCACACCGATGAGCGGGACGGCTCTGCGCGCGTCGGTCGTACGTAACCGTGCCGACGCGATGCGGAGCAGCGCGAGAGCGATGATCCAGCCGCTCAGCCAGAGCCATAGGGGGAGGATGCCGTCGGGGATGTGCAGGTGCGACATCAGGAGCCGCCCCGGCGAGCGTTGCACTCGGGACAGCGGCCGTAGAGGGTGAGCTCATGCCGCAATATGACACCGCCACTGGTCGTCCAGCCGAGTGTGTCCGGCTGCAGGGGGCAGGCCACTCGCGCGACCGCGCCGCACTCCTCGCAGATGGCGTGATGGTGGTCTCCACCGTCGCATCGCGCGAACAACACCGAGCTTCCCCGCTGTCCGATCCGAGCGATCGACCCCGCCTCGAGCATGGCCGTTATGGCGCGGTAGACCGTCGCGACTCCGACGGAGGGGTCGTGCCGGGTGGCCGCCGCATGGAGTTGCTCGGCGGTGAACGCCCCGCGCTCCTCGAGCACCCTCGCCCCGATGATCGCCCTCTGCTGACTCAGCCGGGAACTGCCGAAGAGTGATCTGGCGTCGGTCTCCGGGCACCCCGGAGTCCCCGGTGCATCACATCCGGGATCCGCATACTGCTGCTGTGCGCGTTGGACGGTGTGCACGATCCCTCCAAGTGAGAACGACTCTCACCTATATACTCTCGCACAACTCACAGCGCCAGTGAAGACTCCGGTGCGCTAGCATGGTCTCGCCAGGCATCCGAGAGGAGTGGGTCGATGAACCTCAGCCAGCTGCGTGCCTTCGTTGCGGTCGTGGACCGCGGTTCGTTCTCCGGGGCAGCCCGAACCCTGGGCCTCTCCCAGCCGTCCGTGACGATGCAGATCCAGGCGCTCGAATCCGGGGTGGGGGTCGCCCTGTTCGACCGCCAGCCGCGCCGAATCGTGCTGACCGAAGCCGGTCAGGTGCTCCTGCCCCACGCCCGGCGCGTTCTCGCTGAACTCGAGCGGGCACACGGCGCTTTGGATGCGCTTTCCGATGCCGTGTCGGGCCGGGTTCACATCGCGGCGAGCACGACGCCCGGACAGTACGTCCTGCCGAGGCTGCTCGGTCCTTTCCTGGCCGCGCATCCCGGAGTCACGCTCGCGCTGAGCGTTCACGACAGTGCAGGCGTCGTGTCCTGCGTCGAAGAGGGGGAGGCCGACCTCGGCATGACCGGCGCAGACCTGCACAGTCGTCGACTCGCAGCCGAGCGGGCGGGTACCGACACCCTCGTGTTGATCGGCCCTCCAGGTCATCCGCTCGTCGTGCGCGGCATCGAGTCTCTGCGCGACATCGCCGCCGAGCCGTTCGTCGTGCGTGAGGCCGGCTCCGGAACCCGTGTCACCGCTGAAGAGGTGCTGCGGCAGGGCGGCGTGGACCCGGCGGAACTCGCGGTCGTCATGGAGCTCGGTACCAACGAGGCCGTGGTGTCGGCTGTCGAGGGAGGCATGGGTCTCGGCATCGTGAGCAGTCACGTTGCCGAGAAGGCGATCGCGCTCGGCACTGTGGCCGAGGTGCGTGGCCCCGGCCTTCCGATCGAACGCCCTCTCTTCCTGGTCACGCCGCGGAGGTCGCTCACCCGTGCGGCGTCCGCTCTCGCAGACTACGTGAGGGAGTGGGCGAGCGGCACAGGCGCGGCCTGATGCAGCCGCCCGGCGTGTGCCACGTCACCGCTTCCGGCGCACGCCCCCGCCCCGCCTACCGTACGATGTGGACCTTGGTTCCGACCTCCACGCGCTCGTAGAGGTCCTCGATGTCCCACCGGTGCATCCGCAGGCAGCCGTGCGAGGCCGCCGTGCCGATCGAGGCGTCGTTGGATGTGCCGTGGATCCTGATGCCCGGTGCGTTGAGGTTGAGTGCGCGCGTCCCGAGCGGGTTACCGGGGCCGGGGCCGATGTAGGCCGGCATGTCCTTGGCCCAGTCCGAGCCCGGGTTGTACCAGGTGGGCAGGTAGCGCTTGAGGGTTATCTCGAAGTCGCCCCGGGGGGTCGAGTGACCAGGCGCGCCTACCGCCACGCCGTACGTGCGCTCCAGCTCTCCGTTCACATAGAGGTAGAGTCTGCGCTGCGAGAGGTCGATCAGGATCTCCGGGCCGAGGTCGGTCTCGGTGACCTGGGGCTGCGTGACGACCGTGACGAACCGCGAGGCGGTCGCCCCTGAGACGAGAGCCTCGGAGAGTGCGTTCACGGTCGTCGTCGTGTCGACGGTCACGCCGGTGGCCGAGGGCACCAGGACGAGACCGCCGTCGGTGACCAGCATCGTCGCGTCCGCCGGGGGTGTCTCTATCGCGGATGAGTGCGCGTCGACCCAGGCGCGAAGCGCCGAGCGATCGATGGCGGCCGCGAGCTCGACTTCGGTACCCGCCGGCCTTCCGGTGACTCTGTCGACTACCCGGGCCGCGAGCGGCGTGGTGCGCTTGGGTTCAAGTGCCTGGTCGACCATGTCGTCCACGTTCACGTGCAGCATGTCCGCGCGGTCGAGTACGTACTCATCACCGTCGTATGCGACGGCGAGCGGCGCCGAGAGAGGCTCGGCGATCGCCTCCTGCACCAGGCTCATGGCTTCGGCGCGGGGCATCCCCGAGACATCCACTCCCGCGATCGTCGTACCGAGCGGAACCGTGTCCCGGCCGATGTAGTCGTCGGCGACGGCGAGCGTTCCCGCGCTCGCGGCGAGGAAGAGCACGACGGCTATCGTAACGATGACGGCCTTGGTGGACCGCGTGAGAGCGTGCATGAAGACCCTTTCGTGCGGTGTGGAATCGGTCGAGCGGCATCATTCTACAACGAGAATCACGCGGTCGCCGTTGTATCATGGCATGCACGGCGCGGATCGTCTTGATGACGCGCAGTGAACGCGGGGCCTCGTCGGCGGATGTGGGTGCACGACCTGGCCGGGTGTCCCGTCTGGGGCCAGTGCGAGTGCCGCGCGTTTGAGAAAGTGCTCACCTGTCGGAGAGGATGTCCTCATGCCGAGATCGGTCCTTGTTGTGGATGATACCTCGTTCATCCGCATGATGCTTCGTGGGATTCTCGAATCCGAGGAGTGCACGGTGCATGAGGCCGTCAACGGCAGAGACGCCATCGAACGCTACCGCACGCTTGCGCCGGACCTCGTGATCATGGACGTCGTGATGCCGGAACTCGACGGGTTGACGGCTCTTGCCGCGATGCGCGAAGCGGATCCGAGGGCCAGGGTCGTGATCATGAGCGCCGCAGACCATCAGGGCACGCGGGAGGTGGCCCTTCTCAAGGGCGCGTTGGCTTTCCTGCCCAAGCCGTTCGCGCCGGGCCGGGTGCGCGACATCGTGACGGCCTGTCTGGCTGCACCCCCCGCGTAGATGCGGCATCCGGCTCCCGGGTCACGACGGTCTGTCGATCCCCGGCACGCCGCTTCGTGGACTCGGCCGTCACGGGGACTGATGTTCGAGGCCAGGTATGCCGATGATTGCAGTAGGCTCTTCGGGGTGTGCCCGGAGCCACCCGGAATCGGAAGACGACGTGCCTCAAGCTACACTACATATCGGACTCTGCGTACCCACCGACGGCGAGGGCGCGATGCCGCTCGTCCGCTCTCTTGAGAGCGTGACAGGCGTCGAAATCACCGTGTGGGGGGAAAACGAGTACGTCCCGGCCCTACGCCTCGCCGAGGAGGCGGGCCTCGATGTCCGGTCGGGCCTACGGGGGCTCGACGATCTACGCTCCTGTGACCTCGTGGTCGACCTCACGCACCGCGCGCAGGCATCGGAGGTGGGCGACTTCGCGGCGGCGGGCGTGCCGGTTCTCTCCGGCAGCGCCGGAGGCTACGTGGGTCGCCTTCTCGCCGAGCATGCCCGCAAGGGCGGCGCGAACAGTGGCGGAAGCACTCTGCGTGCCAGGCTGGGTGCCCTCGAGGGCGAACTGCAACAGTGTCATGCGGACCAGGCATCTCTGAGAGCAGCGAACGAGGGCCTTGAGCAGGGACTCGCGGAGATGTATTTCATGCACGAGTACTTCCGCGCGCTCGCGACGTTCCGTTCGATAGAGGATGTCACGAGTCTCATCGTCGACGGAACGAACGGGATTCTCGGGACTGAGATATCGGTCGTCTACCTCCTCGACCAGGAGAGCTGGAAGTTCGTGCTCGCGGCTCGGCAGGGCCGACCGGCTCCCTTCTTCCAGAAGGAGGTGCCGGTGACGGAGACGATTCTTTCGGCGGCGCTGCGGGAGGGCCTCATCCAGCAGGCCGAGGTGCCGACTTCGTCCGTTCTCGCCGCATGGTCGACTTCGCCGGGTGCGGTGAAGTCACAGGCTGCTGTGACGCTACGTGCGGGGAGCACGGTCGTCGGGGTGCTCGTGGTCGCCTCCTCGCAGCGTCGGACGCTGAGTGAGCAGGAGTGCGACCGTCTCGCCGACATCGCGCAGCATTCGACGCTGGCGCTGCAGAACGCGTTGCTGCACACGAAGCTCGAGCATCTCTCTGTGACCGACCGTCTCACCGGGCTCTACAACCACGGCTATCTCCATCAGAGACTGGATGAGGAGGTACGGCGTGCGGTTCGCTTCGGGCGCAACCTCTCGGTCATCATCCTCGACATCGATGACTTCAAGCAATTCAACGACCGCTATGGCCACCCGCGTGGCGATGTCGTGCTCAGAGCTGTAGGCACCATCATTCGCGACAATCTCCGCGAGATCGATATCGCGGCCCGCTACGGCGGCGAGGAGTTCGTGGCGATCCTGCCTGAGACGGATACTGCGGGAGCCGCTGCGGTTGCCGAGCGCATCAGGGCCGGGATGGAGCGGTGGTCGTGGTCGCCGAAGGAGAACGACACCCCGGTCCGTGTGACCATCTCCCTCGGCGTGGCGACCTACCCGACGCACGCGGTGACGCCTGCCGAGCTCATCGAGGCGGCCGACCAGGCGATGTATGCCGCCAAGCGCACGGGCAAGAACCGTGTGGTCATCTTCCCCGGGACACCTGCGGTAGAATGAAGGGTCTCGGGGTGGCGATTGACGCGCTGCCCCGCATGAGATTCGAGCCCGGATGAGAGCTGGTCCGGGCGAAGCGCCGTTCCCGGGTGCTCTCCGGAGCATGCCGGTCCCAGACGGAGGTAGCGTGTTCGATCCGATCGGACGAGGTCGCAGGGGTCCTGCGGTCGAGGATGTCCAGAAGCGTCTGTTGTCCCTCGGGTTCACCGTCGGGCCGACGGGCGTCGACGGCGTCTTCGGTGAAGCCACACGCGACGCGGTGCGCTCCTTCCAAGTGGAGCAGGGACTGAAGGCCGACGGCGTCGTCGGCGAGGCCACGTGGGCGGCGCTTGTGGATGCCACGTTCCAGCTCGGCGATCGTCTCCTCTACCTGCGGTATCCGTACTTCCACGGCGCGGATGTCCACACGCTCCAGGGCGCTCTGAACGTGCTCGGCTTTGCGTGCGGAGGGCCGGACGGTATCTTCGGCACCTTCACCGAGGGAGCGGTGGGCGAGTTCCAGGCCAACACCGGTCTGCCGGTCGACGGCATCGTGGGACCCGACACCGTGCGCGCCCTCAACCGGCTCCGTCATGTCTGGAAAGACAAGGATCCCACCTCTCCGGCGGAACTCACGGTCGTCGCCGCCCGTGCGGCCGAGGTGCTGCGGCGCTTCACGATCGTCGTCGTGTCCGAGGGCGGTCTGGCCGAGGCCGTGGCCGTGCGGGTGGTGAACCTGGCCCTCGCCGCCGAGCCGGAATCACGTCTCATGCAAGGGGCCTCGAACACCGCGCACGATGCTGATATCCGCGTCGTCGTCACGTGTGATCCGCATCAGGCGTCGGCCTGGGGAATCCCGTGTGTCACACTCACGTCGGAAGCCCACGCACCCGTGCGCTTCATGGCGGCCCTCAAGGGCGCCGAGCGCGGAGCGGAGCTCGCGGTGCTCGTGCCTTCGGCTGTGGGGTCCTCCGAGCACGATGCCCAGGCCGCCGCCGTCTGGCTGCTCGACGGTCTGTGCGCCGTCCTCGGGGCAGAGCGCCCCCCGACTGTGCTACCATAGCGACGCCTACCGACCTATCCGCTCATCAGGGGAGGCGATAGACCTGAGAACAACGATCAGTCGCGCGTTCGCCGCGATTCTTTGCGCCGCTCTAGTGGGATTCACCGTTCCCGCTCATGGTGTCACGCTCGCCGAGAAGCGCGCCGAGGCCGCCAGGATCCAGGCACAGGTGGACGAGCTCGATACGCAGATGGAGATCGCCTCCGAAGAGTATAACGAAGCGAAGGTCCGCTACGACGAGGTCACTGCTGCCGTCAAGGCCAACGAGGTGAAGCTCGCGGAACTCGTCGCACATCAGGACAAGCTGCAGTCCAAGCTCGCTACGCGAGTGCAGGGCATGTACCGGCAGGGCGCGCTCGGCTACATCGAGGTACTGTTAGGTGCGGCCTCGTTCGAGGAGTTCGCGACGGTCTGGGACCTCCTTCAGGACATGAACACCGCCGATGCCGCGACGGTCGCCGAGCTCAAGAAGACGCGTGCCGAGGCGGAGCGGGTCAAGGAGGAGCTCGCTGTCCAGCAGGCCGAGGCCAAGGCCGAGGCGGACACGATGGCCGCCAAGAAGGCAGCCGTCGAGAGTCAGCTCACCGAGCGCAAGCGCGTGCTTTCTGGCGTGAAGCAGGATATTCAGGAGATTCTCGACGAACAGGCGCGGGCCGCCGCTGCCGCTGCGGAGGCTGCGGCTGCACGGGCGCGGGCGGAGATGGAAGCGCGCGCGTCATCGTCGGGGTCGGAAGAGTACTCCGCCCCTACGGGAGCCGCGCATGGCGATGTAGTGAGCATAGCGATGTCCAAGCTCGGGTCTCCGTACCAGTGGGCGGCGTCGGGACCCGATCGCTTCGACTGCAGCGGCTTCACGATGTGGTGTTACCGCCAGATCGGCATCAGTCTTCCGCACAGTTCCCGTTCGCAGATCAACTGTGGTGAGCGGGTGTCCCGGTCCAACCTCCAGCCGGGTGACCTGGTGTTCTTCGGAAGCCCCATCCATCATGTCGGAATCTATGTGGGCAACAACCAGTACATCCATGCACCGCGCACCGGTGATGTCGTGAAGATCTCGAGCCTCGCGGGCCGCAGTGACTACGCGGGGGCGTGTCGCCCGTAGGTGACGACGTCTGCGGGGAACTCAACGGATCGCGAGGACGCTCGTAGATGAACGCGACAGGCGCCGGGTCTCAGACCCGGCGCCTGTTCTTTCTGTCGCTGGTGAGGACGACCATCGCGAAGGCACCGACCACGGCTCCGGCAGTGTCGACCACCCAGTCCATGACATCGGGCATCCTGCCGGGGACGAACGACTGGTGGAACTCATCGGTGATGCCGTAGAGCGAAGCCAGGGCGACGGCGAAGACGAGTCTTCGTAGCTGCCGCTCCTCAGGCAGCGCCATGTAGTAGAGCGCGCCGAGAATCGTGTACAGGATGAAGTGGCCGAGCGCCGGAGGCCCGTTTGGAACCGAGCTCCCGGTGAGTCCTGACAAGCCGAAGATGACCGCCATCCAGACGATGGCGGTCATCACGGCAAGACTCCGTGTGCGGTGGCTCCTCATCAGCTCCCGGCGGGTGTGGCTACGAGCGGCTCGACCGCACGAAGAATGAACGGTAGCGAGATGTAGCCGTCGGAGAGGATGTCGCCCTCGATGGCCGTCACCGGATACACGAGGCCTTTGTCATCGATGTCAGCGATGATGGAGGCGTGGGCGTCCTTGACTTCTGGCTGACGCACATCGCGATAGGCTATCCGGACGCGATCACCGTAACGCTGCTCGAGTTGCCTGGCGACGATTCGTACGATCTCTTCCAGAGACCATACCGGTCCTCAAGCGCCTGTGTGGCAGTTCGTCAGAGAAGGAATATCGTAGACGTCGACCGAGACTGGTTTCATGCTCATTGCACCTCCTGAAGGATGTGGACTGCACCCGCACTGCATGCACGGACGCACACTGCACAGCCACGACACCGCTTGGAATCGACAGTGTATCCCTCGGCGCCCGGATAGGCACCTCCGGGGAGGGGCAGAATCGCTCCATGCGGGCAGACCCGGCGTGCACTGCAGACGCGTGACCTGATGCACCTGTCGTTGTCTATGGTGACCTTCTGCATCCGGGTCGCTCCGTTGATCGCATCTGCGCACGTCCATATTATACCCTATGGGGTATACACGCAAGCGAGGTGTTCGCCCGGCGTTTCCGGCTCGTGGACACACACACCGCCTTCGGACACAATCATCGGCGCAACCCGGAAGCGGTCATGCGTCTGAGAGCCAGGCGCTGGTCTCCCTGCACAGGAGGAGTGTCGATGGTCACAGTCGCAGATCGTCTCGCAGCCGAAGGCATCACGCTACCGGTGCCGGTCGCTCCGCTCGGCGCCTACGTCCCGGCCGTCAGAATCGGGTCGCTCGTCTTCACGTCTGGACAGCTCCCCGTGGTCGACGGAGCGATGCTGTCATCCGGCGTCGCGGGTGCGGAGGTTTCACTCGAGCAGGCGCGTGTGTGTGCCCGCCAGTGTGCCATCAACATCCTGGGGGCGCTCGTCACGGTGTGCGACCTTGATTCGGTGGTGCGCGTGGCGAAGATGGTGTGCTACGTGGCGTCCGCAACGGGGTTCACGGCGCAACCGGCCGTTGCGGACGGAGCAAGCGAGGTCTTCGTAGCCGCCTTCGGTGACGCCGGGCGCCATGCGCGTGAGGCTGTTGGTGTGGCGGCTCTGCCACTGGGCGCGCCCGTTGAAGTCTCACTGGTCGTTGAGGTGGTGTAGGACTCGCGGGGTGAGTCCTGTGGGCCGAATTCCGCAGCCTCGGGGCCTTTCTCAGCAGGAGCTTTGAGAAGAATCGCCATTCCCTTTGCTCTCAGGCGGGGGACGATGTATCATGGCGGCTCGTCGGGATGTGGCTCAGCTTGGTAGAGCGCTGCGTTCGGGACGCAGAGGTCGTGGGTTCGAATCCCGCCATCCCGACCATTCAGGTCATGAAGCGACAGGCCGGCTTGCCGGCCTGTCGGCGTATCCGGAGAGAATCGTGCTCGACGACCTGTTCCATGCCATCGGCTACGGACTCTGTCATCAACTGCCGGAGCGTTCGTTCTTCGCGGCTGGTCACCAGCTCCCGGTATGCGCTCGCGACACGGGGATCTACGTGGGGTTCGCCGTGGGTCTCATCGTGTTGGCGGTGATCGCCGGTGGGAGCAGGCCAACCAGGTTGCCCCGGTGGCCTGTCGCACTCCTGGCGCTTCTTTTCGTCGTCATGATGATCGCTGACGGGTTGACATCGTACGCACTCGTCCGGGAGTCCAACAACAGTATCCGTCTCCTGACCGGGCTCGGCACCGGCTGGGCTCTCGCTGTGTCCCTGGTGCCGATGCTCAACGCGCAGTTGTGGACCGAGGCCGGGAGAGGCAGGGTCCTGCCGGACGTTCGGGCGGTCGTGCTGTGGCTCGCCTCGCTCGTCGGACTGTACCTCGTGACGCGTTGGCTCGGACCGCTCCTCGGCGTCCTCTACCCGGTTCTTGTCTCGCTTGCGATCATCGTCACCTACACTGCTATCAACCTTCTCCTCGTGTGCCTTGTTCCCGTGTTCGAACGTCGAACCACGCGCCTCAGAGATGCGCTGTCCCAACTCTCGATAGCCGTCGTCCTCACCATCGTGGAGCTCGGCGGGGCGGCCTTCCTTCGCGTGCTGCTGGAGCGCGCGGTTTCCTAGCCGCTCTCCGTGTCAGAGGGTCTCACTACCATGCAGTCGAACACACGTTCCTATGGAGGTGTCGACCATGGTTCAGTTGAGTCTTATCGAGAGCCCGGCGGCTTCGTCCCTCGATGCCGAGTTGGCTGTCTTGCAGGATCGAGCGCTTGCACGGGGACTGCCGCGAGTGGACGTGCACCGCGCTGCCGAGGCAACGCGCTCTCGATTCGCTGTCCGGTGCTCTGGAGGCGCTACGGACGCACAACGGCGTCGACTCAGGGCGTACTTTGAAGCGGTGATTCGCAATCGTGTCTTGAACTCGCCCGAGCGAGATGCCGCCGTCATACGCAGGCGTCTCGTCGAGGCCTCGATCGAGGCCGACCTGGTAGCGGCCGGGTGGAGTCCAGGGTACGCGGCGGCTCAGGCCAGGTGTCTCACAAGTCGGACATAGGTCAGCGCGGTCTCGCTCACTGCATCGACTGAGCGGCGAGTACGGTCGGATCGTCTCTTGAGATGACCCAGAGGCGGCGGTGCGAGAGTGTCTCGCCCGCGTCTCCCCAAACCTCGGTGACTACCCAGCAGAGTGTTCCTTCGTAGGTCGCTTCTTCGATGTGAACTGGCACGGCCAGCACATCGAGCGGAAACTGCGAGGTCAGCACGTCTGCGAGTGCCGTCCCGCTCTCGCCGTGGGTTCGTAACTCGGCCAGCATCTGTGTCCTGGCCTCGACGGCATCGCGCGCCGCGATCGTGTCCGCCGTGCCGACGTCGACTGCTTGTAGCGTCGGGCGTAGATCCGCCGCCGAGTAGTCGGGACCGTCCGTGTAGTAGGCGAG
>CAYMSA010000032.1:0-18190 GCA_964392965.1 uncultured Coriobacteriaceae bacterium
CACGCTGACCAGGAAACACGAAGGCCGGGACGCGCGTGCGGCCCGGCCTGTGGGCCTCGGCAGCGACCATTACAAAGAATGGCGGCCTCTGTTGGCCTACAGGGCGGGCTGCCCGCCCCAGCCTAGCCAAACGCCAGCAGAGCCCCCGGAAGCGCCAGATACGGCCCCACAGGCCGTTTCTGGGCGGCGAGGGCGCAAGCCGCAGCTGCACCTGCCGATCGAGCAGCAGCTCGAAGTTGTTGAGCTGTACAAGGCTGGTGTCTCGGTCAAGGAGATCGCTGAGCGCTTCCACATCCACCGCGCCACCGTGAGCGAGATCTGCAAGCGCAGGTGCATCCCGCTCCGTAACGAGAGCCGAGGGCTGACACGGGAGCAAGTGCAGGGCGCCGCGCTCCGGTATGTCCAGGGTGCGTCGCTCGCGACAGTCGCGAAGGAGTTCGGCTCGACTCCAACAACGATCCGCACGGCGCTGATGGCGGCTGGGATCGAGATGCGGCCAGCGCGGTGCGGGAAGGGGAAGCGAGCGCATATCAGCTGACGCTCCTCGGGTTTCAGGTGCTAAATCCAGGCGACCAGCAAACACCAAACATTCACGCTAGAGTTTACTGCCATCTGCTGGAGAGGTATTGAGCCAGTTTCTGGCAGTTCCGGCGTCGTGCATAACGACATGGACATACTCCCTCAGCCGAGCGCGTTCGGATGGGGCAGCAAACTCAAGGAATTTGTCGCAGACCGCATCGACATCCCATACGTTTCCGCCCTCATTGAACCAGTAGAGAATGAGTTCCGGTGAGTATTTTCTCACCCCATCGGATCGAGTGCGCTCAGTTCCGAGAGCGTCGGCAATATGTTTCCACCACCATCGATCGGATTCGCCGAGCGAACAACCAAAGATGATGAAGAGTTCGGCATCATCAAACAAGTGGCGATACCGCAGGTCATTCTGAGCCCAAAATGGCTTGGCGAGCCTGAGCGCCGGATCTTGGTTACCACGCACATGCTGCGGAGTGTCTACGCCGAACAAGAGCGACCGAGGGATGCTCTGGTGTCCATGAGGGTGAACGACGTCCGACGTGACATAGGAAGAGAAATGGTCTCCCCACTCGCCAGCAACGGCACCCGGGTCGATCTTGAAGTCGAAGTTTCGGTCCACGGTTTTGTAGGGCCTCGGATCGAACTGCTGCTGATCAAGATAGACAAAGTCATCGAGCAGTGACGTGTAGTTGAAATTGACAAAGAAGAAGTTGAATACGTCGAAGTTGTTGATTCGCTTGGGGAATTGCAGTCGGGCGTAGTCGTCACGATCGAGATCCCCCAAGAACTCCTGCAACGACATTACTGCCGAGTTGTTGTTCATTGAATCCGCGCCAAGTCGAACGAGTAGGGAGCTCGGCACCGCAAGTTCGAGGAACTGCGAGAACTGCTCCTGTATCCGCTTGAGTGATTCGCCGAGTTCGCGGGGTCGCACCCGATTCTCTCGAAGCATCTTTTCGACAACTGCTTCAACGTCACTCCAGTTGTCTTTCCTCGCGCGCTGCAGTTCCTCCATCTCCTGGAGAATCGGGTTTGTCTCATCAAATGATCGGAGTTTGAGGAAGTGGTAAAAACTGGCATACCGAGTATCAATCGGCATCTGGTAGTCGCTCGCCACCTGGAGGTCAAATCCGTTGCCAACGAATGCCATGATATTGTGTTGCACTTCCGGTGAGTCAAATCCGGCTGTCGTGTAGTCGCGATGCCCCACGGTTACTTCACTTTCCGTCGCCACGGCGCTGACTGGTCGCCGTATGTGTCGAGCACGATCTCGCACCAGGTGCGTCCGGCGTTGACCGCGAGGCGTGCATGCCTGGCGGTCAGATTGGATGCACGCGTGCGACCGTGGCCGCTACCCTCGGCATTGCGCAGTTCGGTGATCCCGATAGCGATTCCCTTGAGTCCGCCGAGCACCTTCTTGATAGACCCCGAGCTGTCGGCAGTGCCGCTCACGCCTGACGCCGACAGTCCGAGCGCGTCTTGCGTCTGAGTCAGGAGCGCAGGGAGGTCTGCGTCCCTGACTACCGTCTCCCCCAGGTGCTCCAGCACCGTCTTGGCGGTCGCTTCGATGAGTTCCTTGACTGCCCCGACGACACCGGCCGGGTCGGAGTCGAGCAGCAGTTCGATACGGCGGAAGGCGTCGCGGATTCCTGAGGCATCACGTAGCCCGTCCAAGCCCGAGAGGCTCGAGAGCGCACCGCCGACCATCGTGATCTTGCGACTCGGGTCGACCGAGAAGCCGTCGAGTTCGAGCACGCGAGTGAACGGAGTGATGTCGTCACCGCCAAACTCGATGAGGAAACTCTCGTAGACGCGGAGGACACGACGGATGTGTTCAAGGCTTGCCCAGTCAACGGATGCCTCGTACTCGGCCCAGAGTGTGACGCGCTGGCCGCCAAGAAATGTAGTTGTCCCCGGAACGAAGCCTTCGGCTTGCCATATGCGATCGATCTCCCGGAGCACCATGCGCTGCGAGACGGCGTCGCGGAAGACGGCGCGCACACGGCCAGTGATGAGGTCAGTCATGGCCGCTCTACTTATGCTTCCTGTTCACCTTGATAGGCGACACGTCCGCGTCGTACGAGCTGACAGTTCCGTGCTGTTTCAAGCACTCAAGGAGGGCTCGGTCTGCAGGTGTATTTGCGACATGCAGGGCGGTGCGTCCCACTGCGGTCAGCTTCGAATAGTCGCCTCCCAGCTCCTGCAAGATCGCGAAGAGGTCTGCGCGGGCAAGGTCGCCAAGGTGCGGTTCGAGAAGGGGTACTACGTACTGCGCAGAAGCGCCACCCTGCGCCATCTTCTGCACGACGGCGGACGGGATGGTGTGCCCGTGCTTCACAGCAAGGCGCGCCAGTTCATTCAGCCCTCGCTGCCCAGCGACCTCGGCGTACGCTTCAGGCTGCTCGACGATCACCCGCTTGATCGCGTCCTCGATCTCATTGTCGGCGAGAAGCGCCGCCAGATCCGGCTGCACCAGCTCCGGCGTCATGTAGCGCGCGAACTTCTCCGACTCGCGGATGAACGCCCTTCGCGTTGGCCAATCAGTCGCCGCAAGGTGCGCGTATGACTCGGCGGTGTCCGAGATGATGTCGTGCTTGAGGAGTAGCGCGAACAAGTCGCCGGTCTCGGCAGCAATCTCCCCAATCTCGAGGTGGCTGCCCAGCTTCAAGCTCGCAACAAGGTCCGCGCGCAGTGTTGCGGCTGGCAGCTGCTCCCGCGCCGCAAGGATCGTGGTCGCCAACGTGGTCTTCTCGTCCTCGTCGGCCGACTCAGCCTCGGTGAGCGTGCCTGCTGCGGCCAGCAGCGGAGCGAGGTGGGCATCGACTCCAAGAGCAGCAACGTATCGGCTGACGTTGTTGAACGTTGCAGGGAACCGCTGATGCATAGCCAACGCCGGCCACGCTCCCTCGGAGATGGCGCCAAGATCGACAACCTGGCACGCTGGCGCAGCGCGCTCAACCACGTCGGCCAGGCGAGGCGTCCCTTGCTCGAGTAGTTCCTCGAGCACTGCGATGAACTGCTCACCTGTATCGACCGCTGCGGAAGAGCCTTCGATCGCGCCCAGATAGGCATCGATATGTTCGAGGACGTAGTCATAGACCGTCTTGTTCGCCGCTCGGATGACGTCGAGAGCAACCGTCTCGTCATTGCCAATCGCGAGGGTCAGGTTCTCATGCGTGATGTCGTACAAACTGCGCGAGACGAACGACGGACGGGCACTTGCCGAGAGCGGCGTCAGGCTAGGCAGCGTAATACTCGCCTCGGCGAAGAGCGCTCCAACTCGCTCTGCCTGGGCGGACATCCCGTCGTTCGTGAGGACGGAGAACTCCGCGTAGTGCGTTCGTAGATAATCGACGACCCGCGCGTCCGTGCGCTGCGCTGACGATGACAGATTCGCCAGTGCAACGTCTACTAGTTCTAGCTGCGAAGCGTCGTCCAGCTCCGCTTGGTTCACGAGGTAGAGAAGCGTTCTCGGCGACACTGTCACAAACCGCTGGACGAGTTGTGCGCGCTGCTCACCGGCGGTCAAGTACGCCTGCAGGAACTGCGTCTGCCTCTCTCCCAGGCCAACCAGCGAGCGAATCATGATGTCGGCTGCATCAACGTTGGTTGCAAGGAGACGATCAAGGATCGCGATGTTGTAGAGCGCTGGTTCTTTCAGTGCGCTCTTGCCACGTTCCCGCACGACGGCATCGACATCCTCCGGGCCGAGTTCAAAGTGCGCATCCATCAGGTCTCGCTCGACGTGGTGGATGATGAAGTTCGTCGCCGCTGGGCTTACGCGGTCGCCGTGGAACGTCGAGGTGTACAGCGTGAAGTTGCGGTTGATGTGTCCGGCCCGAACAAGCTGATAGGCCAAGCCGGGCTTGAGCAGTGCCTTGGCGACGTACTCAAGCGACTGCGCCGTCTCCTTGTAGGTCGCAGACGTACCTTCGCTCGCAGGCGTGTCGAGTTCCTTGAACATGACTAGAAACTCTGGGCGCTTGATCAGATCACCCATGTCCGCACCGCGCAGGAACTTGATGTCCTCGAACTTCTCGTTGAGTTGTTCATTCAGCGGATCCCGATCTGCATCGCTCCAGCTGTCAGCATCCAATGGATCACCGAGCGCGCCAACAAGGCTGGATCGCGAGAACGTTAGTACGTTGCCAGACGACATCTGCTGACGGAGCTCTGGGTCACCATCCGCCGCAACGAAAGCCGCCCAGAACTCCGCACTTCGTAGATCCGCGTCCGACTTCGGGGCGCCATCAACCGAGGATGTCAAACCGTTCCGACGTCGGCTTCCTAGCGCTGAGGCCGAGGCTGCCGTCCGTTCGATGTGCGCCGCCAGCAAGTCCCCAAGGTGGGAGCTGCGCGACTCTGCGCCGCTCTTGCGTGCAAGCCGCTGCCGAAGCGTACGACGCTCGCCCTCGATCCGCTTGATGTTCTCGGTTACCAGCTCGCGACTGAGCTTGTAGAGGGTGTCCAGATTGCTCTTGCCGAGTCGGATCGTCTCGAAGTCCGTGAGGTGCGTGCTTTTGTAGAGCATCATCGCGAACAAGTCAGTCTCGCTCAGGTCGAGTTGCTCACCGTCGCCTGAGAAGATTCGATCGCGGAAGACGATGAACTCGTTGCGGACGTTCTTCAGTAGCCGCATATCAGGGACGTACTGCGCAGCCAGATCGAGCAGTTCCGGCTCCACCTTGTGCTCGATCTCGGCCAGCAACCGAGTCGCCAGGTTCCGTGCACTGCGATGCGTGATGAACGGCACCACCGGAATCACGAGATCAAAGAACTTGGTGCGGTTAGCACGCACCGCCTCAGCCTGCGCCGGATCCTCGATTGCCAGTACGCCTGTCTCGAGCTTGCGGCCTTCCGCCTCCAGCCCGATCCGGTCGAAGATGCTGTCCTTGATCGCGTAGATGAAGCGGATCGGCTTCTCGATCTGAGGCGAGGCGTTGAGCAACGTGTTCAGCGCACGCAGCGTCTCAAAGATGTGTGAGTCGTTAAAGCGGTCGATGTCCTCGAAGATCACGACGTCACGATCCGACACGTCGAAGAAGTAGACGATCTCGTCGAGGTACTGGTCGAAGTACGACACAGCGTTGTCATCGAGGGTGACAGTCGCTGCGCCGGCGGACAGCTGCTTGATGCGGATCTTCCCGTAGAACAGCCAGCGCACCAGGAGCACCGCAGTCGTTGCCACGACCCAAACGATCAGATGCGTCCAGACGCCGAGGTCGTTCAGCGCCGTGAAGGTCGCTATAACCTGCGCAGTCCAGCCAGTCAGCAAGAAAATGACGGCAACGGCCAGACCGATCAGTGCAGCCGTGCCGAACTCTCTCCACCACCGGAAGCGCTCGATTCGACGAAATCTGGACGCAGGCGTCTTGCTCGGATCCTCCCGGTAAAGCAGCTGCTTGACGATCTCCTGCTGGATACGGTTCGTCGGAGTCGTGGCCTGCAGCGGCACCGACTCGTCTAACTTGGACGCTTCAATCGGGGCAAGGGTCGACAGCGAAAGCTCGACAACGCGGCCGTCAAGTCGCTTTCCGAGCTCCCGCAAGATACTGCTCTTGCCGACACCGTAGTTTCCGGACAGCGCGATGTTACGGATTTCATCGTCTTCAAGTGCAGCCTCAAGCGCCGAGACGTAGCCACTGTGCTCAGCTTCGAGATACTCAGGGGTGAGTGGGATGAGGCTCCACTTGGACTTCTCGGTCGGCTCCTTCGGGGCGTGGTTCATCCCTCCGATGCCTCCCCCTTAGCGAACAGCTCCGCCTGCTCCAGCACCAGTTCGATCGCCTTTGCCTCAGCGTCGGGCGGGTAGTCGTATTTGGCGAGCAGACGCCGCACCTTCGAGCGCATCGAGGCGCGGACGCTCTCCTTCTGATCCCAATCGATGACGACGCTGGTGCGCACGGCCCAGACAAGGTCGACGGCGATCTTCTTGAGGGTGGCATCGCCCATCTCCAGCACGGCAGCATCATTCTGGGCAATGGCGTCATAGAGAGCGACCTCGGCAGCGGACAGGCCGAGGTCGTCCTGGCGCTTGGCATCGTCGCGCATTTGCTTGGCGAGCTTGACCAGCTCCGCGATGATCTCCGCCGTCGTCAGCGATCGGTTCGTGTACCGATTGATCGCCTCGTCAAGCAGCTCGGAGAACTTCCGTGCCTGCACAAGGTTGGTGCGCTGCACGGTGCGGATCTGGTCGTTGAGGAGGCGCCGCAGCAACCCCATCTGGAGGTTGGGCTTGTCCTTCTCCGCGAGCGAGTCGAGGAACGCGTCGCTGAGGATCGACAGCTCTGGCGTCTCGACGCCTGCGAGCTTGTAAATGTCGACCACCTGGTCGGCAGCGACCGCCTCGTTGAGCAGCTGCCCGAGCGCCGTGTCGATCTCGACAGCCCCAGATCCGCCACGCCCAGAATCCGGATTCTGGATCTTCAAGATGGCGGCACGCACGTCAGTGAACAAGCGCACGTCGTTGCGGATCGCTGCCGCCTCGTCGCGCGCTCCAGCCAGAGCGAACGCCTTAGCCAGTGCGAGCACCTGGTCGTTGAAGCGCTTGGTGCGGTCGGGGTCGGCCATGACGAAGTCGAGCACCTTGGCGTACTCTGCCAGGCGCTGGGGGGCGGTGAGAGCTGGCGAGGAGTTGTAATCGACGCCGTGCAGCAGTCCCCGGATGATGTCGTGCTTCTCCAGCATGACGGCGACCATGTCGTCGATCGGTACGCCTGCCTGGTCACGGTCGGAGGGTGAGTACTCCTGGAGGGCCGCCTGAAGGTTCGCGAACACGCCGATGTAGTCGACGATGAGCCCGCCGGGCTTGTCCCGGAAGGTGCGGTTGACTCGAGCGATGGCCTGCATGAGCCCTGCACCCTGCATGGTCTTGTCGACGTACATCGTGTGCATGCTGGGCGCATCGAAGCCGGTCAGCCACATGTCGCGGACGATCACCAGTTCAAGTTCGTCGTCGGGGTTCTTGGCCCGGAGCTTGAGGTCTTTGCGGACGTCCTTGGAGTGGATGTGCGGCTGGAACTCGGCCGGGTCCGCTGCCGAACCGGTCATGACGACCTTGATCTTGCCCTTGGCCGGGTCGTCAGAATGCCAGTCGGGGCGGAGCGCGATGATCTTCTCGTAGAGCCTCACCGCGATGCGGCGGCTCATCGTGACGATCATGCCCTTACCGAACAGCGCCTCACGCCGCTTCTCCCAGTGCTCGACGATGTCCCGGGCAATGAGATCGAGCCGCGAGTCAGCACCGACGATGGCCTCCAGGCGCGACCAGCGGGACTTCGCCGCCGTGGCGGCATCCTCTTCGACGGTCTCCGTGATCTCGTCCGCCAACTCGTCGAGCGCGGCGAGGTCATTGTCGGACAGGTCGATCTTCGCCAGGCGCGATTCGTAGAAGATCTTCACCGTCGCGCCGTCCTCGACCGCACGCGTGAGGTCGTAGACGTCGATGTAGTCGCCGAACACCGAGCGCGTGGACTTGTCGTTCGATTCGATCGGTGTACCAGTGAAGCCGATGTAGGTAGCACCAGGCAACGCATCTCGCATGTGCTTCGCCAGACCTGAGCGCAAGCGCCCGTGACGATCCAGCGTCTCACCGAAGCCGTACTGGCTACGATGCGCCTCGTCCGCCACAACCACCACGTTGCGACGATCCGTCAGCACCGGGTTGGCATCGCCATCCTCACCTGGAGCGAACTTCTGCAGTGTCGTGAAGACGATGCCACCCGACGCGCGCTTCAGCTTCGTCCGCAGATCAGTACGAGTCGCGGCCTGCACAGGGGTCTCCGGGAGGATACGAGCAGGGGCGAACGTCTCGCCGAACAGCTGGTCGTCCAAGTCGTTGCGATCCGTGATGAACACCAGCGTCGGATTCGCCATCCGAGGATCGCGCATGATCTTCGCGGCATAGAACACCATCTCGAAGCTCTTGCCCGACCCCTGGGTGTGCCAGACCACGCCTCCACGACGATCACCATCAGGCCGGGACGCCTGCACGGTCGACTCGACCGCCGCGTTCACCGCCCAGTACTGGTGGTACTTCGCCACCCGCTTCACCAGCACCCGTGTCGGCTGCCCAGTGGCCTTGTCGGTGGCGGTCTCGTCGCTGAAGACGATGAAGTTTTGCAGCAAATCAAGGAACCGCTTCGGCTCGAACACTCCCTTGATCAGCACTTCAAGAGCCGGGCGGTCACTGACCACCTCGCGGCCCTCGATGGTCTTCCACGGCGCATAGTGTTCGAACGCTCCGGCGTAGCTGCTCATCGCCGCCGACGTGCCATCCGAGATGACCGTCACGGCATTGGGCACGAACACGGACGGGATGTCCTGCCGGTACGTCTGTACCTGGTTCCACGCCGACTTCAGCGTGGCGTGCTCGGCAGTCGGGTTCTTCAACTCCAGCAGCGCCAACGGCATACCATTGACGAGCACCAGAACGTCAGGCCGGCGGTTCTTGCCGTTCTCGACGATCGTGAACTGGTTAATCGCCACCCAGTCGTTGTTCTCCGGCTGCTCGAAGTCGACCAGCCACAACCTGGTCGTCCGCAGCGCACCGTCAGCATCCCGACGCTCAACAGGCACGCCCTCCGTGATGAGCTGATGCAGTCGATAGTTCTCATCGATTGGGCTCTGCGACTCCGCACGCCGCACGCGCTTGATCGCCTCGTCGATCAGGGCACGGGAAGTACTGAGGTTGATACGACGGATCGCATCACGCAGCCGCCCCCAGAGGAACACGTCCTCGTAGGAGTCGCGCTCCGCGCCCGGCTCACCAGGAGCGATGTCCGGGCCGTGCAGGGTGCGGTATCCCAGCTCCGAGAAGTACTCCAACGCAGCCAGCTCGACAGTGTTCTCGTTGAACGCGCTCACGATGCAACCTCCACCATCGATTCATCCACCCAGCGCGCCAGCACACTGAGCGCCGCCAAGTACTCAAGGGCTTGCTGCTCCGGCATCTCCTGGTCAGCCTCATGCGCAAGCGGGTTACGGATACCAGCGAACACGCCCTCGGCAAACATGCGAGCACCACGCTGCACCGACTTGAAGGTCTTACTACCGTCATCCGGCATACGGTGCAGACGCGGATTCTTCACAGCGGCGGGCTGTTCGCTGAACGCCTGGTTGAAGAGATCTGTCTCGCTCACATCACGACGACCGAGCTTGTTCTGCGTCTCGGCGTTCAGCTTGCGAATCGCACCCTCGACAGCCTCACGGAAGTGGCCGGACTGCCAGAGTGACGAGGCGCCGCTCCAGACCCAGGGGTGCAGGTCAGCAGCCGAGATTCGCGGGGCATTGTTGCCAAGCTTCTCCTGAAGCTCTTCCTCGCGCTCCAGCGCTGCAATGCCTCGACCTGCCCAATCGCGCAGGTGTTTCCAACGAGACTTCTGTTTCGCCTCGGGAGTCCGGTCGTCGGCAGAACGCCACTGAGGAAGCACGCGATCAAGAATCTGCTCGGCAACGTAGGCAAGTTCAGCCGCGACACTGTCTGGCTTCCTCTGGTGAGTTCCGAGCATGATAACGCCCGAGTTCCCGGAGTTGTCGTAGGCGATCTGGTCGGTCGCGTGGATGAACTCCTTCAGAGACTTGATCGCCCAGGTGGTGTCGAGCCCGTTCATGCTGCGACCCCTTCAGCTGGGACGCGGATGCGCCCGGCGAGCAGCTCGGGGAGGAGGGCGTCGCGGAGCGCGGTCAGACGATCCGATTCCATGCGCAGACTCTCAGCGCGCATCAGCAACGCGAGCGCCGAATGCTTTACTTCCGGTGCGGCGCTTCTGAAATCAGGAACTTCGATCGTGAGCACATCATCGGGCCTCACTCTCTGATGGCTGCCCGACGTGCCCGTCACACGCTTCGGTAGTTCTTCGCGGAAGAACGGATCTCGCACCGCCAGCCACACGCCCGCCAACTCCAAGTCATCCTCAGACGCCAACACGAGGAACTCAGTCGATGCAAGTGCCGACGCCTCAGCCCCCGCGGAAGCCCACCACGTGCGATTGAAGCGCGGGTTGAGTCGCGAGAGGAGAACCGCACTCCGCGGCACCTTGAGCTTGTTGCTCTTGATTGTCGCTGCAGCAACGCGTTCAGGCCGAGCCCCGGCGTCGAACGCGGGAAGGCTGAAATGGTCGACTACCGCGTCGCCAAGTTTGGACGGATTCACTGTGTCCTTGACAGACGTTGCGATAACACCAAGTGGAACAGTCGGGAGATCTGCTCCGGACTTCTCTGATTGCGCATCGAGCAGGTCGGATATCGATACGACCGCCCGCCGGTTCGACTCGATCTTGTCGTCGAGCGCGCCTAGCGTCGCAGCGATGGCACGCTGCTCTGGTAGGTCAGGGATTTTAACCACAAGTGCTTCAGCTTGGGTTCTATTCAATCCTGGAACAGCGCTGTCATTGTTCATCTGACTTAACGGCAAAGACCGCAGGAGATAGTAGCCGAACCTAATATCCACGTCTTCCGACCCTTCCACAAAGAAGGTTGTGTCGATAGGCCATACGGGGTGTGGGCAATAGTATGCTGCGCCGATCGTTCCCTTGCGACCGATGACGACGCTCGATTCCCTGGTCAAAGCCTCGTGGTGGCTTCCGACTCTGCCAGCAGAACTCACCACGGCGAACTCTCCCGACTCGGAACGTTCTCGTTCAGGGAGTCCCTTCCCATATTTGAAGGGCAATATGTCGCCCAGCCGCGTACTTCTCCAAGTCATGACTGGAGCCCCTCTACCCGGCGCCGAACCTCGTCCTCCAACTCGCGCCCGCGCTCGAACTCGGCGAACAGTTCCTTGGTGAGGCGCTCGATCTTCTCGCCGATCGGTTCGTCGTCTACCTCGGCCTCAGCAGCGCCGACGTATCGGCCCGGGGTGAGCACGAAGCCATGCTTAGCGATCTCATCCAGCGAGGCAGCCTTCGCGAAGCCCGGCACATCCTCGTAGCCGCCGTCGTGGTTGCGCCAGGCGTGGTAGGTGCCCGCGATCTTCGCGATGTCGTCGTCGGTGAGCACGCGCAAACGACGTGACTCCATCGTGCCGAGCCTTCGGGCGTCGATGAAGAGCACCTCGCTGCGGCGTTCGCGGTGCCCGTTGCCATGCCGGGCCTTGGAGACGAACCAGAGCGAGACGGGGATGCCGGTGTTGAAGAACAGCTTGTCGGGCATCGCCACGATGCAGTCGACCAGGTCGGCCTCGACGAGCTTGCGGCGGATCTCCCCCTCGCCGCCCGTCTTCGACGACAGCGACCCGTTCGCCAGCACGAACCCTGCCGTGCCCCTCGGGCTCAAGTGGTAGATGAAGTGCTGCACCCACGCAAAGTTCGCGTTCCCCTGGGGCGGGGTGCCGTACTGCCAGCGCGGGTCGCCCTCGAGCTTCGCGTCCCACCAGTCCGAGACGTTGAATGGCGGGTTGGCGATCACGAAGTCGGCGCGCAGGTCAGGGTGCAGGTCATCGGTGAATGAGTCCGCCGAGCGCGGCCCCATGTCGGCCTCGATGCCGCGTAGCGCGAGGTTCATCTTCGCGAGCTTCCACGTCGTGTCGGTGAACTCCTGCCCGTAGACGGAGATGTCGGTGCGCTTGCCGCCGTGGGCTTTCACAAACTCGGCCGATTGCACGAACATGCCACCCGAGCCCGCGGCTGGGTCGTAGACGCGGCCCTGGTAGGGCTCCAGCATCTCGACCAGCGTCTTGACTACCGAACGCGGCGTATAGAAGGCTCCGGCGTCTTTGCCGGTCTCCTTGCCGGCGAACTGACCGAGGAAGTACTCGTACACCCGACCCAGCACGTCATCGGCGCCGTGGTCGTCGGTCTCGGTGAACCCGATCGATCCGATCAGGTCGACCAGCTCACCCAGACGTCGCTTGTCCAAGCCGTCGCGCCCGTAGTTGCGCGGGAGCACACCACGCAATGACGGATTCTCCTTCTCGATGAGATCCATCGCCTGGTCGATCTGTTGCCCGATCTCGGGCTGCTTCGCGACCGACTGGATGTAGCCCCAGCGCGCCAGCTCTGGCACCCAGAACACGTTGTGGCTGGTGTACTCGTCGCGGTCTTCGAGGAAGTCCGGCAGCCGCTCGGGCTTGATGCCCTCCGCAGCGAGCTCCGACTCGAGCGCCTTCCGGCGCTCTTCGAAGCGGTCGGAGACGTACTTCAGGAACACCAAGCCCAGCACGACGTGCTTGTATTCGCTCGGCTCCTGGTTGCCGCGCAGCTTGTCGGCAGCCTCCCAGAGGGTCTGCTCCAAGGTCTTCTGTGGTTTCGGCTTCGCTGCTCGCGCCATCTGCTGTGGTCTCCTTCGCGCCTGTCCGCGCGCCTCTTAAGTTCTTGTCGGGTGCGTGTCTCACGCTACCGGCGGCCTCCGACACTGCTAGGGTGCCGCGCCGCTCGGGCGGGTCGGGGTGTCGCAGGCGGGAGCCGGGCGGCTCGACCGGGACGCTGCGATCTGTCTTCTATTCTCTCATAATCCGCAATTTGCCGGAATAGGAATATCGCAAAGCGACGGATAAATGCCTGGCGAGAGGCGCTTTCAGTATTGTCTCAGCAACCGATTCGTGTTATATTCCTACACAGTAATGCGTCTGGCTTTCCACCACACCATCTCCAATTCTGTCTGCACCCTCGCTTTTCGAGGGGGTGATTTCGGAGTCGCCCGGTAGTGCGTCTGGTTCCGGATCTCTCACCAGTTGGTTGGTTCCTGTTTGGGGCGATGGTGCTCCTGATCTTCACCTATCTCTACTTCTGGTGGATGGTGATTAAGGCCAGTGCTCACAAGCATGTCTCTCGTGAGAAGGTCACGAACCGGATGCTCACTGCGTCTCTCGCTCATGCGAAGCGGAAAGGGAACACGCATCGCTTCTTGATCCAGATCACCACCAAGGGTGGTGCGCTCTCGGTCGTCCAGCGTGGCATCGACAACGTCCTGGCGGGCGTGGCCCGCTATCCGGTGCTGCAGAAGGTCGTCTGGGTGGAGGTCATCACCGAGGACGCCGACGAAGTCGCTGCGCTCCGCACTCGCTACCGAAACGCGGTCATACCGGTGACGCCGTACCTGCTGCCGACGGACTACCGCACACCCAAGGACACGCGTCTCAAGGCTCGTGCGCTGGAGTACATGGTCGAGCAGCACCGCGCCAACCCGACCGATTCCTATGTCGTCCACTACGACGAGGAGTCCGTCTTCACGCCCGACAACCTCGCGCGTCTCGTGCATCGGCTGAGTCGTCATCCGGTCGGGATATCGGAGGGCATGATCTCCTATGGTCTGGACTGGAACGAGACGACGCTGCTGAACAAGGCGATGGAGTCCAACCGGCCCTTCGGCTGCCACGAGTGCTACTCCGTCATGACCAGCCCGCCTCCAATGCATCTGCACGGCTCGAACCTCGTCGTCCGTCAGGATCTGGAGAACCAGATCGGCTGGGACATCGGCAACCTCGACGGCTCCGCCCTCATCGCAGAAGACCTCGTCTTCGGCCTCGCCGCCTATCTCAAGTTCGGAAAGGACGTGTTCGGCTGGCATCACACCGAGATGATCGAACAGCCGCCGTTCACGCTGAGGGCAGCCTACAAGCAGCGCGAACGCTGGGTCTTCGGCGCGATGCAGGCCCTCGCGCACATCCGCCAACAGCCGGACTGGATGCGACTGTCCCGCAAGGATCGCTGGCACATCAACGTGATCATTCGCCTGCGCGTGCTGACCTACGCCCTCGGCTTCCCGGTCTCACTGCTCGCGCTCGGCTCCAACGTCGTCATCCTGCTCATCCTCGCCACTGAAGCCATCCGAGAGGGCACCATCACCGTCGTCGCCCCAGAGCTGACCGTCTACGGCATCATCACGACGATCGGGCTCGTTCTCTGGATGGCGGGCACGCAGCTCGGCCTGTTCTACAACCTCCGCTACACCGGCATGACCCGCCTGCCGAAGCTCCGCGACCACGCCCTTGTGCTCCTCGTCACGCCGTTCGCCGGTGTCATCGACACCGCCGGCCCCCTCGTGGCCGTCCTGAAATGGCTCGCGGGCATCCGCGAGGTGGCGTGGAAGCCGACCCCGAAGCTCGCCGTGGAGCCGAAACAGCAACCTAAGCGCGTCGCTGCCGCCGAAGTAGCAGCAGGAGAAAAAGCACTATGAGCAGTTACCACCAGCAACGAGAAACCCGCAGCCGGATCATCTTCACCGTCCTGATCATCGCCGTCACCGTCGGCATCACCTACGGCCTCATCCGGCTCACCCTGCCAAGCCTCACCGGCCAGACCACGACCACGAAGGACGACTCCAGCTCCCAGACCGCCGAGAGACGTGAGGAGAAGAAGGATCTGCCGCGTGGTGACGCCAAGCGCGTTGCCGACCTCGACCGCCTCGCCGCAGCACTCAAGACCTACAAGGAACAGCACGGCGGGTATCCGATCAGCACTGGCACCTGCGCGGGCGGCAGCTTCGACAGCGACGCCGACCTCGGCTTCCTCGCTGACCTCGAGCGCGAAGCCGTCATCGACGCCATCCCACGCGACCCGGCAGGCATCGCGAAGGTCGCCAAGGCAGAGCGGGGCACCGATACGATCGCCAACGAGGACTGCGACACCATGTACGGCGCGAAGCACTACCTCTACTACTCCAACGGCACCAAGTTCGCCCTCATCGCCAGCGTCGACGACGCCGACGCGATCCCTGACGATGCCGCAGGCGTCTACCTCGCAGAAGGCGACCGCGAATGGTTCGACGGCTCAGCACTCATCGCCGACTGGCACTGGAGCCGCAACGTCTACATCGTCAGCAACCAGAAGCTCGCAGAAGTGACGAAGGAATAGTCCTCGCACGCGATACAGACTGCACTCCGGGAACATTCGGCGAATTGGAGCCCCGTCAGCTGCGAACGCCAAGACGGAGCCGTCATTACCACGCTCGATCTCAACGATCACCTCGTCTTCGGTTGCCGACTGAGTCCAGTCTCCGTGTTGCGCGATGCAACGTCCCCTATCTGGATGCTTCGCGGCCAGCAGCCCGCCGCACCCGCCTCGGCCACGGTGCCAGCGTCGCCATCCGGTAGCGCAGCCACAGGTCGACGAGCACTGCCTGGTCGGTCACGATCTGCACAGCCTGTCGCGTCGTCTGATCCCACGTATAACGTGGTCGGAGCCCGGCGCCGTCGAGGTACGCGGCGATCGTCGCTCCGGCGTAGGGCCGGAGAGCGAGCGCTTCGGACAGTTCACCGCGCACGTCGATCAGGTGCTCACGGAGTGTGTGCTGCATCCAGTGGGACCATCGATGCGCCGTGGAGTCGTCCTCCAGTTGGGCGATGATGACGTACGGATCACGGCGGCAGTCTTCACACGGACGGTCGTCCGCGAACATCGGACGGCGAGCCTGATGGGCTGCGCTGTCACGCCACGACTGCAGCGCCCGGTTCAGCTTCTCGTCCCAGGACGGGTATGGCTCGGCGTTCATCAGTAGGCAGACGTCGCGATGTAGTTCGGCTCCAGCACCACCGTCTTTGGCAGCGTCCCCGGGTCGAAGCGCTGGCTCAGTTCGATTCGCTCCTCCAGTTCCGGTGTGAGCCAGGAGTGCAGCTCCAGCGGGTAACCCATCCAGAACAGCCGCTTCACGACGGGCCTGTACCAGCAGGCCACCCGCGTCTGTCCCTCGAAGATGGTGAACTCGGCGTGCAGCGACCGGGCATGCGACGTCGACCCGATGACCCGGATCGGATACGCCAGGTCGATGCAGAAGCCCGAGATGAAGGTGCACGACGAGGTGTGCCCACCAACAGAAACGACCCGAGTGGAGATACTCGGGTCGTTATCGAAGATGGCGGTACTCGCCGCAATAGAGCTCTTGCCATAGTCGGCAAGGCGGAGGTAGTGGAGGCGTTTCGGCATAACGGAGGGCTCCTTTCCGGGAGGGCAGGGAGGAGGAATATACCTCCCCCCCACCACCGCATTCCAACTCCCGCCATTTCTCGACACATGAAAAAGACCTGCGTTTCCCACCAAACCCCCTTGATTCAAATGGGGGGGGGTGCTAATAATAGACGTAAGCACTAATAGTGACTAAGCAGGACTCGACAACTAAACATGCCACAACTTCACACCGCACACGCAACATCACCTCATCAAGCCAAAGGAATGCGTCGCGGCTTCACCATCGTCGAGCTCCTGATCGTCATCGTCGTCATCGCGATCCTGGCTGCGATCTCAATCGTGGCATACACAGGGGTTCAGAACCGGGCGCATGACTCGGCTATTCAGAGTGATCTGCGGCAACTGGCGCAACAGATCCAGCTGTACGAAGCGGAGCATGGCGTGGCGCCCGCGCTGGGAACAGAGGTGGCTGCTACTTGGCAGCACTTCCCGGGCATAAAGTTCCGGGCGACACAAGCGGCCTACGAGGAGACTGGATACAACCTGTACGTGTGCCGATCGCGGACCGGCGGCCCATTCGGCATCGGCGCCATGAGCAAGTCGGGCGACGTGATCGCCTACCGCTCTGACCGAGGCTTCTTCGAGTACAGCGGGAGCTGGGGCGCGAGCGGCACTAACTGTCCGAACCTCATCGGGGCGTCCTCCTTCTACTACGGCGTCGGGAGGAGTAATGGCGGCACATGGCAAGCCTGGGCTGGGGGTAGCTCATAATGGCGCGCTCGAGGCATCAGCGCGGGTTCACGATTGTTGAGCTTCTCATCGTAATTGTGGTGATCGCGATCCTCGCCGCTATCTCCATAGTCGCCTACACCGGCATACAAACTCGAGCAACGAACACCCAGATGGTTTCAAGCTTGAATGCGTACGTAAAGGGCATATCCGCCTATTACACGCTCGAGGACACCGTACCCATGGTAGGGAATGGTGTGCAGTGCTTCGACGGTTCAGCGTGCTGGGGTGGAAGCACAACGGCAGCTGCCGCGATGCGTGCAAACCTCCGTGAAGTGATGTCAACACTGCCCACCTTCCCCTCCGGGCATGCTGCGCTAGTCACCAGCGGCAGCACGAGCGACGTCCCCAATGGCACGTCCTACTCGGGCTGGTACGTCTTATATCAGGTATCTGGCACCAACGAATGTCCGAGCATCAGCGGCTTGCGCTATTTGAACTCGCAAAGCTGGGTTGACACCAACGGTCGTACTTGCCGGGCCGCCCTGGAACTGTAGCCGCACGGCGCGCTTGTAAACTAAGCGCCGCCTCCCACCAAGAACTGGCATCACTCGGCATAATCAGGACCATGGCACGCAAGCAGATCACCCAGTTCATCGATGACCTCGACGGCTCTGTCCTTGAGGAGGGCGAGGCGAAGACCATCCGCTTCTCACTCGAGGGCCGCTCCTACGACATAGACCTCTCCGAGCCAAACGCACAAAAGCTCCGCGAGGCCCTCGCCCCGTTCATCAAAGCGGCAACCCCCGTCTCGGCCGTCGCGAAGTCAGCCCGGTCCCGCGCACAGCGCGTCGCCAGCCGAACGTCCGACCTTGCGGCAATCCGCTCCTGGGCGAACGAGAACGGCTACAAGGTCAGTGACCGAGGCCGTGTTCCTGCTGCAGTTGTCGAAGCCTACGACGCCGCTCACTGAGCTTCCTCGCTCGGTAGTCCCCACACAGAAGAAGCCCACCGTTCACAAGGAGCGGTGTGAGTATTTGGACCTCTGAGCGCCAGTCGTTATTGCGGTTCAGTGCCGGTGGTTA
>CAYMSA010000033.1:0-18105 GCA_964392965.1 uncultured Coriobacteriaceae bacterium
CAAGGACTCTGGCGCATCCGCGACCGCGCCTTCCGCATCCAACACCAACTCACCACCGGAGAACACGACCTCTTCGACACCACCGCCAGGATGATTGACCCCCCGAACGTCCGGAGCTGACGGGACGCAGATGTCGTCCGCTCATCAGCCGATGACCGAGTGTCGGTCACGCTCGCGCCGGAGTTCTGTCAGGAAGAAGTGAGAGACTCCAACACGTGAACATCGATTCTCCCGATAGGGCGCCGCGAGCCTTCTTGAGCCACGCATCTGAGGACAAGGAGCGCTTCGCGGTCCAGTTCGCCGAACGCCTTCGAGCGAAAGGCGTCGATGTCTGGCTCGACCAATGGGAGATTCGCCCGGGTGATTCGCTCGTGCGCCGGATCTTCACAGAGGGAATCGATCAAGCCGACGTGTTCATAGTCATTGCCTCTTCGATCAGTGTGGGGAAACCGTGGGTCCAAGAAGAGCTGGACGCCGGTGTCGTAAGGAAGATCAACGGCACGTGTCGGTTGATCCCTGTCGTCCTGGATGGGGTGCCTGTTCCACCTTCGCTTGCTCATCTCCTGTATGTGGACGTCGACCGATTGGGATTGGATGGCGTGGTGGCAGCAGTCCTGCGCTCGATCTTCCAGATTGAGCAGAAGCCACCCCTTGGGAACCGGCCCAGCTACTCGGAGCGGCAGCCTCGCTATCTCAGCGACCCAATCGACGACCTGGTGGCTGAGGTGGTGCTTGCAGCCTTCAAAGAGGGCCGGATGATGACAGGTGAGTCGCTTCGTGCTTCCCTGGCTGAAGCCGAGGTCACGCCAGAGCAGGTTGACGAGAGCATCAAGTCCCTACAGGAGCTAGGGCTGATCGAAGTTTCCTTCTTCCTGGGTGGCAACTACCGGATCACTCGCGTCCGCCCGACCTTCTGGCTGGAATCAGAACGCAAGAACGGGGTTGATATGGACCGCGTCACACGAGAGGTGCTCGCCAAGCTTGTGAATGATGGTCGACTCAATCCCCGTGACGTAGACGGCATCCATGAGCTAACCGTGCGGTCAGTCGTCGAGGTGGCGGAGCTGCAGGGTCTGCTGAAGGTGAGCCGGGTACTCAGTGGGCTCATCAGGCTCGCTTCGGCCAGCCCGAAGCTTCTGCGCATGCTTCGCACCTAAACACCTCTACCCAAGAGGGAGTCGCGGCTGAACGTCGCCTTCTGCCGCGATGAGTTGGTCGTCGTCGCTCGCCACACAGGAGTGCGGGTGAGCAGCGCGACAGTGGTCGTTCGTTCCCAAGTCCTTAGTCGCCAGACTCGAGTGGGCCGTTGGGCCGGTCAGCCCGGTCGGGCGGATTGTCGCCGGGCGTAGGGGCTGCTGATCGTCCACGTGCGTACGCTCGCCGGTTCGCCCAGGTGACGTCGTACAGATCCAAGTTGTCCACGGTGGACTCGCCGTAGAGGGGATCCCTGGCTGGCGCGAAGAGCGCGAATATGTCCTGGTCGAACTCGCTGATCTTCGGGACCGGAGTTGCTGATACCAGGTAGGCCATGCTCACGCATCGGGCGGCGAGGTCCTCCACTGTATAGGCGGTGCCGAGGTCGGACTGGATCGCTTCGCGCGCCGCCTGTACTGACCCATATCGCTGGATGAACATCAGCGGAAAGAGTGTCGACGCGCCCGAGTCTGCGTTGTCTGCTTGGCGTAGGTTCTCGAGGAACGCTTCAAGTGCCTCGTCCGCCAAGGTGCGTGCCACAGCCTTGACTGCCTCGCTGGATGTGATCCTGTCCTGCTTCGTCGACCAGATCACGCGGAGTCGAAGTATCAAGTCGTCGCAGCAGCGAAGACTCGCCGCCAGCCCATCGGAATCGGTCTCGCGGGGTAGTTGTTCGATGATGTTCGCGGCCCATCTGATCCCCCGCTCTTGATGCCGAAAGAGCGAGCTGGTGCCGCCGTCGAGTTGCGTGAGTACGCTCATGACCGCCGACAGCAGCGGCAGCGCTGTCGGCAAGAGAGGTTGCGACCCGGTGCTGTCTGGTATCGAAGCACGCCACAGCTTGCTGAGCGCTAGGTCGGCCTTGCCAGGGTATGTGCTGGTGACGAGTTTGCGGATCAGTGTCTGACGTTCGCCCCTTTCGGCGGCCTCCAATAGTGCCTCAGCTATGAGAGCATCAGCTACGTCATCCTCCGGGACGGTATGCACGAAGTATCGCGAGAAGTACTCAGGGTTGCTAACCCCTCGGCGAGCCGTGGCAGCACTGTACTTCGACGTGGCCGGGAACAGCACCTCGAGTACGTCTCTCGCGTCCATCTCACCATCCGTGCCGCCAGCGAGTTCGAAAAGCTTGGCCCAGTCTGGTTCCTTGTCTCTTCCAGCCGCCCATTGCCGGGCGGACAGCGTCCGTGTGAGTCGCCCCCTCCAGCGTGGCAGCGCGGCGTAGAGATCCGGGAACTGGATTCGAACGAAGGCCAACAGAATCAGATCCACGTCATCGATCTCGTCTGGTTCGTGATGCGAGAGATCGAGCCGCACCTGCGCGAGGAACCGATCGATTGCCCGCGGCGTCGTGAGCTGATGCTCGAATGAATCGCGTAGCTGGGAGAGCCGTTGCTCACCGCTCGTCAAGGGACGGCCCAGGTCGTCGGTAACACGGGCGAGCCCCTCACCGAGGCGCGTGATGATCTGGGAGGGAAGCATGGGTGGGACGACGACCGGGTACTGGACGATCTTCTCCATGAACCGCCGCGAACGTTCCTGGCCTAGGGTCTCGGTTTGATGCTTGTGGAGGGTTGCGAAGAGTGTTTGCTCGTCGTACGCGAGTAGATAGCTGACGCCCGGGAATCGTCCCAGCAGCCTAACGACCTTCAGGACGGCGAGAAGCTCATCACGCTGCAGGCGGTCCAGATCGTCCACGACGACGAGGACCGGTCTTCCCGCCTCGCGGAGCGCTTGAGCAGAAGCATCAAATGCCTGCTGCCAAGGTGTAGGTCGAAGGAGTGCGTCCACGGCCAGTTGAGTCCCCTGCGCGAGCACACCGCCAGCGATGGGCAGCATCTTGAGGGCCGGGCTTACGACCTGGGCGCACACGGCGAGAGCCTTGCGTGCTTCCTTGCCTCGGTCCGGTGGAAGGGCCGATGACAGCGAAGAGAAGAACTCGCCCAAGAGACCATCGACGTCACTGCTTGCCCAAGGGGTGAAGCGGGCGATCGACCAGTTCTCGTGCTCGGTTCGAACAATCTCGCTGACCATCTCAAGCAGGGAGCTCTTGCCGCTGCCCCAAGGGCCGGTCAGCGAGAAGACCAGACTCGAATCCCACGTGTGTGCCCTAACTAGTAGGTCAGCGACGCGACGCGCAACATGGCCCCGACCGAGTTGATCCTCAGCAACCGAGCGGACCGGGTCATCCCTCCAGACTTCGCCATCACTCATGACAGACTGTCTACACCCAGCCGGTGACAACGGATCCCCAGTGACCCGCGCTGACGCGACGCGACGACCGCTTGAGGCGATGGCGCCCCAGGGAGGCGAGCCCGTAAACCGGCTGGCGATGAAGGTGACGGGCCGCGCGACGGACTTGTCGATGAGCTCAAGCTTGACGCGACACCGCGGTCTTCCCTTTGCGCGTTGGGCCGGCAGCTGGTCCCCGGTGGTGAATCTAGACTCGCGTGTATGCCCTCGTACCGCGTGGAACTCGAGATCGGGGCGCTGCGTCCCGGCACGGCACCGCGAGAGGTGATGGATACGGCGGTGGCATCATTCGGCTCGCTCCACGTCGATGCCACCGATCTGAAGGTGAGCGACGGGGCGGCGTTCATCGTGGTGCGTTTCACGGTGCCGGCAGCCAGCGAGGCAGATGAGGATCGGGCTGCAGAGGGAGCCGCGGGCCACCTGCGGGGCGCCGTCGAGGGCGTCGCCGTCACCGGACGGCACCGGCTGCTGCGGCGCCGTGGTGGCGACTGGGTGCCGGTCAGCTGACCGTGGTTCTGGGTGCGCGGGGGGTCGACTCCCTCGACCATGACGACCACAGCGAGGACACAGACCTCCACGTCCACGGACAAGGTGACCGCGGCTCATGACATCCTGATCGACCTCGTCGAGGGGCTGCAGTCCAGTGCCGATTGGGCGGCTGCTCTCGACACCGCGGCACGGTTTCACCGGTACAGCTTCGGCAACAGCCTGCTGATCGCCGCGTCGCACGCCCGCGCCTACGCCGAAGGTCGGGTCCCGGACCCGCAGCCCGACCTGGTGGCCGGGTACCGGACGTGGCAGGGACTGGGTCGGCAGGTGCAGCGCGGACAGCAGGGCCACACGATCCTGTGTCCCCGCACCCGCAACGTCCGCGACACCGACACCCCCAACGGTGACGATCGGACGGCAAGTGGCGCGGAGCAGCCGGACTACGGTGATGTCGTCTCGAAGCAACGGCGGGTCACGGGGTGGACTACAGCGACCGTTTTCTCGCTCTCGCAGACGGATGGCGAGCCGCTGTCTCTCCCGCCACGCCCCGTGCTTCTGCAGGGCGCTGCACCCCCGGGACTGTGGGATGGGCTGGTCGCCCAGTTGCAGGATCTGGGCTTCGACGTCGTGACCGTCCCGACGAGCGACGACATCGGTGGGGCCAACGGGGTCACCAACTTCACCACCCGCCTCGTGCAGATCCGCACCGACATCGACGCTGCCGCCCAGGTCAAGACGCTTGCCCACGAGCTCGGCCACGCCCTGCTCCACGACCCCGCCCACACCGGGACCGACCCACGGGACATCCACCGGGGGGTCCTCGAGGTCGAGGCCGAATCCGTCGCCTACCTCATCGGAGCCACCCACAGCATGGACACCACCAGCTACACCCTGCCGTACGTCGCGACCTGGGCCGGCGGGAAGGACCCCGCGGCCACCGTCCGCGCCACCGCAGAGCGGGTGGTGCGCACCGCCCGCACCATCCTCGACACCCTGCCCACGGACCACGGGCTGGGCGGGCAACCACCCGCCGTCGCCCGAACCCTGGAGCCCGTGGAGCGCCGCACCCGACCAGGCCCGGCCATCGCCGCTCCTCCCGCTGGGGTGTCCCGATGACCCCGCCACGGACCGCTCCCCCGTCGACGGACCTCAGCACCCTCGCCCTCGCCGGACTCGGCATCGGTGTCGGTGTCGCCGGGCTGTTGTGGGTGGGGGCGTGGGTCGCCGCGACGACGACGGGGCACGTCCCCCCCGAGGCTGGCCTCTCGGGGGCGGTGTCCGTCGTCGTCGGCCCGGGCGACCCGACCGCGGCGTGGGGCACGCCGATGCCCGGCCCTGTCGTCTACTGGGCCTGGACCACCATGGTCCTAGCCGCCGCCGTCGGCGTGACGGTCGCCGTCGTCGTGGCCTGGCGACGCTCGGAACGGCGACGCCTGGCGAACCCGCGATTGCTACACGGGGTGGCGACCGGCCCGGAAGTGAGGGCGGCCGCGGGACTGCGGGAGGTCCGCCGTCGGGCCCGGCACGCCCGCCCCTCCCTCCCCCACCCAGCCGGCACCGACGTCGGCTACCGGCTCGGACGCTCCCGGGGAGTCGAGGCGTGGGCGTCGGTGGAGGACTCCATGCTCCTCGTCGGCCCACCCCGCTCCGGCAAGGGCCTGCACCTGGTGATCCCGATGATCCTGGACGCCCCCGGCGCCGTCGTGACCACCTCTACCCGCCCCGACAATCTCACCGTCACCCTCCACGCCCGGCGCGCTGTCGGTCCGATCGCGGTGTTCGACCCCCAGCGCCTCGCCACCGGCGTCACCGGGTCCCTGCGGTGGTCCCCCGTCCGCGGGTGCGAGCTCCCCCAGACCGCGATGATCCGTGCCCGCGCCCTGGCCGCGGGCACCGGGATGTCCCGCACCGTCGACGGCGGGGACTTCTGGCAAGGCCAAACCGAAACCGTGCTCCGGGCCCTGTTGCACGCCGCCGCCCTCGACGGCAGGACCGCCCGCGACCTCTACCGGTGGTCCCTCGACCCCACCACCGTCACCGACGCCATCAGCATCCTCGGCCGGACGGGTGCTGCACCCGGGTGGGACGACGCCCTCGACCAAGCCGCCCACGCCGACCCCCGCACCCGCGACTCCATTTGGCTCGGCGTCCGCCAGTCCCTCTCCGCGCTGGCCGACCCCCGCGTCCTCGACGCTGTCACCCCCCGACCTGGTGAGGACTTCGACCCGGAATCGTTCCTCCGGGACAAGGGCACGTTGTACGTGCTCGGCACCGCCTCCGGTGCCGGCGCCGCCGCCTCGCTTGTCGCGGCGTTGGTGGAGGATATGGTGGAAACCGCCCGCCGCCTCGCGGCCTCCTCCCCAAGGGGGCGGCTGGATCCGCCACTGCTGCTCGCGCTGGACGAGATCGGCAACCTCGCCCCACTACCGTCCCTGCCGGCGCTGATGTCGGAGGGTGGGGGGTCGGGGATCACCACCCTGGCGGTGCTGCAGTCCCTGTCCCAAGCCAGGGACCGGTGGGGTGAACAAGCCGCCGGCACCCTGTGGGACGCCGCCATCGCCAAGATCATCCTCGGCGGCGGCTCCAACGCCCGCGACCTCAACGACCTCGTCTCGTTGATTGGGGAACGTGACGACCACACCCTCGCGGTGTCCCGTGGCGCCTACGGCGAGAAGTCCACCTCCACCTCCGTCCGCCGGGTCCCGGTCATGGACACCTCCCGCCTGCGGACCCTGCCCTTCGGGACCGCCGTCCTCCTGCTACGCACCGCCCCACCCATCGTCCTCGACCTCAGCCCGTGGACCGCCCGCGGCGACGCACGGTCCCTCACCAACGGGCGCGGAGGCGTCGAGGCGCAGTTCCACACGGGCGCCAGCGACCGGCCTCAAGGACTGCAAGCCGCGCCCAGCGAGTAGCCCGCCCGCGGGCGCATGTTCGGGGACGTCCCGTGGCATGACGTGGAGACGCCGCTCGTCGTCGCCAACGACTACTACGGGCCTCGACTCTCCCGTTCAACCACGCACTCCTGGGGGGATCGGCCGGGCTGGCGGTCCCCTCATTCGGATGAGTCCCTCCACCACGAGTTCGGCGCGCGGCGCGGCGGTGTGCGGCCCCTCGGACACCTTCAGGTTGGAACGGGAACCCGCCCTCTCATGCGAAGGTCCTGACTGTCGGGAACGGTGGGGGACCTCGGCCCCGATCGGGCCCGTTCGTCCCGACCTCGTCGCCGAGTGTTCACCCAACAGCCCCCTGTTGCCACCTGCCGGTGGGTAGTTGTTAAGGCGTGGGGAGTTGCCTGCGAAGTGACCCTCAGACTCACAAGGAGGCACTTGCCATGAATCCCACAACCACGCTCCGAGCGGTAGGTCTCGGAGTGGCGGCCCTCGCGCTCGCCTGCTCCGTGGCCATACCCGCCACGGCCAAGCCCGCGCCCGCCACCCAGGACGGACCGAAGAACATCATCGTGATGATCGGTGACGGCATGGGCTACACCCATGTCGACCTCGCCTCGCTGTACCTCTCCGGCCGCGCCGCCAACGAGATTGCCGTCGACGCCGAGACCGGCGAGATCGACGACGTCGCGGGCAAGGGCGCCCTCGCCTTCGAGTCGTTCCCTGTCCGGGTGGGCATGTCGACCTGGTCGCTCGGCCAGCAGGTTGACGGCGACGAAGGGGGCTAC
Organism: uncultured Coriobacteriaceae bacterium; assembly: GCA_964392965.1. Classification (GTDB taxonomy): domain Bacteria; phylum Actinomycetota; class Coriobacteriia; order Anaerosomatales; family Anaerosomataceae; genus CAYMSA01. The sequence continues at coordinate 7,616 of CAYMSA010000033.1, forward strand.
GACCCGCTCGCCGCGTGGGCGAACTTCGACTACTTCAGTCTCGGGGACACCGACGGCGACGGAGTGGCGGACCAGGACCCATCGACGGACTCGGCCGCCGCGGCGACCGCCATGGCGTCCGGCGTGAAGACCTACGACGCCGCCATCGGCGTCGACAATGACGGCGTGGACGTCGAGCTCGTCACCGAGCGTGCGATCGACCTCGGCAAGGCGGCCGGGGTCGTCTCATCCGTCGAGTACTCCCACGCGACGCCCGCTGGGTACTCCGCCCACGAGGCCAGCCGCAACAACTACCTCGAGATCGCCAACGACCAGGTCAACTCGGAGCTCAGCGTGGTGATGGGCGCTGGGCACCCGTGCTACGACGACGACGCCGAATCGAAGGCGTGCAACTACAAGTACATCTCAGAGGATGACTACGAGACGCTGAAGGACGGCGAGAGCTGGACCCTGGTGGAGTCGACAGACGAATTCTCGGCCCTCACCACCGGGGAGACGCCAGACCGTGTGTTCGGTATCGCCCGGGTCGCCACGACCCTGCAGCAGAACCGCTCAGGTGACAGGGCGTCGGTGGCGCCCTTCGTCGACGAGTTCAACGACGTGCCGTCGCTGGCCACCATGACGCTGGGCGCGCTGAACGTCCTCGACAACGACGAGGACGGGCTGTTCCTCATGGTCGAGGGCGGGGCGATCGACTGGGCCGGCCACGCCAACCAGACGGGCCGCGACATCGAGGAGACCCTCGCGTTCGACGAGGCCGTCTACGCGGCGATCGACTGGGTGGAGGCGAACTCGTCCTGGCAGGACACGCTCCTCATCGTGACGGCGGACCACGAGACCGGATACCTCTACGGCGCCGGCTCCGGAGCGGACCTGACGGCGGGCGACCCCGACTGGATGCCCATGAGCTCCTACACGGATGCACAGTGGAATTCCGGTGACCACACCAACCAGCTCGTCCCGCTCTATGCCGTTGGTGCGGGAGCGAAGGAGCTGCGGGACGCGGCGACCATGACGGACCCGGTGCGCGGTGTGTACCTCGACAACACCGTACTCGGCACGCTCGTGCTGGAGCAGTTCTGGAACCCGGAGTTCGCCGGTCCGGGCGCCTCCGAGTACGCCAACGGCGCCAAGAACGGCAAGAACAAGTAGAGCCAACGCAGGGGGCAAGGCGCCCGGCCGGTGATCCCGGCCGGGCGCCGTCCTCTCGTCTGCCGGGCGCGTTCATCCGTGGTTCATGTCACACGCACCGGCTGTTCACTCGGCTGGGCAACGCTCGGATCGAATCCCACAACGGAAGGACCATCATGCGTGTGACACGAACGCTCGCGGCCTCGGTCGTGACGTCGCTCGGGGGCGTCTCGCTCGCCGTCGGCGCTGCCGCCGTCGGCATCCCGGGTGCGGACCCCGGCGACGCCGTTTACGACCGGCTCGCGACCTACCCGGTGTACCTGAACCTTCCGGATGATATGGACCCCGCGTTGGAGACGGTCGCGGAGATCTCCGCGGTCTCGCCGGACGGGAACACGATCGCCTACACCGACGCGGCCCAGGGCGCGGTCGGCTTCCTCGACATCACCGATCCGGCCAACCCGGTGGGCCTCGGCACCCTGCCCGTCTCTGACCTCGGGGACGGTAGCCCCACCTCGATCGCGATCGCGGGGAACAAACTGCTTGTTGTCGTGGACACCTCCGACGGGAGCTTCACCGCGCCCTCCGGTGCACTGTTCGTGGTGGACCTTCACTCGCACGCCGTGTTGAAGGAGATCGACCTGGGCGGCCAGCCGGACTCGATCGACATCTCGAAGGACGGCAAGCTCGCTGCCATCGCGATCGAGAACCAGCGTGACGAGGACCTTGGTGACGGCAGCCTTCCGCAGCTGCCCAGCGGGTTCGTGCAGATCGTCCGCATCCAGGGCAACGTCAACTCGTGGACGGCCACACCGATCCACCTCACGGCCAAGGACGGCTCGCCGCTGCCGATTCTGGCGAATGCCGGCATCTACGAGCCAAGAGACCTCGAGCCTGAGTACGTGGCCTTCAAGGATGAACCCCGCGGCAACGAACGCGGTCTCCTGGCGGTGAGCCTGCAGGAGAACAACGGCATCGTGCTGATCAACGCGGTGACCGGCACGGTGGTCAGCGCGTTCTCCACTGGGTCCGCCACCGTGGGCGGTGTGGACGTGGTGGAGGAGGACACCACCGACCAGTCCGGCACCATCACCGACGTCCCCCGCGAACCCGACTCGATCGGCTGGATCGGCGACCACATCGCCACCGCCAACGAGGGCGACCTGTTCGGCGGGAGCCGCGGTTGGACCATCTTCGACGCCGCCACCGGTGAGGTTGTCTGGGATGCCGGCAACACCTTCGCAGAGGAGATCGTGCGGGTGGGGCTGCACAACGAGGGCCGCAGCGAGAACAAGGGCGCCGAGCCCGAGGGCCTTGCCGTGACCGAGATCGACGGCGTGCCGGTGGTCCTGGTCGGGTCGGAGAGGTCCAACGCGGTGCTTGCCTACGACGTCTCCGACGTCACCAGCCCCGTGCTGCTGCAAGTGCTGCCCACCACCAACGGCCCCGAGGGCATTCTGCCGGTGCCGTCCCGCGACCTGCTCGTCATTTCCTCCGAGACGGACGACGCTGGGGCGCGGGTTCGCGCCTCCGTCTCCCTGTACGGGACCGGCGAGTGGCTCGGGAAGGGCTGGTCCCCGGCGTTCCCGCAACTCGTCTCCGCCGACGCCGAGAATCTCGCGGCCGAGGACGATACCTCGCCCATCGGGTGGGGTGCGCTGGGCGCACTCGCCGCGGACCCAGACGTGGCCACACGGCTGTACACGGCCACTGACGCGGCCTTCTCGCCCACCCGCATCCTGACCATCGACACCTCCACCGCGCCCGCTGTGATCGACGGCGAGATCACCGTGACCGAGAACAGTGTGCCGATCGGCCTGGACGTCGAGGGCATCGCTGTCCGGGCGGAAGGTGGGTTCTGGCTCGGGGTCGAGGGCAACGGCGGGGCCCGGATCAACGAGATCGTGAGTGTCGACGCCGACGGCGCCGTCATCAAGCGCATCCCCCTGGGCACGGAGCTGGAGGACACGATCGGGTCCAACGGCATCGAGGGCGTCACAGCGACGTTGGAGGACGACGGCGTCGAGTACGTCACCGTGGCGATCCAGCGGGTCAGCAAGGACGTGCCGGACTACACCTTCATCGGCCAGTACAACACGGTCACCGAGGCGTGGACGTGGTCGAAGTATCTGCTGGAAGATGCCAGTCCGAACTCGGGCACCGTGTCCGGTGACTGGGTGGGGCTGTCCGAGATCGTCGCGATCGATGAGGACTCCTTCGCGGTCATCGAGCGGGACAAGCTGAACGGTCCCGACGCCGTCCTGAAGGCGGTGTACGCCTTCGACCTTCCCGCGGGCTCGGGCTACGCCACGCTGGCGGGCGCCGCCGCAGGCGATGCCGTCGACAAGCGCCTGGTGCTCGACGTCATTCCCCTCCTCCAAGCCACCAACGGCTGGGTGCAGGAGAAGCTCGAGGGCCTCACGATCGCCACCGATGGCACCGTGTACGCCATCACCGACAATGACGGCGTCGACGACGCCACGGGCGAGACCGTGTTCCTCACACTGCGTTCCGCGGACGACCTGTTTCGGGGACTGGCTCGAGTGATACCCACACTCTGAGCTTCGGGGCCAGGGGCGGCGATCCACCACGATCGCCGCCCCTGGCCGCATGGCCGGCACGCTGGCGCCTCGTTTGCGTGGGGCCGATCAGCTGCCTCGAAGAGGGTCGCCCCCGGAACTGCTGCGTTGTTGGCGCGCGTCAGGTGTGGGTGAAACCGGCCAACACCACGTCGACGACCCGGGTGACGAAGCCGCGGGTGACCGTGGTGCTGGTCATCCACCGGCGGTAGAGGATGGGGCCGGCGAGCAGGTCCAGGACATCGGCGGGCTTCGTGCCGGGCGGGAGTTCCCCGCGGGAGATGCCGCGGCGGATCACAGCCAAGGTCACCCCGTGGCGGGTGGTGGCCTCGGCCCGGTGGAGGGCCGCGAAGGCGGGATCGCGGGCGGCGGCGTCGATGAGCGCGGTCATCAGGGGGGCCGCCGGCCCGGACTGGGTGGCCTGTGCCAGCCCGCACAGCAGGACGATCAGGTCGCCGCGCAGGGTGCCGGTGTCCGGGTCCGGGGGCTCGTGCAGGGTGGAGGCGATCGCGTCGAGGGCAAGGCGGTGCTGGTCGGGCCAGTACCGGAGGATCGTGATCTTCGCGACGCCCGACCGGTCACACACCGCGTCGATGGTGGTGGCGGGGATCCCCCGTTCGGCGATCAACTCCAGGGCGGCCGCGGTGACCTTGGCCTTGGTGCGAGTAACCCGGGGGTCCACCCGCGGGAGGACGGGACGATTCGGGCTCACGAGGCCTCCTGGACGCGTAGGACTCCCAGAGGTGGAGGAGATGGTGACTCTACCCGAGGGCGGCCCGGGCGGGCGGGCGATCACGCCAGTGGTCGCGGGCGACCGTGGGCTGCCCCGCCGATCAACGCCCAGCCTCGAGTCCAGCTGGCACCCGGGTTGCAGCCACTCGGGAACTACTGTTAAGTAGTTAACATTGGGAACGATGATGCCATGGACCCGATCTCGAAGAGCCTTGCGTTCAAGCTGCACCAGGCCACGGTGCTGGTGGACAGGGCCGCTGACCGGTACCTGCACGCCCATCACGGCATCAGCTACTCGCTCCTCGTCGTGTTGCTGATGGTGGGGGTGCTGGACAAACCGAGCCAGCGCGTGATTGCCGACAACCTTGGTGTCTCGCGCGCCTCGATCACCCAGCGGGTAGCGGTGCTCACCGCGCGCGGTCTGGTGCGGGTCACCCCGAGCGGGCAGGACGCCCGGGCGATGGAGGTGTCCCTGACCGCGCAGGGCGGTGCCCTGCTCGCAGTGGCGTGGCAGGGGCTGGAGGCGTACGAGGACGGGATCGACCGCGGCGTCGACGTCGTCACGTTGGAACGCGAGCTGGACACGTTGATCGGGAACGCCCGGGCACACCTCGCCCACACTCGAGAGGGAAATGGCTGATGGTCACGACAGGCAGGCGCATGACGGACAGGCGGATGACCAGAACTTGGCGGACGAGCCCGGGACGGACCGCACGGCGCACGGCCGCAGTGGGGGCCGGGTTGAGCGGCACGATTGCGCTGTTCCAGCTCGCGCTCGCACTGGGGGTGCCATGGGGGAAGGCAGCCTACGGCGGTGCCGCCGCCGAACTCCCGCGCGAGCTCCGGGTCTCCAGCGCGGTCGCCGTGGTCATCTGGCCCCTGATCGGTCTCGTCATCCTACGGCGGGCCGGACATCGCGTCTGGGCTCCACTTCCCGACGCCGCCCTTCCTGGAGCAACCTGGGCGATCGTCGCCCTGAGCGGGGTCGCCGTGGTGCTCAACACCATCACACGGAGCTGGCTCGAGCGGATTCTCTGGCTCCCAGTCGCCGTCGTCCTCTTCCTCAGCACCGTGGTCGTCGCCAGCGGGACCCGACCATCGCCCGAAGGAGAGTCCGCATGACCACACCACCCGGCCTGCAGCTCCGAACCGCTCCATCCACCCCCACCCTGACGCGGAGCCTGATCGGAGTGGCGCTGGCCGTGCTCGGTACGGCGGCGCTGCTCACGCGACCGCCGTGTGTTCCTGTTCCTCGGGTACTGCTCCCAGTTGGGCGGGGTGGGGTGGTCCTCCTGGTTGCTCGCACTGGCCGTCGCGATTCCGCTGTCGCTGACCAACGCCCTGACCGAGGAGCTCATCACCCGGCGGGCGATCGTGGAGTCGATGCGCGGCCTGTAGGCCCCCAACGCGCTATGGGTGTCAGCTCTCGTGTTCGGCTCGGTGCACTGGTTCGGCATCCCCGGCGGGCCGGTCGGGGCGCTGATGGCCGGCTTTCTCGGCTGGCTGCTTCTCCCGTTCGATCCAGGACACCCGTGGCATCGGCTGGGCCTGGATCATCCACCTCTGCCAGGACATCCTGATCTTCACCACCTCACTGTCACTGTTCATCTGACAACGGGGATCGATCGTGTGACGAATGTTCCCTGCACCTCGGCAGTGGGGCGTTCCCGGCATAGTGGTGCCATGCAGCGTGGGCGGAGGGTCGTGATCGCCACCATCGGCGTCCTGGTCGCTGCTCTGGTCGCGGGGACGTGGTGGGCGTTGCCACGGCCCCGGTTCGCGCCCCCGACGGGACCACACGCGATCGGGACCACCACGTTGACCTGGACTGACGTGACCCGGCCGGAGATCACCAGCTCGGACATCTCGCGCCGCCGCACACTTATGGCGCAGGTCTGGTACCCGGCCTCCCCGACGGCGTCCGGACCGCGGGCACGGTACCTCACCGACCCCGCTTTCGCGGACGCTGCTGCGCTCCAGTTCGGGGTGCCCGGCTGGCTGTTGACGGGGGTGCGCACCGCGAAGTCGCCCGCCCTCGAGGGTGCCACTCCCGCTGTGGGACGCCACCCGGTGATCATCGCGTGCACGGGGTTGGCGGGCTCCCGCGCGCTGAGCACGTTCCAGGCGTTGGAGCTCGCCTCGCACGGCTACGTCGTTGTGGCCCTGGACCAGCCGGGCGCCTCCGCCGCCGTCACCCTCCCCGACGGGCACGTCGCCCGGGTGATTGGCCTCAAGCCCACCTTCGACCCGCTGCTCTACCAGGGCATCGCACCCCGGACCCTGCCACCCGAGGTTCGCGGTCACGTGCTTCCCACCGGGATCGCCACCTACCTGGCTGCTGACGTCACCTCGGCACTGGACCACCTCAGCACGCTCGAGGACCGGGCCACCGGGCTCGGCCGGCACCTGGACCTGAGCCGTGTCGGCGCGACCGGCGTCTCCTTGGGCGGGTCAACGGTGGCCGAGGCGTCCGCCCGCGACGACCGGATCCGCGCGACGCTCATCCTCGAGGCTCCCCTGACCCGGACCACCACCGAGCCGGGGTTGAAGGCTCCGGTCATGGTCATCACCCGCAGTGCGGAGGCGATGCGTCGGGAGCGTGACGCCGTCGGCGGCTGGACCGACTACGAGATCGAGGTGCACCAAGACACCCAGCGCGCCGTCGTCGAGGACGCGCCCGGTCAGGCCTGGTTCGTCCGCATCGACGCGCTCTCCCACCTCGACTTCACGGACGTGCCCGCCTGGACGCCCGCGCTCCGGCTGGCGGGCTGGTCCGGACCTCTCGACGCCCGCCGGGGCCACGAGATCATCAACGGCCTGGAGCTGGCCTTCTTCGACCACACCCTGCGCGAGTCCCCCACCACCCCCGACACCGCGGCCACCGACTGGCCGGAAGCGATCATCGAACCACGCCACTGATCACGCGTCCGCTGCCGGACCGCGACGGTTCGGAGCTACGCCGTCGGCCGTCGCTCCGGGGTGGTGAGGAAGAGGCGCCGGTCGTGCCACACCACGAAAGCCGACAGGACGAGCAGGAGCGCGGTCTGGATGAGCTTGGTGTCGGGGTGGGTCTGGAACAGTTCGTTGCCGAAGTTGGCGCTGAGGTGGAAGACGATCACCACGAGGACGCTGCGTCCGCTGCGGTAGTACAGCCAGTTCATCAGGACCAGCAACGCCACCATCGAGAACACGAAGTTGGCGACATGGAGGGGCCCCTCCTCGGCGACCTCGTTCTGGTAGTAGCCCTCGATGAAGCCCAACGGCAGGTGCCACAGCGCCCAGATGACCGTGAACACCAGGGTCGCGGTCAGCACGCGCATCCGCGAGGCCAGTGCGTCCGTGCCGTAGGTGTGCCACGCCAGTTCTTCCAGGATCGAGGCGGCGATCAGCACGATCCACACCGGCACCACCCCGGCGGTGAAGCTGAACCCCTCCCGGAGCTGGAACTGACCCGGATCGTAGCCGAGCGGCACCGACAGCGCGGTCGCCACCAGGAGGCTCGCCGGCAGCAGGAACACCGCGGCCACGGCGATCCACGCGATCAAGGCGCCCCGGCCGACCAGCCGTCGTGCGACGTCGCGGCGCAGCACCGGGTCACGGCCGATGAACCACCAGGCGACCACCACGGGTGCGATCAGGCCGGCCAACCCGAGGACGCTGATCCACAACCGGGACGGGTCCGGCTGCCGGGACACATACGCGGCGCCGAACCAGAAGGCCCACGGGAACGCGGTGGCGAGGAGGAAGAAGGGGACGGGGTTGCCGTAGTGGACCAGGACCGGGTCGCGTCCAGGTCGCGATCCCGCGACGGTTTCGGCCGGTGGGACGGTGAGCTCATTCGTTTGAGGGGTCATGCCTCTACCGTCCCGCGTGACCCGGGGCCGGCGGAATGACGCTGCCCCCCGAGTCCCTCGGGGGCTGACCCCCCCAACCACGCGCGAGAAGAGGCGCGCAGTTGGCGCCGGAGGAAGTCGAGTCGGTCCCAGTGCTGGGTGACACCGCCGTGCGCGGATACGGCGCTCTCCAGACGGAAAGATCCCCCGAGCCCGAGGAGCCCCCGCGATGGACAACATGTCCGGCCTGACCACCAGCCCCTGCCACTTCAGCTTCCCCATCGAGGTCGTCCCCGTGGTGCGCGGCCATCTCGCCGCAGCGTTGGACCTTCTCCCCCACACCTCGGACGCCGCCCTGGAGGTGTGCGCCGCGTGGGCCGAGCTCGACGAGGCCGCCCAGCTACCCACCGTGCACGACGTCCCCACCCCGGAGGACGCCACCACCGCCCTGCACACGGCCCGGGCCCTGCTGCACGACGCCATGCCCACCGCGGACACCGTCGCCCGGGCCATGACCTACGCCCGGGCCGTGCGGCACCTCGACGCTGCCCTCACTGACCTGGCCGTGGTGGCGGGTGGGGTGTGAGCTACGACGCCCACATCGCCCGCGCGTTCCGCTACGCCACCACGGCGTTGGTGGAACGGCCCGGCGACGACGTCGACCGGGAGGCCCTCGCCTCGCTCCAGCGCGACGCCGCGGTGCTGCTGACCGAGATCGGTACCGTGGCCACCGGGTTCCACCCCAACCATCGCGAACGGGTGCGGGTCGAGGAGCTCGCCCGGCATCCGGTCCGGGTGATGCTCACCCATCTGAATGCGCTCGCCCACCCCCACGACCCGTCGGGTGACCGTCCGGCCCCGTCACAGCGGTGGGCCGGTCGCCCCGACCACCCCGCCGCCGTCACCACCGCAGTCCAGGCGTGGCGCGGCCTGGTCGTGGAGCTGCTCCAGGCCCGGCACGCGCTGGCCGAGGAGGTCGACCGACGCCCGTCCCCGGAGCGGGCGTGGGCCGTGATCGGCGACGTCGCCGCCCTCGCCGAAACCCTGGCCACCAAAATGTCCGACCTCCTGCCCCCCGAACCCCCGGAACACAGGCGCCTCAGCGCCGCCCGGACCATCACGACGTCGCTGGCCGTCGAGGCCCGCGAAGTTACCCGCCTCGCCACCGCCGCGGCCGGAGACACCGAGCCGATCGCTGCGGTTGGCGGGCCCCGTGTCACCGGCATCGTCACCGTCCCCCGTCCCAGCCGGCTGCCCGACGCCGCCACCAACCTCGCCCACCTCCTCACCCTCGAACAGGCCTCCATCCCCGACCTGCTCGCCATGACCCGGGTGCTCGCTCAGACCTCCCGCGCCACCGCCCAAGCACTGGCCGCCGCCGCCGAGGTGTCGGCGATCCCCGACCACCTCACCAAAACAGCGGCGGCGTTGGAGGAGCACGCAGACCACCTCGCCTCCGCGGTCACCGCCCATCAGACCGTGCTGGGGAGCATCACTCCCGGCTCCCCGCTGCTCATCGCACAAGCCAGGGAGATCGGCGCGATCGCCGTCCCCGGGCTCCGCACCCTGCACGGCCGTCCTGCCGCCGCGGAGGCCGCCTCCCCCCACCTGCTGGCCTACGCCGAGACCATCCCGACCATCACCGCCGCCCTCCGGCGGGAGTTCGCCGCCCTTGACGCCCGCGGGCTCGTGCTGGTGCGGGACCGGTCCGAGACCGCCGAGCACGGGTGGCGGCGCACCACCCCCGACGACCTCCAGGCACTGATCGTCCACCTGGACGACGCCGTCGCCGCAGCCCGCACCGCACCGGCCCCCATCCGCGCCACCCCGACCGTGACGATCCCGGCCGCACGGGTCGCCGCCGGCGGTGCCTTCGTCGACCTGCAGGCCGCGCTCCGCCGTCGGCAGGACGCCCTCCGACCCACCCGGCCCGCCCACCCGATGCTCAACTCCTACGGCCCCGTCCCCCAACGGTGACCACCATGACGACGCTGCCCACCGGGTATGAGGCTGACGGGGCGGAACTCGACGCGCTCGTCGACCAAGTGCTTGGCACCCGCCCCCGACCCATCGACTGGGCCCGCCTCGAGGAACCCGAGCTCTCCGAGCAGTGGGAGGCCCTCGACACCTGGGTGCGGTGGCTCGTCACCCGCTACTGCCTCGACCACCGCGAGATCCCACCCTGCTGGGCCGAGCACGGCGACCTCATCGAAGA
>CAYMSA010000034.1:0-1843 GCA_964392965.1 uncultured Coriobacteriaceae bacterium
CACGGCCCGCTCGCAACCTCGTCCTCGCGGGCGTGGGCGGACAGGGCACGATCCTGGCGTCGCGGATTCTGGCGCGGGCTGCCCTCCTCGGCGGACTGGCCGTGAGGACCGCCGAGACGATCGGCATGGCGCAACGCGGCGGCTCGGTCGTGAGCCACATCCGCATCGGCGGCCTGGCGCGTTCGCCGCTCGTGCCGAGGGGCTCGGCCGACGCGATCATCGGCTTCGAGCCGGCCGAGGCGGTGCGGGCGCTGCCGTACCTGGGTCCGGGCGGAACCGTGATCGTGAGTGCCCGGGCCATCGCGCCCGTGGGGGCCGTCCGGCCGTCGTCCGTCGCCGACGCCTCGACGCTCATCGGGCACCTGCGTGCGAACAGCGGGGCGACCGTCGTGGTGGACACCGACGCCGTGTGTGCCGAGTGCGGTTCGCCGAAGGTCCTCAACACGACGCTCCTCGGCGCCGCAGCGGCGGCGGGGGCGCTCGGTCTGTCGTACGATGAGATCGAGGCGGCACTGCGGGAGCTCGTTCCGGCCCGCTTCCTGGAGATGAACCTGTGCGCCCTGCGGGCCGGGGCGCGCTACGGAGAAGGAGAGGCGCTGTGAAGACGCAGGAGCAGCTCGAGTCGGTCCGTAGGGCGCTCGCGGGACTCACAGAACGCAGCCCGTTCTACCGCGAGAAGTTCGCGGGTATCGATGTGGACGCCATCGACACGTGGGAGGATTTCGAACGGCTTCCCTTCACCGACAAGGAGGACCTGCGCGGGGCGTACCCGCTCGGCCTCATGAGCGTGCCCGAGAGCGAGATCGTGCGTATCCACTCGTCGTCGGGAACGACCGGCACGCCGATCATCATCCCCTACACCAGGCAGGACGTCGCCGACTGGGCGATCATGTTCGCGCGCTGCTACGAGGTGGCGGGTGTCACGAACATGGACCGCGTACACATCACGCCCGGCTACGGTCTCTGGACAGCGGGTATCGGCTTCCAGGCCGGCGCTGAGCTCCTCGGCGCGATGGTCATCCCGATGGGGCCGGGCAACACCGACAAGCAGATCAAGATGATGATGGACATGAAGAGCACCGTGCTCACGGCCACGTCGTCATACGCGCTCCTGCTCGCCGAGGAGATCGAGAAGCGCGGTGTGAAGGAGCGAATCCACCTCAGGCGCGCGCTCATCGGCTCGGAGCGCTGGGGCGAGAAGATGCGGCGCCGCATCGCCGACGAACTCGGCGTGAAGCTCTACGACATCTACGGCCTCACCGAGGTCTACGGCCCGGGCATCGCCATCAGCTGCGACTATGAGTGCGGGATGCACTACTGGGACGACTACGTCTACTTCGAGATCATCGATCAGCGCACCGGTGAGCACGTGGCCGACGGCGAGGTCGGCGAACTCGTCATCACGACGCTGCGCAAGGAGGGCGCTCCCCTCATCCGGTATCGCACGCACGACCTCACGCGATTCCTGCCGGGCGAGTGCGCGTGCGGCTCGCCGTATCCGCGTATCGACACAGTGCTCGGCCGTACCGACGACATGGTGAAGGTCAAGGGCGTCAACATCTTCCCCGGCCAGATCGACGAGGTCCTGCGTGACGTGGAAGGCGCCTCGAGCGAGTATCAGGTCATGATCGACCACCTCGAGGGCCGGGACATCATGACGCTCTTCTTCGAGACGCCCGAGGGTGTGCACCGCGGGGGCGTGGAGGCGAATGTGCGGCAGCGCTTCAAGGACAAGGTGGGTCTCACGATCGTTCCCAAAGCGGTCGCCATCGGCGATCTGCCGCGGAGTGAGAAGAAGGCGACGAGGATCTACGACAACCGGTACTGAGGCGCGAGACGGGCG
>CAYMSA010000034.1:1943-4757 GCA_964392965.1 uncultured Coriobacteriaceae bacterium
CCCAATCCGGACGTCTCGCCGGTACACTACATCTTCGGGTTCCGGAAAGGCGAGATCGCAGTCGTCATCACGACGTTCTTCCGTGAGGACACCGGCGAGGTCGTGCTCGGCACCGAGGAGCTCCGTGCGCTCGCCGAAGTCGCACTGGGGCGGCTCGGGCAGACGCGCTGAACGCGACGACGCCAGGCGCGGGTCGTCTCCGCCGATGGAGCCGTTGGGTTGGAGCGTGCCATACTTGCCGCAGCGCGCGATGGCAACCTCGGCTACTATGGGGGCGTCAGTCCCAGGGATGACGGATGAAAGGGTCACGGTGGACGGCTACACGCCCATACACCGCAAGTGTCTCTTCTGGCGCGAGCAGATCGAAGACGAGGACGTCTACGACTCGCGCCTCAGCGAACAGGACCGCCGGGTCAGCTGCACCTGCTTCGTCGAGGGGGATCGCTGGGCGTATACGGTCGCCACTGTTCCTCCCGACTGTCCCAAGGCGCGCAAGTGCCGCTACTACATCTACAACGCCTGATCGTGAAGCGCCCCGCCTGCAACAGCAGACGGGGCGCTTCTTCAGGTGAGCGTGTGTCGCCTCGATCCACCCGCAGTGAGTACCCGGGGGCTGCTTCGAGGAGTCGCTGGTGTCCCTACATCGCTTCCTTCGACGTCTGCTCGATCGCACGGTCGATCTGCTTACGCAACGCGTCGGGTAGGCCGGGGATGTCGATGTTCACAAAGCCGCGGGTGATCATCGAGATCGCCTGGTCCTCCGGAAGGCCGCGCGTCATGAGGTAGTAGATCTCCTCGGCGGCGATGGGGGAGATGGCCGCCTCGTGTGACAGCTCGGCACCAGGCGCACCGATGCTCGCGAGGTCGGGGATCGCCCACTGTGTCGACTGCGGGGACTGCACGATGCCACGGCAGTCGAGATGCGCTTTGCAGTGGTCGGTCTTAGCCACGAGACGTCCGCGTGAGTAGACGATCGACTCGTCCATGCTGACCGTCCGTGCGACGGCCTCGCTGCGCGTGTCCTTACCGATGAGCTGCGTCTCGCTGCCGAGGTCGATGTACGAGTCCTTGAGGCCGTAGACGATCGAGTTGAAGACCGCTGTCGAGCGGTCGCCGACGAGCTGCGCCACGGGGAAGGACTGGATCGACTTCACGGGCTTCAACAGCACGTAGTTGTTGATGTACACGCCGTCGTCGTCCACGATGACGCCCGTGCGGGGGCGGACGCTGAAGTCCTCGGACCAGTTGTGGACCATCGTGAACGTCAGCTTGGCGCCTTTGCCGAGGTAGAACTCGGAGATGCCGGCGTGCAGTCCCTCGGTGACGCCCGTGCTCACGTTACAGCCGTTGATCACGTGTGCCTCGGCACCTTCCTCCAGCACGATGATGTTGTGGAGGTTCTGGCTGACGTTGCTCTCGCTCACGAGGAGGCACGACTGGATCGGTCGCTCGACCTTGCGTCCGGCCTTGACCCTGATGAAGTAGCCCTCTGTCTGATGGAGCGCGGCGAGCGCGGTGAACTTGTCCTTGCCGGGGTCGACGGCGCGCCACCAGTACTTCTCGAGCATCTCTTCGCCGTAGAGCTGGAGCGCCTCCTCGGAACCCATGATCTCGATGGCGTCGTCGAACGCTTTCTCGATGCTGCGGTAGATGGGCGTGCGATCCATCTGGAAGAAACTTCCCGCCCGGTTCTCCTCGTTCGTGTCGAAACCGGAGAGGAGGACCGCCTCGCGGGTCTGCTTCTCGAGAGATGCGAGCGAGTCGATCTTCGCCTGCTCGCTGACCTCTCTGAACCGCGTGATATCCACGTCAGGGCCGAGAGGAGCCGGCTTGTCGATCGCGGCCTCGGCGGCCACCCGGATCTCCTCGAGCCGCGCAAGCGCGCTCGCGCTCAGTTGCGTATCTGGCATTTGAAACACTCCGCACATTTCTCGTAGCCGTTACGGGCGATCTCGTCGAGCAGGTCGAAGGGGTTGCCCTTACAGGTGAGGCGACCCTGGAACAGCACGTGGCCTACATCGGGATTGACGTACTCGAGGATGTGACCGGTGTGCGTGATGATGAGACCGGAGCGCTTGCGCTGAGTGACGAGTCCGCTCTTGAGGAGCTCGTTGATCGCGCCGCCGACGACTGCGATGTTGTCGAGGTCGACGCCGCTCTCCGGCTCATCGAAGAGGGCGAGGTCCGGCTGCTGGACGAGGATCTGGGCCATCTCGGAGCGCTTCGCCTCTCCGCCCGAGAAGCCCATGTTGACGTCACGATCGAGCATGTGGGTGAGCTTCAGTCGGTCCCGAAGGCCGTCGACCAGCTCGGGCTCCAGCTCCCTCCCGGCAGCGACGTCGATCATCTGGCGCAGTTTCACACCACGCACTGCCGGAGGCCGCTGGAAGGATATCCCTATGCCGAGGCGGGCGCGCTCGTCGATCTCGAGGCCTGCGAGGTCGATGCCCTTGAACAGGATACGGCCCTGGGTGATCGTGTAGCCTGGCAGACCGACGATGGTGTTGAGCAGCGTGCTCTTGCCGTGCCCGTTGGGGCCGAGCAGGACGTGGGTCTCGCCTTCCGCGATGGTGAGGTCGATGCCACGAAGGATCTCGCGCTCGCCGACGGTCACGTGGAGATTCTCGATGCTGAGCAGTGGTGCGGACTCTTCAGGTGGCACGTGATACCTCGATTCCCCGCAAACGAATACTGAGACATGATAGTACGCGTGAGCCGCAAGGCATACCGTATACCACATCGGGCACGCAACGGGAACGGAGATGATGCCGTGGCAGGGGTCGGTGGCGAGATGCGAGACGGTCGATCGCGGGA
>CAYMSA010000034.1:4857-15721 GCA_964392965.1 uncultured Coriobacteriaceae bacterium
GAGATGATGCCGTGGCAGGGGTCGGTGGCGAGATGCGAGACGGTCGATCGCGGGACCTCGCGGCGAGTGGCCGCAGCGATGCTGGCCGGCCCGCACACCATGACTTCACGGCCCGGGTGTGGGAGCACTACGACCGCGAGGGACGCGACTTGCCCTGGCGACGAACGACCGATCCCTACCGCGTGCTCGTCTCAGAGGTGATGCTCCAGCAGACGCAGGTGCTCCGCGTGGTACCCAAGTACGAAGAGTTCCTGGAGGCGTTCCCCACCGTGGAGGCTCTCGCGAGCGCACCGCTCGAGAAGCTGCTCGGCGTGTGGCGTGGCCTCGGCTATAACCGTCGGGCACTCAACCTCAAGCGGGCGGCCGAGACGATCGTCGCCGAGCACGGGGGCCGGGTGCCCGATACGCTCGAGGGTCTGATGGCGCTGCCGGGAATCGGCCGCGCCACCGCGGCGCAGGTACTAGCCTTCGCGTTCGACGTCGGCGTGCCGTTCATCGAGACGAACGTGCGAAGCGTCTACCTACACGAGTTCTTCGCCGATGCCGAGGGTGTCCCCGACGCGGCGCTCCTCCCGCTCGTGGCCGAGACGATCGATCACGAGCGCTCGCGCGAGTGGTTCTGGGCGCTGATGGACTATGGGACGCACCTGAAGGCCACCCGCGAGAACCCCTCGCGGCGAAGCGCCCACCACACGCGGCAGTCGCGCTTCGAGGGGTCGAACCGCCAGCTGCGCGGCCGGCTGCTCGCTGCACTCGGCGAGGCGGGTCCGGGCGGACGTGCCGCCGACGAGCTCTCGGCGGTCGTGGGCTTCGAGCAGGAGCGGGTCGACGCGGCGCTCGCAGCGCTTCAGGCCGAGGGGTTCGTGTCCGCCGAGGACGGGCGCTGGCGCATCGGCTGAACGCCGGTGACGCGGGAGGCCTCGGCCTCCAGTCTGCGCGCCATGACATCCACCGGCGTCCCGTGCAGCTCCGAGAGCCGCACGGCGTCGTCGCTCTCGACGCGGAGTGCACGCGTACCGTCGGGCAGATGGGCGGTCTTGAAGCGTGCGGTGCCGAGCGGGGTCTCGATCTCGGCGATGTCACGCGGGGCGGTTCGGCGCTCCGCAGGCAGCATGCGGACGCCGAGCGTGCCCGTCTCGGCGATGATGCGTCCGGCGAAGTCACCCGCGTCTCCGAACGGTGCGAGTACCGAGAGCAGGGTGGCGGGGCGTCCCTTCTTCATGACGATGGGGGTGAGCCAGACATCGAGCGCGCCAGCTTGAAGCAGCCGTTCGGCGGCCACGGCGATCTCCTCGGCGGTGAGGTGGTCGAGGTTCGTCTCGAGTACGACGACGTCATCGGCCGCTTCGGGCAGCCGGTCACCGAGGAAACACCGGCACACGTTGGGGAGGCCGATGTCGCGCGTGCCGCGGCCGGTGCCGATGCGCCGGAGCGTCATCGCGGGAAGTGCGCCGAACGACGTGGCGAGCGTGGCGACGAGTGCCGCGCCGGTGGGTGTCGTGAGCTCGCCGCCGACCGGCCCCGGCTCGACCGGGACGCCCTCGAGCAGACGGGCTGTGGCGGGAGCGGGGACGGGCAGCAGGCCGTGCGCGGTCTTGACGGTGCCGCTGCCGAGCGCGACGGGCGAGACGATGAGCTCCTCGATGCCGAGCGTGTGCAGGCCGAGCGCGACGCCGAGTACGTCGACGATCGTGTCGGACGCGCCGATCTCGTGGAGATGCACTCGCTCGGGGGGCACGCCATGCACGGCCGCCTCGGCATGGACGAGCGCCTCGAGTACCCGGAGTGCGTTCGTACGCACCGGCTCGGGCACGGCAGCGCGTTCGAAGGCCGCCCGGATGTCTGCCGGGCTGCGATGCGGCGGCGACTCCTCGGTAACGGAGAGGCCGATGGCGCCGCAGGAGTCGCAGGAGACGTCGACCGCCACTCGCCCGAGGCCCGCTGAGGCGAGCGCCTCACGGAGGACATCGGGGTCGAAACCCGCGCCGATGAGTGCGCCGAGGAGCTTGTCACCCGAGACGCCGGTGGAGCACTCGAGGTACGCGATCACCGCTCGGCTCCGGGGCAGGATGCGTCGGCGTCGTTGTCGGGTGCCTGCGACGCGCCGGCCTCGGCGATCATCCGGTTGATGCGGCTTGCGAGCGCAGCCGCGCCGAAGCCGTTGTCGATGTTCACCACGCCCATGCCCGACGCGCAGCCGGTGAGCATGCCCAGGAGCGCTGCGAGTCCGTTCATGCTCGCCCCATATCCCACCGAGGTAGGCACGGCGACGACGGGGCATGCCACGAGTCCCGTGATGAGGGACGGGAGCGCCCCCTCCATGCCAGCGACGGCGATGATCACGTTGGCCTCGCGCAGGAGGTCCGCGTGCGCGAACAGGCGATGCACGCCCGCCACGCCCACGTCGTACACGCGCGTGACGCGGTTGCCCATCACCTCGGCGGAGATCGCGGCCTCCTCGGCGACGTCCGAGTCGGCGGTGCCCGCGCTCGCCACGACGATGTGCCCCACGGCGGGTCGCTCGGCACGGCGGTCAACGACGAGCAGGCGCGGACCCTCGAAGTAGCGGGCGTCGGCGGCAACCTGGGCGACGCGCTGGAAGTGCGATGCGCTCGCCCGTGTGCCGAGGAACACGTCGCCGTGATCCAGCATGTCACGCGCGATGGCTCTCACCTGCGAGGGTGTCTTGCCCTCGCAGAACACGACCTCGCTGAAGCCGCACCTGAGCGAGCGGTGGTGGTCGATCTTGGCCTCGCCGATGTCGTTGAAGGGCAGATGGGCGAGCCGCTCAGCGGCGGCCTCCGCAGGCGTCTCGCCCTGGGCGACCGAGTCGAGCAGCGTGCGCAGCGATTCGAGGTCCATCGTCAGGTCCTTCCGGGATCGGCGGGGCGCGTCCGGTGCGGCCCCGGCAGCTTCTCGCACGACGTCTTCCCGACAGACGCCGCCTCAAGGGTACACTGTTTCCACTATCGCGCGAGAAGGAGTCCCCATCATGAGAATCGCATTCCTCGGCCCGGCTGGCACGCACTCGGAGGAGGCGCTTCTCTCGCTCGAGCTTCCCGATGTCGAGCCGATGCCATGTGTCTCGATCGAGGAGATCTTCGAGGCCGTGATCAGCGGCGCCGCCGAGCAGGGGCTCACGCCGATCGAGAACTCGGTCGAGGGCAGCGTGAACGCCACGCTCGACGGCCTCGCTCTGCGCGACGGGCTCACCATCCAGGGTGAGGTCGTCCGCGACATCCACAACCGGCTCGTCGCAGCGCCGGGCATCACCCTCGGCGACATCACGGCGGTGACGAGTCACCCGCAGGCGTCCGGCCAGTGCCGTCTGTGGCTTGCGAAGCACCTGCCCGGCGTGCCGGTCTACGCGGCCAACTCCACGGCCGAGGCCGTGCAACGTGCCGTCGCCGAGCCGGGTGTGGCGGCCATCGGCACGGAGCTTGCGGCCCGGATGTACGGCGGCGAGGTGCTCACGGGCGACATCGCCGACCATCCGGGCAACCAGACGAGGTTCGTCCTCCTCGGCAGGGGCATCCGGCCGCGCACCGGGCGCGACAAGACCTCGCTCGCCTTGTTCATCCACCAGAACAAGCCGGGGGCGCTGCTCATGATCCTCTCCGAGTTTGCCTACGGACAGGTGGATCTCACCAAGCTCCAGAGTCGGCCGACGAAGCGTCAGCTCGGACAGTACATGTTCTTCGTCGACCTCAAGGGCCATGTCGACGACCCGGAGGTGGCGCTCGCTCTCGAGTGCTTGCGGCTCAAGTTGCGTGAAGTGAAGGTGCTCGGGAGTTACCCGGTCGCCTAGCGCGGGAAGTCTCGTGACAGGACCACGGCATCAGTTGCCGGTCATACGGCTGACGGCAGGAAGGGGGACCCTATGTCGATGATGAAGGAGTTCAAGGAGTTCGCGGTCAAAGGCAACGCGGTCGATCTGGCAATTGGTGTCGTGCTCGGCGGCGCGTTCGGTGCGGTGATCAACTCGCTGGTGAGCGACATCATCATGCCACCGGTGGGGGCGTTGCTCGGCGGTGCGGACTTCTCGCAGCTCTACGTGCTCATCAAGGAAGGGGCGGGCGCAGCGGCTCCGTACGCGAACCTCGCGGCGGCCACCGAGGCCGGCGCCGTGACGCTCAACTACGGCATGTTCATCAACGTGATCATCAACTTCCTCATCGTGGCGTGGGCGCTCTTCATGGTCGTGAAAGCCATGAACCGGTTGCGCAAGCCCGCCGTGGAAGAGGTCACGACGAAGGAGTGCCCGTTCTGCGCCACCTCGATTCCGCTTGCCGCCACGAAGTGCCCAGCCTGCACGAGCGATCTTCCCGAGTAGCGCACGCGTGTCCCGATCGGTGACTGCGGCCGGGCGGTCGCCGGTCGCGTGCTGAGCGTGTGACAGCGCCGGTCCGTCCGCGTCTCCGGGCGGTCCTGTCCGCTATACTCGCATGCGTACCGGGGAGGGCCCGCGGAACGCGTGCCCGTGCCCACGACCACCCGGACGACGACCACCCGGAGGTACCGATGCTTGACGGGCGCCATCTTCGCGAGAACCTCGACGGTGTACGGAGCGCGCTCGGCGCCCGGGCCGGCTCATGGGACTTCGACCGCTTTGTTGCGCTCGATGACGAGCGCCGTCGCCTGATCGGCGAGGTGGAGAGCCGTCAGAACGAGCGCAACGGTCTCTCGAAGCGCATCGGCGAGATGATGAAGTCGGGCGCGCGTGACGAGGCCGAGGCGGCCAAGGAGCGAGTGCGCGAGATCAACGCCGAGATCGCCGAGATCGAAGGCGGTCTTGCCGGGGTTGAGACGGCCGTCCGGGACATGCTGCTCACGATCCCCAACCTCCCGGACGAGAGTGTCCCGGTTGGCTGCGACGAGAACGAGAACGCCGAGGTGCGCCGCTGGGGCACGCCTCCAGCGTTCGATTTCGAGCCGGTCGCGCACTGGGACCTCGGCCCCGCGCTCGGCGTGATCGACTTCGAGCGCGGTGTGAAGCTCGCCAAGAGCCGCTTCGTCGTCCTCGGCGCGGATGGTGCGCGCCTCAACCGGGCGCTCATCAACTTCATGCTCGACACGCACGGCCGACGCGGCTATCGCGAGTGGGCGG
Organism: uncultured Coriobacteriaceae bacterium; assembly: GCA_964392965.1. Classification (GTDB taxonomy): domain Bacteria; phylum Actinomycetota; class Coriobacteriia; order Anaerosomatales; family Anaerosomataceae; genus CAYMSA01. Next base: position 9,965 of record CAYMSA010000034.1, read on the forward strand.
TGCCGGCGATGGCCAACGCCGAGACGCTCCTCGGCACGGGACAGCTGCCCAAGTTCGAGGAGGACCTCTTCCACACGCTCGAGGGTCTCTTCCTCATCCCCACCGCCGAGGTCCAGCTCACGAACCTCCATCGCGATGAGGTGCTCGAGGCGGACCAGCTGCCGCTCAAGTACTGCGCGTACACGCCCTGCTTCCGCGAGGAGGCGGGGGCTGCCGGCCGTGACACGCGCGGCATGATCCGCGTGCACCAGTTCGACAAGGTCGAGCTCGTGAAGTTCGCCCGTCCCGAGGAGTCGATGGACGCCCTCGAGAGCATGGTGGCCGATGCCGAGTTCATCCTGCAGCGACTCGGCCTTGCATACCGGACGATCGTACTCTGCACGGGAGACATGGGCTTCAGCGCCGCGAAGACGTACGACATCGAGGTGTGGCTGCCGAGCTACGACGGCTACAAGGAGATCTCGTCGTGCTCCAACTGCAAGGACTTCCAGGCGCGCCGCGCATCCATCAAGTACCGCAGCCCGGGCGAGTTCAAGGGCTCGCGGCTCGTGCACACGCTCAACGGAAGCGGGCTTGCGGTGGGGCGCTGCCTCGTTGCCGTACTCGAGAACTACCAGCAGGCCGATGGCTCGGTGATCATCCCCGAAGTGCTCCGGCCGTACATGGGCGGGCAGGAACTCATCGTGCCCGTGGCTTCCGAGAAGGAGTAGGACGATGCGAGGTCCGGGGAGTCCTCGGCGATGGATGTTGGTCGTGGGCGCTTTGGCGATTGCACTGCTCGTGGGCGCGCTCGGTGGATGCGGGTCGGACGCAGGCGACGCAGCCTCCAGTGATGCGACCACGACGCCCGCTCCCGCGCAGCCGGCCGATGCAGACCTCGTTCCGGCCGAGGTCGAGACGATGACGGCGGACGGTCCGGGCGAGAGTGCGGCGCTCGGCATGCTGCCCGGGCTCGTCGACGACGCGGCCGCCCTGCTCGCCGGAACGGATGCGGCTCCGGAGGTGGAGAACGCCACCGCAGTGCTCGTCGCCTATCTGGTGAGCGTGGAGCTCGACGGTCAGGTTACGCTCTGCGAGGTGCGTGCCGACGGCATCGCTCACAGTCTGTACGCGTACTACCGCCCGTTCGACAGCGGCTCGCTTCTCTGGGAGGCGGACGACCCGCTTGTCGCCTCGGCAGCCGCGCCGCGAAGCGCGGGCGAACGCTCGGCGGTAGAGGCGGTCGAGTCCGAGATGGCCGAGGACTTTCCGGACGTGGCACTCACGACTCGCGTATACGGCTACCGGTACGCGTACGTGAGCGACGGCGCGGTCGTCCTCGTCCTCGAGGTGACGCCCGACGGTCGGCTGATCTCAGCGAACACGTCGATCAGGTAGACGGCTGCCGGAAGTCTTGCGCCGGGCCTACTTCGTGATCTCCGCGAGGTGCGCCTCATAGCGGCCACCGCCAGCTGCGGCGAACGTCTCGTAACCCGGCACCTCGTACACGCGCAGGCGGTTGTCGAGGAAGTCGCTGCCGATGAGCAGCGCGCCGTCATCGCTCACATCGAGTGCCGTCGGCTGGTTGCCGCAGATGAGCGCATCGAGCGGCTTGCCGGTGGTGGTGTCGTAGACGATGATCGACCCCCACTCGGGCCCCACGAGGTAGTACGACTTCGGGTTGTTCTCGCCCCGGCAGCTCACGAAGAGCATCTTGCCGTCCGGTGAGAGGTCGATCGTGTTGGGCTTCTCGTCGGTGTCGGCGAACTTCGTGGTCGCTCCGGTCTTCATGTCGTGCACCCAGATGACGTCCTCGGCCATGTCCGAGATGAACAGGCGGCCCGTGGCCTCGTCGGCCACGAGGTGGCGGAGGGCGCCGCCGTCCTTGAAGATCGCGGTGACCTCGTAGGTGGCGAGGTCGATCCGGTCGAGGTAGCCGCTGTCGAAGCCGCCCACGTAGAGGTACTTGCCGTCCTCGGTGGCATACATGCCGCGCGGCGTGTTGGAGACGCGGACGCGCTTCACGAGCTCGCCGGTGGCCAGATCGATGATGGACACGTCGTCACCCGACCAGTTGGAGGCGTAGAGCATCTTCTCATCCGGCGAGAGCTCCACCCACTTCGTCCAACTGCTCTGCGCGTCGAACTCGCGCAAGACGGTGTGCGTCTTCACGTCGATCTCGAAGCACTTAGCGGTCTCCATCTGCGACGTATAGGCGAGCGTGCCCGCCTCGTTGAAGATGACCTCCACGGCGCCGTGGTCGCCGAGGTCGACCTCGCCCAGGTCCTCGCCGGTGCGCGGGTCGAAGATCTGGATCGACGGCGGCCCGTCGAGGATGCTCGTCCACGCTTCGGAGCCGTCCGGTGTCACCGAGACACCCTTGGGTGCGCCGAGTGTCGTGATGAGACCGATCCCGTGGAGCACCTGGCCTTCGGGGTCAAGGTTGTACTCGAGTGTCAGCGGCGAGTCGAGGAAGAGCGTGCGGGCAAACGTGTTGTAGCCCGCGAGGTCGAGCGTGATCGTGATCTCTCCCGAGGGGATGCTGGTCTCAAGCGGTGTGACCGCCGTGGTCGTCTCGCCGCTCGGCAGGGCGATGGTGCACGTGGCGCCCTTGGGTGTGGTGGTGATGCTCACCGTCTGCGGCTCGGGGGTGAGCGCGCACTCGAGGCGCACCTTCTTGCCGCGCGCGATCTCCATCGTCGCCGTCTCGGTGGCAAAGCCGGATCGGCAGACCTCGACCATGTACGTGCCGCTCTTCAGGTCCTCGACTTCGAGCGTGCCCGTGCCGACGACCGAGCCGTCGAACGTGATGGAGGCATCTCCCGGCGTGGCGATGATGGTCGCCGAGGCCGGTCGGGTGAAGATGAAGACGCCGACCGCCACGACCGCCAGGAGGACGACCACGAGGCCGAGTCGCGCGAGCGCGCTTCCTGCGCCGCGACTGCCGGGGGTCTTGGGCGGGCGCTGTGCACGAGGAGGCGATGGGGGGCGTCCGCCTGTTGCAGCGCGGGAGTTGTGGGGGCGGTCCGTCCGTCCGGCGGCCCGCTGCGAGGAGCCCCCCCGCGCTTCGCGGGGCGCGGTCCGTTCGGCGGTCGCGCGGGAACGCCCCCGGGACCGCTCGCTCCCGGTGTCGCGTGAGGGCCGCTCCTCCGCGGGTTGGCCGGCGGTCGTCGCGAACTCCTGTGCCGTCTCCCAGGAAGCGTCGTGACCCCAGTCGCCGGATGCGCGACGTGCCTCACGTGCCGCTGCCCGAGAGGAAGGGGAGGGCGCCTCGTCGGTAGAACCGCTGCGCGAGCGGCGCGTCGGGACATCCTCATCGCGCTGGTACTTGCCGACATTGGCAGTCGTCCGGGCGGTCGCATCCCGGATGTGACTTCCGAGGTCCAGAACGTCGGGCTCCTGCCAGCCGCGTGAGCGTCTTCCGATGCCTCGCCGCTTGCTCCACCCCGCCATGCCCACCATCCCTCCATGCAACGCGATGTGGCTACAGCTTCGTACCGAGATTCCGTTCGTCCGATGGCCGAGTGCCCTGTCGTGGCGGCTGTGCGTGCGTGTCAGGCGTCAGCGTGGCCGACGCGGTCAGTGCCGAATCGCATGCGGGATCCTGTCCGACAGAAAAGGCGACCCCGAAAGGGGCCGCCTTCAGCTGCGGTGGGGGTCTGCGTGTGCTCGCGGCACCCTGTCCCCCATATACTACTTGAGTTCGAACACGACCGTCACGTTCGCAGTCACGTCGAGTTCTCCGGGCTCGACCGGCACGGCTGACTGCGCCGTGTCATACGCTGCCCTTTCGCCGTACAGGACCGGCACGGTCACGCCCGTCTGGCTCATGCTCACGACCTCACCGAGGCTCTTGCCCGCGGCTGAGGCCATCGTCTCCGCCTGGGCCCTCGCATCCTCGACGGCGGCGGTTATGCTCTGGGCACGCGCGGTGGCGTCATCGGAGAGCGTGAAGGTGGGCCCGCTTATCTCGTTAGCACCTGCAGCGTTTGCCGCAGTGATCACGTCGCCGATTGTGGCGAAGTCGCGGAGCTTCGCGCGCACCTGCACCGTTGCCGAGTAGCCCGAGATCGTCGTGGCTCTGCCCTCGCCGTACGTGTACTGCGGGTAGACGCTGATGTTCGCGGTCTGGATGTCCTCAGCGGCGACACCGGCTTGCTTCACCGCGTCGGTGATGGCCTCGGCGGCGTCTCCCGCGCTGGCAAGCGCCGTCTTGGCATCGGCGTCGATGATCGTCACCCCGAAGTACATCTGCGCCAGGTCGGGCGCAGCAGACGTGGTGCCCGTGCCCGAGGCGGTCACGGTGTAGAGCTTGTCGCCTCCCTCGGTGACGACCCTGGTCGTGCAGCCGGCGAGCACCACCACGAGGACGCCGGTGAGGAGTGCGGGCAGAATCCGGGTGTTCATGACATACCTCCATGTCAGAGTGCTTCGCAAGCCCGGGCGACGTCAGAAACTTTCCGTGTACTTCATCCCCTCAGACGACGAAAAGGCCCCGTCGGTTTCGACGAGGCCTCGGCAGATCGTGTGGCGCGCCCTGAGAGATTCGAACTCCCGACCTTCTGATTCGTAGTCAGACGCTCTATCCGGCTGAGCTAAGGGCGCACATGCACATGTGAGCTTCAGTATCCTGAACTGACACGCGCGAGTTGTCAAATGGCGGAGAGTGAGGGATTCGAACCCTCGAAGGGGCTCTTAGCCCCTTACTCGCTTAGCAGGCGAGCGCCTTCAGCCGACTCGGCCAACTCTCCGCACGGTGAAACGGCGACCATTGTAGCAGGGTCGAGGGGAGGGCGTCACTGCCTCCCGCCGCGCATCCGCATGAGACTCACCTCCGCGAGCCATCCGGTGCGGCACCCGCTGAGAACCTCACCGAGACGTCGCTCTCGCGCGTATGGCGTGGAGTATGAGGTTCGGCCGAGAACCGCGTGGGCCGATGGTCGCGTGAGGTGTACGCGCGTGTGCCGATGGACCCCGAATACAGCATCTCGCCCGATGGACGTCGCTCGAGGGCCAGCATACGCTCGTCGCGTGGATCGCGTGTCACATCGACAGCGACCTGGCGTTCACGGCCGGGACGCACAGTGGAAGGAGCGAGTCATGCGGTTGGGTCAGCAGCACTTCGGGGTCTACTGCGCGGACATCGACGCGTCGAGGCGCTTCTACGAGGAAGTGCTCGGCTTCAGGCACCTGTTCTCCACGGTGGCCATGGAAGGCGACAAGCCGCTGAAGATGGCCTGGCTGCGCAACGCCGACGGCGTGGCGGTGGAGCTGCTCGAGCAGGAGAACAAGGACACGGTCGCCGCAGCGGGTTCATGCCTCAACCACATCGCGCTCCGCGTGGACGACATGGACGCCGCGGTCAGGCGGCTTGAGGAGCATGGCGTCGCCATCGAGGCGGGCCCGTTCGACGCGGCGCTCGAGTTCGGCGAGTACGCTCTGGACGCCGAAGACGCCTCGGTGTTCGCGTGCTGCGGGGACGCCGGCCTTAAGGTCCGGATCCTCTTCTTCCGCGGTCCGGGCAACGAGCGCTTCGAGCTCATACAGGACAACGTGGGTGGGCTCTAGCGCCCACCCACATCACATTGGCCTTACAGGGCGTCGGTCTCGGACTCGGCGTCCTGTGCGACTGGAGCAGGGGCATCCGGAGTGGCGGCGGCGGCCTCCTCTGCCTCCCCAGGACCCGCCTTCTCTTCGATGCGCTCGGCGGCGCCCCGCAGCTTCTCGCTGACGCTCTTGAACGCGCCGGCGATCACGGGGCCGACCTCCTCGGAGATC
>CAYMSA010000034.1:15821-17721 GCA_964392965.1 uncultured Coriobacteriaceae bacterium
CTTCGGCAAGGTCACAAAGTCTTGCGCTTCTCCTTACACCGCTTCAACCATTCGCGCCTCCGCTCCTGGCAGGCTTGTCGCGGCAACCGCCGTCGAGACATCAGGAGGGATCGAATGATCGATCGCAGGGACTTCGTCAAGATAGGCGCCTTCGGGCTGGCCGGGTTCGCGGCCACCTCATCCGGGCTCGTGGCGCCGCTGAGCGCCTTCGCTGCCCCGTATCGCGCGTCGAGCAAGGCGTGGAAGTTCGGTGTCATGGCGGACACGCAGTGGAAGGCGAACCTCGACGGCAAGAACCCTGGCACCTGCGCCGTCGGAATCATCGAGGCACTGAACGCGCAGTTCATAGCGCAAGGGGTGAAGTTCGTGATACAGGTGGGCGACCTCGTCGACAAGGAGACGGACAGCCCCAACGGTTCCACCGCCCGCACGCTTCCCGTGCGCGCGGCCGCGGCGCAGTCGCTCTACGATGCCGGCATCGGCTTCTACCCGCTTCGCGGCAACCATGAGGCAAGCGCGATCGCTGCGGCCGAGATGCCGACGCTCTTCCCGCAGATGCTCGGCGAGGGCCCCAACGTCTTGGGCGCCACGGCGTTCTCGAGCCCGTTCGCCACGCTCAACGGCCTGAGCTACTCGTTCGACTTCGGCAACGTGCGCTTCGTGATGCTCGACCAGTTCAAGCGGACCGACAACACGGACTACCTCGGCAGCTCCAACAACAACATCATCGACCAGCTTCCGTGGATCGAGCAGCAGCTTGCCGAGCGTGATGCTGACACGCACGCGTTCGTTCTGTCGCACAAGAACCTGACCGGAGGCAACCACCGTGACTGCCTCTTCGGCGGTGATCCGAACGACAACCAGGAGTGGCGTGACGAGTTCATCAGCATCCTGGACACGTACGGTGTCCGGTACCAGATGGGTGGGCACGACCACATGCACCATCGCTCCATCATCGCCAACTCGGACCTGAGCGGCGCCGTCAAGCAGCTCATCTGCTCCTCGAACAGCTACAAGTTCTACATCCCGCAGCGGCCGTCGAACGACTCCATGTACAACGAGCGCACCCTCGAGCAGATGATCGCCGAGGAGCTCTGGACGATCGGCTACTACATCGTCACCGTGGACGGCCCGCGTCTCACGGTGGAGTACTACGCCGCGAGCACCGGTGTCGACTACGGCGATATCGACCTCGTCACCACGCCCGCGAACCTTGTCTTCTTCAAGCGCGAAGCGTGGGGCTACAGCCTCAATGGCAAGGAGTTCGTCATCGCGCAGGGCGACTCGTACACTGCGGTCGAGGACTCGTTCGGCGACACACGCGCAGCCGTGCTCGCGGGTGTCAACGCCGGAACCGAGACGGACCTGGCGAACCGCGCACTGGTCAAGACGGTCAACACCGGTTGGGCAAACGCCGATTCAGCCGACGACGACGCGGCGAGCGCCATCCTCAGCATCTGGGGTATCGCCAACAGTCTCTCGCTGTGGGACGAGAACCTTACGGGTGAACTCCCCGGTGCCGATCGCACCGACGAGGCCGACACCTACGTGCTTTCGATGAACTACGACCAGCGACGGTCTCAGTCGCTCGGCAACGGCCGCTTCGGCATCGCGACGCTCGATGACGACGGCACCTGGGTCAACGCGGTCGACAAGAACTTCGGCGGCGAGAAGACGTACGTGCAGGGGCCGTGGCGCGAGGGCTACGCACTCGGCACGTACGGAGTGGATCCTGCCACCAAGACCGCCTGGGCGGTTGTGAACCACGAGGGCGACTTCGCCGTTCGCCGTGGGATCGAGAGCGCACCCGGCCTTCGCGGGTAGGGTGCGAACCACGACAGGCGACTCCAGATGGAGTGCCAGCGGGGCGGGTCCTCATGCCGAGGGCCCGCCCCGGACG
>CAYMSA010000035.1:0-11144 GCA_964392965.1 uncultured Coriobacteriaceae bacterium
GTGTAGAAGCGCACGAGGATGTGCGGGAGCCCGGCAGTGCCGCACAGCAGTGCGATGATGAGCGAGTACGTGTAGAGCAGCGGCACCCAGTCGACGGAGTTGCCGTCGAGCGGGTCGACGTACTTGCTGGTGAACGGGCCGAACGGCGACAGCCACTTGTTGCCTGAGACGACGTTGGGCATCGTCATGCCGGCCGCGAGCGTCACTGCGGTCTTCTCGGCGAAGACGATCTTCTGCGAGGGCTCGGCGTCGGTCTTCTCCCACGTGTACGGTTCGCCCGCGGCGAGTGTCACGGCCTCCTTGGCGAGCACCTCGCCCTTGGTGCCGTAGGTGACGACGGTGGCCGCCGTGTCACTCGACGGGATGATCGTGGCCTCCGTGCCGCCGAACTTGAGTTCGGCCTGGGCCGAGTAGGTGACCAGTCGGTCCTCGGCGATGATGAGGCTGTCGTTGTCCGCCGAGGCCACCAGTTGCTGGTCCGCGCCCGTGCGCAACAGGTCTCCCGCCCGGCTCACATTCTCGGCATAGCCGCCGTACACGGTGAAGAGGATGAAGATCGGGATCGAGATGGCGAACATCTTCACCCAGTACTGGAACGCCTGGACGAGCGTGATGCCCTTCATGCCGCCAAGCACGACGTTGGCCGTGACGACGAGGCCGACGACCGCCACGCCCACCCAGTAGGGCGAGCCGAGCAGTTGGGCCAGCGTGATTCCGGCGCCTTTCATCTGTGGCATCATGTAGAAGAAGCTGATGGCGAGCGCGAGCGTGACGGCGACCTTGCGCATGGCCTTGCTGTCGAAGCGGCCCTCGGCGAAGTCGGGGATCGTGTACGCGCCGAAACGGCGCAGCGGGCCGGCGATGAAGAGGAGCAAGAACACGTACCCGGCTGCGTAGCCCACGGCGTACCAGAGCACGTCGTAGCCGAACTTCATGACCATGCCGGCGATGCCCATGAAGGATGCCGCCGAGAGGTACTCACCGGAGATCGCCGAGGCGTTCCAGAAGGCGTTCACGCCGCGACCGGCGACGTAGAAGTCGGACGTCGTGCGCGAGAGCCGGGTGGCCCACAGGCCGAGTCCGATCGTCGCGAGCACGATCCCGACGACGAAGATCAGGGGGATGATCGAGACGTTGCTCATGGCGTGCTCCCTTCAGGTCGACTGGCGCCGGCGGCCGGCCCGACATAGCCTGGGAGCGAGGTCACATCGGCCATGCCGACCGCCTCGTCCTCGAAGTCGTTGCTGCGGCGGACGAAGAGCCACGCGAGGAGGATCAGGACCGGGAAGATGCCGAACCCGAGGACGAACCAGCTCAGCGTGAAGCCGAGGAACGGCGTGCCCATGAGGTCCGGGGCGAACTTGTTGAGGAGCGGTACGATCACGATGATGAGTACGAACACGCTCGCGATGCTTACCGAGAGCCTCAACTGACGGCTCATGACCGTCTTGAGGTACTCCTCACTGTGGATATCCATCTTGCTCATCGCGGACCCACCACCCTTCGGTTCGGTCGACGTCACCTGTGTCGACACCTCTACCTGTGTGATACCAGTCTGAGACCTCATGCCCGCCAGAGCAGCGAAACGCTCGCTGACGGCGCAAGCGACTGGTGAACGTCACCGTGAGCACGGTGAGCGGCGATCTCGCTTCCCGCACCGATGCCGCGACCGGCGGCCTCCGTGCGGTGGGTAGATGGAAGGTATTAGGAGGTACTCCTCTGGAGCTGCCGCCTGTGGAGTCTGAGGCGGGGAGTCCGCTATACTGCCCGCAACGAGTCGCGACCGGAACCCTGCATAGCCGAGGGGTATGAACTGCATGAAGCAGTTCGCACCAGAAGTTGGAGTGATGCGCCATGGGCATCAAGCCGCTCGAGCGAGCGACGTTCGACATCCGCACGCTCATGACCGAGCACCGGCCGGTGATGCGCCACCCCAACAAGCAGGCCGTCTACGAGATCGCGTGTCCCGACGGCTGTATCGATGACGGCTTCCTCGGCTATGTGCGGTGGCCGCTCTTCTACCTGCCGTCCATCGCGCGTCCCACGCGCGTCCTGGACCGCTATCGCGTCAAGCCCACGGTGTACGACTACCAGCCGATCGACCACGGGCCCGACACCGTGCAGTGGCACGTGAACTTCGCTGACGCCCGGCTCTTCTACGGGTACGGGACGGGCCTCTTCGCCCAGGACGAGATGCAGACCGCCGAGCACCCCACCCTCGGCGCGCTTGTCGAGGCGCTCCGGGCGTCGGGACACGTCCCGCTGACCGAGGAGGCCGGCGTACCCACGCCGGTGCTCGTCTCGGGCGCCCCTCGCTGCTGCACCGTCGACATCGCTCCCGATGCCGCGGCGGGCCGTCCGCGCGGGCTGTACGGCAACGAGTTCTCGGCGGCCCCCGTTGAGGCGGTCCGGGCGGCCACCAGCATCGTCGATCCGCGCACCCGCACGAACCTCATCGCGATCGCCGCGCCGTCGTACGGCGTGGGTCCGTACGACCGGGCAACTATCGAGCGCATCCTCGCCACAGCGTACACGGGCTTCCGTGCCGCGGTTGCCGAGTCGATGCGCCTGGCAGGTCCCGTCGGCACTACGGTCGTGAACACCGGCTACTGGGGCTGTGGCGTGTTCGGCGGCGACCGGGTCCTCATGTCGCTCTTGCAGCTGATCGCCGCGCAACTGGCCCGCGTGGACCTCCTCGTGTTCCACACCGTTCACGAGGCGCACCGGGAGCCTTTCGAAGATGCCGTGCGCATCATCACCGAGGAGCTTACGGGCGCTATGACGCCCGATGAGGTCATCGACCGTGTGCACGCCATGGGCTTCCAGTGGGGGATGACCACCGGTGTCTGACGCCGTCCGGTGGGGCTGCTCTGTGGCGCTGCCATGAGCGCCCTGCCACCGGGGGACATACCCCTCCCGCCGCTCTGGAAGCGCGTGCTTCCGGCCATCGTCGTGGCGCTCACGAACGTCTTCTTCATCGGCCTCGGGATGGGCGTGCCCGTCTTCGCGATCCTGTGGGGCATCCCGGTCGGCTGGCGCCTGGCGCGTCGGCACGGCATCGTGGAGCTCACGGGAGAGACCGCCCGCACGATCGCGCTCGCGTCGGCCGGGCTCGCGGGTGTGACGTTCCTCGTGATGCTCGTTCTCTGGGGGCCGATGGTCCCCGTGGCGTTCGACCCCGCCGTGGATGCGACCGAGTTCGGCATCCCGCTCATGCTCTACACTTCGCGCGCGTCCGCCGTCGGCTGGGTCGTGCTGATGATCGTCATCTCGCCCGCCCTGCAGTACATGGCTACGGTGGCGAGCGCCCTCACGACGGCAGCGCTGTCACGCCGTTAGAGCGGCAGGTCCCAGATCCGCCAGGTCTTGGTGCGCTCGCCGCCCATGCTTTCCGCCGCGCGGATGATGAGGTCGTTCGTCTCCAGCAGCAGTGAGACGTCACACTCGGTGTAGCCCTTGGTCCGCGTGTGGGCGTACACCTCCTCGTAAAGGAGCGCGTCGGTGCCGAGGCGCCGGTAGCCCGGGACGATGCCGAAGAAGATGAGCCGGATGCGCTTGATGTGTTTGCGCGTGGCCATGAGCCGGGCGAGCCTCGGCAGATCGGAGTTCCCGTACCACTTCCAGCGCGGCTGGAGCGCGGCGTTGGGGTCGGGGAAGGCGCCGAGCACAGCGATCGGCTCACCCTCGTAGTAGGCGAAGCGGATCAGGCCCGGATCGATGATCGGCTTCAAGGTCTCGGCAAGCGCGTCGGCCTCCCAGTCGGTGATGGGGAGGAAGCCCCAGTTGTTCGCCCAGGCCTTGTTGTAGATCTCGACGACGAGTCTGATCTCCTCGGTGAACTTCGACATGTCGACGCACCGGGTGGTGATGTCACGGTGTCTGCGCACGCCCTCGGCGATCCGGTGCAGGCGTGCGGTGACCGGCTTCGTCAGGTCGATGAGGTAGGAGTGATAGTCCATCGCCTTCTGGAAGCCGTACCTCTCGATGAACTCGCGGTAGTACGGCGGGTTGTACGTGTGCTCCACGTACACATCCTGGTCGAAGCCGTCGATGAGACATCCCTGGCGTTCGTGCGTGGCGTTCGAGTACTCGCCCGGCCCCCGGAGCACGGTCGCTCCCTGCGCGCGTGCCCACGTGGCCGCGGCGTCGAGCAGCGCACGGGCCACCTCGTAGTCCTCGATGACCTCGAAGAAGCCGAAGAACGCGTACGTCTGGCCGTAGTGTTCGTTGAAGCGCTCGTTCACGACCACCGACACCCGCCCTGCGGTCTCGCCGTCGCGATACGCGAGGAAGTGGGTCGCCCGTGCCGTCTCGTGATACGGATGCGCGGGCGTGAGGAGCCCCTTCATGCCGAGGAGCCGGTTGCCGAGGAGGTCGGCGTTGAGCTGCGGGACCCAGTGCGGGTCGTCCCGGTAGAGCTTCCAGTGGAAGGCGACGAAGTCCTCGATCCGCGGGTCGCCCAACGGTATCTCGGTCACGGTGACGTGCTCGGCAAGCGTCGGTGAACCAGCGGTCGATGCGTGGGACATCCAGGCCTCCTCGTGAGTCAAGCGGGAATCAGCGTAGCACTCGCGGGGCGACTGGTATACTTGACATCGACATGACTGACTCACGGGGAATCGCATCGATCGGGACCAGCCGTCGCAACATGGAACTCGTGTTGCGGGCGGCACGTATCGCACCACGTCCGGTGGCGGACGCGGTGCTCCGAGTAGCGGCCGGAAGACTCGCGCGCGGAACGAGCGCACTCGTTGAGAGCTGCCGCCTGAACCAGTACGTCGTCTCGGGGATGACGCTCGCCGGTGAGGCGCTCGACCGGGCGGTTCGCGAGAACATCCTGATGATGGGGCGGTTCCCCTACGAGCTCTACAATGCACTCGGCAGACCCGAACGGGAAGACGCGCTCGTCGTGCTCGATGAGCGTGCCGAGCGCTTCCTGCGCGCCGAGCGGGAGGACGGTCCGTTCGTCGTCGCGGCCATCCACTACGGCAACTTCGATCTCATCGCGCGCGTGTTGAGCCGCAACGGCTGGTACCCGCAGGTGTTGTCGGTCCCGGACCCGAGTGGCGGTTACCAGTGGCAGAACGAGCTGCGGCGGGGCGTGGACATCGAAGTCACGCCCATCTCGGTGGACTCGCTCAAGCAGGCCGCGCGCGGGCTCGCCGCGGGGCGCTCGGTAGTGACCGGTCTCGACTGGCCGATGCCCGAGCCCGACAAGATCGAGCCGCGCTTCTTCGGCCACGAGGCGCCGCTGCCGCTGTTGCATGTGCGCATGGCCATGAAGGCGCAGGTCCCCGTCGTGCTCCTGTGCGCGCCGCGCATGCCCGACGGCCGGTACCATCTCTACGCCTCGGACCCCATCGTGATGGAGGGCGACCGCATCACGCCGGAGACACTGCGCCTGAACGCCGAACGGTGCACGGCCATCGCCGAGGATGTCATCCGCCGGGATCCGAGCCAGTGGGCGATGTCGCACATCGTGTGGCCCTCTCTGGCCGGAGGACGTGTGGACGGCGCCAGCCGCGCCGGAGGCGAGCGAACGGACGCCGATGATGCGGTCCGGGAACCGGGCGCGGGTGTGGCCCGCGCCGACGACGGCCCGGACGATGACGGCGATGCGCGACAGGAGAACCTCACGTGAGCACGGACAACGATATCTCGGAACACAAACGCGTTAACACGACGTTCACCGCGGCGGTCGAGCGGCGGGCGCTCGCGTGGCTCGCCGAGCGGACGCCGGCGTGGATGAATCCCGATATCCTCACGGGTATCGGCGTGCTCGGTTCGGCCGTGTGCTTCGTCGGCTACTGGTTGAGCAACGCGAGTCCCTGGTGGCTCTTCTTCGTGAACTTCGGCCTGCTGCTCAGCTGGTACGGTGACAGTCTCGACGGCACGCTCGCGCGCTACCGTAAGGTCGAGCGGCCCAAGTTCGGCTTCTACATCGATCACACCGTGGACTCGGTGGCCGAGTTCCTCGTCATCATCGGTATCGGGCTCTCGCCCTATCTGCGCCTCGACATCGCGGCGTTCGCGCTCATCGGTTACCTGCTCATGTCGGTGCACGTCTACCTCATGACGGCGGTGGACGGCTTCTTCAAGATCTCGTACGGCAGGTTCGGTCCGACCGAGTTGCGCATCATCATCGCGGTCGTGAACATGGCGGTCTTCTTCGCCGAGGACTGGTTCATGGACATGCTCGCCTGGGGTCTCAGGCCGTTCGACATCATCGGCATCATCATCGCCGTGGCGCTCGTCGTCGTGTTCCTGATCTCGTCGACGAGGCAGGGACTGCGCCTCGCCCGCGCCGAGAAGCGGTAGGCGACCATGTTCGGCCTCCATGCGCCGCGCGTCGCGCTCGTTCTGGAGAGTGGGGCGGCGCGCGGGCTTGCGCACATCGGTGTGCTGAAGGTGCTCGAGGCCGCCGGCGTCAAGCCTGACATCATCACCGGCACGAGCATGGGGGCGCTCGTCGGCGCCTTCTACGCAGCAGGCCTCACGGCGGCCGAGATCGAAGAGATCGCCGTCGGGTTCGACGTCCGCTCCCTGCGTGCGCTGGCAGACATCTCGATCCGCAACCGCGGTATGCTCAATGGTGACCGGGTGGAATCGTTCATCGCCGAGCACGTGCCCGCCACGTTCGAGGAGATGCGGGTGCCTTTCGGCTGCGTGGCGACCGATCTGGCGCAGGGACAGCCGGTGTGGTTCACCTCAGGCGATGTCGTCAAGGCGGTGCGCGCGAGCATCTCGGTGCCGCTCGTCTTCTCGCCGGTGCGCCTGGACGACGCGCTCTACGTCGACGGCTGCATCACCGAGCCGCTGCCCGTCGCGTGTGCACGTTCGCTCGGAGCCGAGGTCGTGATCGCGGTGAGTGTCGCCGGATCCGGAACGGTCGTGCTCGACGGCGCCCAGGGGCGGGAGCCGAGTCTGCTGCGGCTGCTGAACTCGGCTCTGCACGCCGACCAGCCACACGTGCGCGGGTCGTCCAGTCTGGACATCATGACAGCGGTCGTCGAGATCACGGAGCGTGAGCTCTCGCGAGCGTCGGAAGCCGAGGCGGACGTGGTGATCCGTCCAGACGTGACCGGAATCACCGGTTTCGAGTTCCTGGCAGCGCCGTCGGCGATAGCCGCCGGTGAGGCCGCCGCGGTCGCCGCTATGGACGACGTCGTGCGAGTACTCTCAAAGCGGCGAAAGGCGGCATGGGGCAAGCGCCCTACCCGCCGATGACCCCTAGTTCGCGGCCGATCCGCCCGAACGCCTCGAGCACGAACGCCAGCTGGTCCTCGGTATGGGTGGCCATGTAGCTCGTCCGCATGAGCGCGCGTCCGGCAGGCACTGCCGGCGGTCGCACGGGGTTCACGAAGACGCCCTCTTCGAGCAGTCGCTTCCAGAACGCGAAGACGAGCGTCTCCTCGCCCAGGATGATCGGGATGACAGGCGTGGCGCTCGTGCCCGTGTCGAAGCCGAGGTTCCGGTAGCCGGCCTGCATCGTCTCGACGGTCTTCCAGAGGCGCTCGCGGTGCCACGGTTCGGTCTCCATGACGTCAAGCGCGCCGAGGCACGCACCCACGCTTGCGGGCGCCATGGCCGCCGAGAAGATGAACGGCCGCGAGTTATGTCGCACGTAGTCGATGACCTGCGCGTCTCCGGCGATGAACCCGCCGAGTGAGGCGAAACTCTTGGAGAACGTGCCCATGATGAGGTCGACCTCGTCCGTGAGGCCGAAGTGTGCCGCGGTGCCTTCGCCCCTCGGGCCGAGCACGCCGGAGGCGTGGGCGTCGTCCACCATGATGCGGGCGCCGTACTCGCGGATGATCGGCAGCATCTCGGGAAGCGGCGCGATGTCGCCTTCCATCGAGAAGACGCCGTCGACCACCACGAAGATGCCGCCGTGCGGGTTCTGCGCGCGCTCGAGGGCCTTACGGAGGCTCTCGACGTCGTTGTGCTCGTAGCGCTCCACCTTGCCGTAGCTCAACTTGCAGCCGTCGTAGATGCTCGCGTGGTCGTCCTTGTCGATGACGACCGTGTCGTGCCGGCCGACGATTGCCGAGATGGTGCCGATGTTGGCGCCGAAGCCGGTCGAGAAGACGAGCGCGGCCTCCTTGCCGACGAAGCGTGCGAGTCGCTCCTCGAGCTCCATGTGGATGTCGAGGTTGCCGTTGAGCAGGCGCGAGCCGGTGCACGAGGTGCCGTAGGCGCCCAGCGCCTCGGCGGCGCGCTCCCGGACGTGCGGGTGCGTGGTGAGGCCGAGGTAGTTGTTGGAGCCGAGCATCACGAGCTCGCGATCGCCGATGCGGACGCACGAGTCCGACTCGGAGTTGATGACCTGGAAGTACGGGTAGTAGCCACCCTCGCGCGCATCCTGCGCCTCGGTGTAGTCCCATGCCTTCTGGAAGATGTCCATGCCTGCCCTTCTTGCGTCTGCGACGGATGCCCGGTGGGGCTGATGGCGCACGTGGATCCATTCTACCTTCTCGGTCGCGCAAGGGCATCACCGAGTCTCTCCTGTCGCTTCTCACCCGCGTGCGCGGCGGCTATGATGGGGCCACAACCGAAGACGGTGCAGGTGCCCGGGCAACCGGGAGAATAGGGAAGCCGGTCAGATGCCGGCGCGGACCCGCCACTGTAGCGGAGCCTACGGGCTCCGGAGCCAGGAGACCTGCCTGCACCTTGGCGACACGACCTTCGTGGGACGAGGTGCGGTCGCGACGCTCCTCTCGAGCGCTCCGACAGCTCCCCGGCACCCCGAAGGCCCAGCCACACGGCCCGGGCTTTCTTGGTTTCCGGGGGACGCCAGCCCTTCGGCAGTTGTGCGGGCAGGAGACAGAAGGAGGAATGGACGTGTATCGGTATCAGAAGGCATGGAAGCAGGCGGGGGTGCTCGTCGCCGTCATCGCCGTGATGCTGGCGATGTTCGTGACGGCTGGCTGTGGCGGCGCGCCCGCCAAGAGCGAGACGGGGACCGGCCAGGCGGCAGCAGCGACGACGGCCTATCCGCTGACGGTCACCGACGACGCAGGCCGCGAGGTGACGATCGCCGAGCGCCCCGAGCGCATCGCGAGTCTCACGCCCGGCAACACAGAGATCGTGTGCGCGCTCGGCGCGATCGACCGCCTGGTGGGCGTGACCGCACAGTGCGACTACCCCGCTGACGTCGCTGACCTCGCGAAGGTCGGTGACTTCGCGCAGCCCAACATCGAGGCCGTTGCGGCCGTCGAGCCCGACCTCGTACTCGTCACCACTGGCATCCAGGCCGAGGTCATCGAGCGCCTCGAGGCGCTTGGCGCCGTCGTGCTCGCGGTCGATCCCACATCCCTCGAGGGTCTCTACGCCTCGATCGGGCTCGTCGGCCAGGTGATCGATGAGCCTACCGCCGCCGATGAGCTGGTGGGTTCCGTGCGTCTGCAGATCGAGGACATCGGCGAGCGCGTGGAAGGTGCCCCCGCCACCTGTTTTCTCGAGATCGCGCAGAACCCGCTCTTCACGGTGGGCGGCGGCACGCTGCTGAACGACCTCATCGAGGCCGCGGGCGGCGAGAACGTCGTCACCGAGGAGGGCTACGTCGCGTACTCGGTGGAGCAGCTCGTAGCGGCCGACCCCGAGGTCTACCTGGCCACGCTCGGCTCGATGAGCGACCCCGGTGACCTGGCCGGCCGTCCCGGCTACGAGAGCCTGGCGGCCGTCACATCCGGGCGTGTGTACGTGCTCGACGACAACCTGGTGAGCCGCCCCGGTCCGCGTGTGGCCGAGGGCGTGCGGCTGATCGCGGAGGCGCTCCATCCTGATGCCTTCGCCGAGTGACACCCATGACACCGCGCGCCACCTGAGGGCGGCGCCGGTCCTGCTCGCGCTCGTCGCGGCCCTTGTGGTCGCGGTGCTCGCGGGCGTCGGCCTCGGCGCGGTGCGTGTCTCGCCCGCCGAGGTCGCGGGCGCGGTGAGCCGCGCCCTCGCCGGTGAGCCGGGCGGTATGGCCGACGCGATCGTCATGGACCTGCGGCTTCCCCGGGTGGCGCTCGCCGCCGCCGTGGGAGCCGCACTTGCACTCGCGGGCGCCCTCTACCAGGCGCTCTTCCGCAACGCGCTCGCGGACCCGTACGTGCTTGGCGTCTCTTCGGGTGCTGGCCTGGGAGCGACGCTCATGCTCGCTCTCGTCGGCACCGGCTACCTCGCGCGCTCCCTGGGCGTGACCGCGGGTGCGTTCGTGGCGGCGATCCTCACCGTGGCGCTCGTGAGCCGTCTCGCGTCGCGGAGCGGGCGGGTCGACCCCGTCTCGCTCTTGCTTGCGGGCGTGGCCATCTCCTACACGCTCTCGGCGATCACATCGTTCGTTATGGTCGTCGACCGTGAATCGATGCAGAGCGTCGTGTACTGGATGATGGGCGGGCTTTCGGGTCGCTCGTGGGAGCACGTCGCCGTGGCGGTCGTCTCCCTCGTCATCGGAGCGGTTGCGCCGATGCTCGGCCACCGTGAGCTCGACATCATGCTGCTGGGCGACGAGCGCGCGGGGCAGCTCGGCGTGCCGGTGGAGCGTGTGAAGCGGCTCATGCTCGCCTCGGCGTCGCTCATGGTGGCCGGTGCGGTGTCCGTGTCGGGGCTCATCGGCTTCGTCGGCCTCATGACGCCGCACATGGTGCGCCGGGTGCTCGGCCCGCACCACCGCCTGCTGCTGCCGGCCTCCGCGCTCACCGGCGCCGTGCTGCTCGTGGTGGCCGACCTCGTGGCACGCACGGTCATCGCGCCGGTGGAGCTGCCGGTGGGCATCGTGACGGCGCTTGCCGGTGGGCCGTTCTTCGTCTGGCTCCTGCGGCGCACGGGAGGCCCGCGATGACCGGGCCGCTGCTCGAATTCCGTTCGGTCACCGCCGGTTACGGCACGCGCGAGGTCGTGCGTGACGCGTCTTTCGCGGTTGCGCCCGGCGAGTTCCTCGGCATCATCGGCCCCAACGGCGCCGGCAAGTCCACGCTCGTGCGCGCGGTGACGGGCGGCGCCGACATCTTCGCGGGCGAGATCCTCTGCGATGGCACGCCCGTCGAGCGACTCTCCGGCCGCGAGCGGGCGCGGCTCGTCGGCGTGGTGCCGCAGTCGGTCCTGGCGCCGCCGGGCTTCTCGGCGCGCGCGTTCGTCGAGATGGGGCGCAATCCGCA
>CAYMSA010000035.1:11244-16522 GCA_964392965.1 uncultured Coriobacteriaceae bacterium
CCCGCCGCGCGAGGCGCTCACGGCGGCCACGGTGGCCGACGTCTTCGGCGTGCGCTCCATCGTCCGCGTCGATCCCGTGACGGGCGCGGTGGGCGTCACGCCGCTCATGCGCGACGAGGACCTGCAGGCTGCAACCCGCGCCGAGGGCTCCAGCCGTCGGCCGGTCGGCCTCGTGTGCGGCTCAGGCTCGGGCGCGCCCCTCATGCGCCGCCTCGTCCGGATGGGCCGTCCGGTCGAGGCGGGTGCGCTCAACCTCGGCGATGTCGATCAGGCGGTCGCCGCGGCACTCGGCGCATCGCGTATCGACCTCCCTGCGTTCGGCGAGGTGGATGCCGCCGCCGAGGAGCGGGTACGCGTCGCGTATGCGACGTGCGCGGCGATCGTGGTGTGCCCCACGCCGTTCGGGCGCTCGAACGTCCCCAACCTGCGGGCGGCTGTCGACGCCGGGGTGCCGCTGCTCTTCGCGGGCGAGATGACCGCCGAGCGGGACTTCTCGGCTGGCGTCGCCACGGGCCTGTTCGCCGGGGCGGTCTCGCGCGGCGCCCGGGTGCTTTCCGCCGACGACATCGACGGCGTCCTCGCAGCGCTCGAGGGGTATCTTCCGGATGACGGACCTGACGTGGAGGAGTGATGATGGGCGGGCTCGAGCGCGGACTCATCGAGGTCTACACAGGCGAGGGCAAGGGCAAGACCACTGCGGCCGTGGGCCTTGCCGTGCGCGCTGTGGGCGCAGGATTCCGGGTCGCGTTCGTGCAGTTCGTGAAGGGCGGTGACCCGTCCGGCGAACTCGGCCAGCTCGAGCGGCTCGGCGTGACCGTCGTCCGACCGGCGCGGGCATCCACGGGACTCCTCGGCGCGGGCATCACCGCCGAGGACCGCCGGGCGGCGGCCGAGGCGTGGGCGTGGGTGCTCGACGCGCTCACCTCGACAGCCTATGACGTCCTCGTGCTCGACGAGATCAACGTCGCCATGGGCTACGGGCTTGTCGCCGAGGCCGAGGTCCTGGACGCGCTCGACGGACGTGAGCCGTGGGTGGAGGTGGTCCTCACCGGGCGTGGGGCGTCACCGGCGCTCATCGAGCGTGCGGACCTCGTGACCGACATGCGGGTCGTCAAGCATCCGTTCGACCAGGGTGTTCCGGCGAGGCGGGGGATCGAGTACTGAGGGCTCCTGCAGCTGCTTACAGCGAGCAGCCGGCGATCTCGTTTCGCACGACGGTCTCGATCGTCACATCACTCAGCGACGCCACCGGCCGCCTGAGCGCGCGCGACGCGGCCTCGGGCGTGTTGTTCTTCTCCGAGATGTGCAGCGCGAAGACGTGCGAGAGTCCCTTCCATGCGAGCGCGCCCAGGCCACCGGCCGCAGCTGCGTTGGAGAGGTGACCGCCATCGCTTGCGATGCGTCGCTTGAGGAACGGCGGATAGGGGCCGCGTTCGAGCATCGTGACGTCGTGGTTGGCCTCGATGCCGAGTGCGTGACAGCCAGCGAGCGCGTCGAGCGACTCGCCCGTGATCGTGCCGGTGTCGGTCACCATGCCGATGCGAGCGCCGCGTCGGTTCTGGAACGTGAAGCCCACCGACTCGGCGGCATCGTGGCTCGTCGCGAACGAGCGCACGGTGAGCCCCGCGAGCGAGAAGGAATCGTTTCGGCCGATGGCGATCTGATTCGGGACATCAGCAAACGGCGTGGCCGCCGCCTGGAGTGTTCCGGCCGTGGCCATGAGCGGCACGTTGAGCTTGCGGGAGAGAACGCGCGCCCCCTTTATGTGGTCGGTGTGCTCGTGCGTGATGAGGATCGCTTCGATCTGCGACTCGTCAAGGCCGGCAGCACGCGCGCGTCGGGCGATCTCCCGGGCGCAGATGCCGGCGTCGACGAGCACGACGCGGCCACCGTCCTCGATGAGGGCAGCATTGCCGGACGATCCCGATGCAAGGATTATCAGGCGCACGACGGCACCTGTGGCGGTAGGTCTGAGGACATGCGAGGATTGTAGCGTCCCGTCGCTCCCGGCGCCACGGCAGGAGATTCTGGGAACAGTACCCGTGAGGGTTCCATCGGAACCCCGGTTGAAGGAGGGCGCCATGGCCAAGAGTGGAGTCGTCACGAAAGACCGCTGGTCTCTGCGGAACATCTACCTGTACCTCGTGTGCCTCATCACGCTGATCATGGTCATCGTGGCTGCGGTGGGCGTAGTGCGGGGAATCGTCGAGTTCGTCTATCCGGACCCCGGCTATGCGAGCATGGAGCCGGTCCCTGTGGGCGAGGACAAGCAGCCGCTGTACACACAGGAAGAGTGGGAGAAGATGAAGGCCGAGGAGCAGGCGCGCATAGAGGCGTCAACGCGGCGCTATGCGGTGCTGAGTCTCGTCGGTAACGCCGCGATGCTCTTCATCGCGGGTCCGCTCTACATCTATCACTGGCGCAAGATCGAGGTGGAGCACGCCGAGGCGGCGCCGCTGCCTGCTCCCACCACAGAGGCCTGATCCGTTCCGTCTGCCCGGAGGAGTCCCATGGACAACAGTCTCATGACCACGAAGGTGTTCGCACTCTCCACCTGCCCGCACTGCAGGCGCGCGCGGGCGTTCCTTGACGAGAACAAGGTCGACTACGAGGTCGTCGAGGTCGATCTGCTCACCGGTGACCCGCGCGAGCGTGCCATCGAAGAGGTGCGGGCGCTCACGGGCTCGCTCGGCTTTCCCGTGATCGTGATCAGAGGCGACGTCGTCGTCGGTTTCAACCAGGCACGGCTCGAGCAGCTGCTGGGGCTATGAGCGCGCGCGAGGACGCTCCCGTCCGCCGGCGTTTCGGGCCGGACGTCACCAGCGACGACCTCAAGGCGTACATGGTGCCCTTCGTGGCCCGGTACGGATACAAGCTCAACACCGATGTGGCGCTCGTCGACGAGGCGCTGACCTCGATGCTCGGCATCATCGACACCGCCGGGGACGCGTACTGCCCGTGTCGTCTACGCTCCGGTGACCCCAAGGAGGACGCGAAGATCGTCTGCCCCTGCATCCCGTTCCACGCCCGGGAGTTCGCGGCCATGCGCAAGTGCTGGTGCGGGCTGTTCATCCGCGAGGATGTGGAGGACGGTGACTCGCTCATGGGCGTGATCGCCGAGGCCGCCCCCGGGGCCGCTGTCGACGTGCCGGTCTGCCGGGTCACCGACATCGCGCCCGGGCAGATCAAGCGGGTTCGCATCGAAGCGCGCGAGTACGCTCTTGCCCGGGTGGGCGATGAGTTCTTCGCGCTCTCCAACGTGTGCCGGCACGCTTTCGGCCCGCTGGACGGTGGCACCCTCGATGGCTACGAGGTGATCTGTCCATGGCATGGCTGGCGCTACGATGTTCGCACCGGCACGACCGATCACCCCGGTGCTGACGTGCAGACCTACCCCGCATCCGCCCGCGACGGCCTGATCTTCATCTCCCTCTGATGCAAACGGTCTGCCCCGCAGGGGTCGCCCGGCGAGTTCCGCAGTGCGAAGAAAGCCACCCGAGCGGGTGGCTTTCTTCGCGGTACGAGGACTGTCCGAGTCCGGAGGCCCCTGCGGGGCAGACCGTCTACTCGGCCTTCTTCTCCTTGAACAGCTCGCCGATGCCGCCGATGCTGCCCATGATCCCGGAGACCTCCATCGGCAGGAACACCTTGTTGGCCGGTCCGTCTGCGATGGCCTTGAGGGCCTCGAGGTACCGGATCGCGATGAGGTCGTTGGTCGGATCGCCCTCGTGGATCGCGCCGAAGACGCTCTTGATGGCGAGCGCTTCACCTTCGGCCACGGTGAGCTTCTGGAACTTGTCGGCCTCGGCCACGCGCTTGATGGCCTCGGCCTTACCCTCGGACTCGAGGATCGCCGACTGCTTGGAGCCCTCGGCGCGGGTGATCGCCGCCTGCTTGTCGCCGTCGGCTTCGAGGATGACGGCGCGGCGGGTGCGCTCGGCCTTCATCTGGCGGTGCATGGCCTCGGTGACGTCGATCGGCGGCTCGATGCGCTGGAGCTCCACGCGGACGATACGCACGCCCCACTTGTCGGTGGCGTCGTCGAGGATCTGGCGCAGCGTGGCGTTGATGTTCTCGCGGCTCGTGAGCGACTCGTCGAGCTGCATCTCGCCGATGACGTTACGCAGGTTGGTCTGCGCGAGCTTGGTCGCCGCCATGTAGAAGTTGGCCACGTTGTAGACGAGCTTCACCGGGTCGGTGGCCTCGTAGTAGACGACGGCGTCCACGGTGACGACGACGTTGTCCTTGGTGATGACCTCTTGTGGCGGCACGTCCACGACGTTCTCACGCATGTCCACCTTGGTGAGCTTGTCGATGACCGGCACGATCAGGTGCAGACCTGACTCGGCGGTGCGCTGGTATTTGCCGAGCCGCTCCACGAGGCCCTTCTCGTACGGGCGGACGATCTTGATGCCCGAGAGCGCCCAGAAGAACAGGACGACTGCGATGACTATGAGCACTGAGAAGAAGAAGCCGAGACCTTCCACGTTCACTCCTTATCGTCGGATGCCGCATGCACGATGACCCGCGTGCCCACGACTCTGTCCACTACGATCTTCGCGCCTTCCGGGATCGTCATCCCGTCGGCCGCATCGGCGCGCCACTCCTCACGGTCGATGAGCACGCGGCCACCCCGCGAGCCCTCGATCGCGTCGATCACCGTTCCCTCACGGCCGAGCAGCCGGTCGATGCCCACCTTCACCGGAGGCTCGTGCGTGACCCGGTCGGAGAAGCGCCTCAGACTGAAGAGCGCCACGCCCGACACGATGATGAAGGCCACCAGTTGCCACCCGAGTGCCAGGTCGAAGAAGGCGAAGATGCCGGCGACTATCGCGCCGATGCCGAACGGCAGCAGGAAGAAGCCCGCCGTGACGATCTCGCCCACGAGAAGGATGGCAGCCAACACGAACCACGCCCAACCCCATGCGTCCATTCATCGAGTCCCTTCGCCAGAGCCACTAAGCAGTAGGGTACCCGAACTCGCATCGCCACAACCGTCGCATCAGGCGGAACCCTCTGCGTTCGGCTCCCCAGCGGGGGCCGCCGGTGCGGTCCTCGGCTCGATCCAGGCGAGGTACCCGGCGGCGTCCTCGACGTCGAGGTCACGCAGGTGCGTGCGGCTGCCGCCCGTGCCCGAGGCCGTCCATGCCGCGATGGACGCGAGGCGGGCGCGGCGCTGGAACCAGCTGGCTGACGCGGTCGCCCGCTGCACCTTGGCGCGCGGTACGAGGTGCGTGGTCCGGCCGAGCGCGCCCGTGCGCACCACGAGCATCGCGTC
>CAYMSA010000036.1:0-16341 GCA_964392965.1 uncultured Coriobacteriaceae bacterium
GTCATGCTGGGCGCGGCGGTCTGGCATATCGAGGTCGGCGGCTACTACGTGACCACGCCGGTGAAGCGCGCGCTCTGGATCGCATACGTCGCGCTGTGGATAGCCGTGCTCGCCTGGGCGCGCCTCATCAAGCCGTGGCTGCTCACCTGGCGTCCGTGGCGTGTGGAAGCGGTGCGCCAGGAGCGCGGCAGCGCGTGGACCCTCTCGCTCAAGCCGAGCGGACGACCCATGCGCTTCGATCCCGGGCAGTTCGTGTGGCTCCACCTCGGGGCATCGCCCTTTGCCATGGCCGAGCACCCTTTCTCCATCTCCTCGTCGTCGGAGCACGAGGACGGCATCGACATCACCATCAAGGAGCTCGGCGACTACACGGCGACGATCGGCGAGACGCCCGTCGGTGCCATCGCACACGTGGAGGGGCCGTACGGGCAGTTCTCGGTGGACCGTCATGATGCCGAGCGGTACATCTTCATTGCAGGTGGCGTGGGTATCACGCCGGTGATGAGCATCCTGCGCACGCTCGCCGACCGAGGCGACCGGCGCCCCCTCACGCTGCTCTACGGCGCGCGCACGCTCGAGGACATGACGTTCGCCGAGGAAATCGAGGAGCTCACCGCGCGGCTCGACCTGGCGTTCGTGCCTGTGCTCGAGAATCCGCCCGAGGACTGGGCGGGGGAGACAGGCTTCATCGACGTGAGCGTGCTGGGGCGTCACCTGATCGAATCCGAGAGGGCCGAGTTCTTCGTCTGCGGCCCCGAGCCGATGATGAACGCCGTGTCCAGGGCGCTGCAAGAGCTGGGCGTGAGTACAGCCCACATACGCTACGAGCTCTTCGGATTGGTGTGACGATGCGCCATCGCTACGGAACCATGCTCGCGCTCTTCACGCTCGCTGCGGTCGTCATGGTCGCCGTCGTCGTGGCGGCGCTCCAGACGACCTGACGTCGGCGGGAGCGACGGCGTGTCCTGCCGACGGGACCGGGGCGGCTCCGGGGAGCGCCCCGGTCGTCGTGGGCCTCAGGCGAGCCGGGCGCCTGCCTGGGGGCCGGGGGCGATGCTGTAGACTTCTTCGACTTTCACGACAGCGATGCCCTTGGATTTCAGAGGAGCGCCGATCGCCTTGCCGGCCTCCTCGACCCATGCGGCAGTCTTCTCGTAGAGCTCGCCGCTGTCCTGGAGCGTGACAGAACCCTTGATCTGGTAGCCGTCATTGCCCTCCCAGAACGTGATGGCGACCCGGGGGTTCTCGGCAAGGTTGTCGTGGGTCTTGTGGAAGAACTGGTCGGAGATGAGCAGTGTCTCCGCGTCGATGACCTGCTTCATCGCGATCGGCACGGCGTTGGGTATGCCGTTCGCTGTGGCGGTGGCCACGACCGCGAGCGGGGTCTTGGCGAACATCTCCTGTACCTTCTCGGACATCTGAGCCATCGTGCACGTCCCTTCCTTCTCGCTACGGACAGTCTCCGAGGCGGCAGCGCCGCCTACCCGGCAGGTTCCGTGATGGAAGAGGGAGAGATTCCCTTCATCTTCAACGAATCCCCCGGGATGCATCCCACGACTCGATGATACCGCTTAAGCTTACGAAGGAAACGATTCCATCCGAGTACATCTGCGCACAGGCCGACGGAAGCGGGGGAGTACGATGCGGGCACTCAGGACCGCGACGCTCATCTTCCTCAGCGCAATCGTCGCTGTCACGGCGGCGGTGGGCGTCATCGTGTGGGGTCTACCGCTCGTCCCCGGTTGGGCCGACGAACCGGTCGTGGCGGTGACGTGGCCAGAGGCGACTGCCGAGCGGGCAGTCGCAGAGCCTGCGCCTCCCGCAGTCGAGATCACGCTTCTTGCAGTGGGCGATCTTATGGGTCACGGCCCACAGCGGAGTGCCGCGCAGACCGCCGACGGCTACGACTTCAACCCCTGCTTCGAACCCGTCCGCGACATCATCTCCGGTGCCGACCTCGCGATCGGCAACCTCGAGACACCGCTCGCTGGTTCCGCTTCGGGCTACTCGGGCTACCCCGCCTTCAACAACCCGGACGCGTTTGCGGAGGCGGCCGCCGAGGCAGGCTTCGACGTGCTCACCACCGCCAACAACCATGCGCTCGACCGGGGACTCCAGGGACTGATCACGACGCGCGACACGCTGGAGCGCATCGGGCTTGCCACGACGGGAACCGCACGCACCGCCGAGGAGGCCGGGCTTGTCCTCACGCGCGACGTCGAGGGTGTCACGGTAGCCATACTCGCGTACACCTACGGCACGAACGGTCTCACGCCGCCCGTAGGCAGCCGTTGGGCGGTCAATGTGATCGACCGTGACGCCATGACCGCCGACATCGATCGCGCGCGCACCGACGGTGCCGATGTCGTGATCGTCAGCGTCCACAATGGTGTGGAGTACGAGCGTCAGCCGTCGGTATCGCAGAAAGCGCTCGAGCTGGCGATGGTCGAGGCGGGGGCGGACATCGTCCTCGGCAGCCATCCGCACGTCATCCAGCCGATGCAGGTCGTGCAGGCCGAGCGGCCAGACGGCACCACTCGTGACGCGTTCATCATCCACTCACTCGGCAACTTCGTGTCGAGCCAGCGGGATCGGTTCCGTGACGCGGGCGTGATCGTCTCGCTCACGCTCTCGAAGAACCTCAGATCGGGCGAGGTATCCCTGGTGCGGGTCGAGTACGTGCCCACCTGGGTGGACAGCACGGGTGATTCCGGTGCCCTGTACCGGATCCTCCCGATCGCGCGCGCGCTCACCGACCCAACGTACGCTCACGTGAGCGCCGTCGATCGGCAGCGCATGACGCAGGCGTATGCGGATACCGTGCAGCACCTCGGGGGTGACGAGGCCGAGCCGGACCCGGCTGCCGACCCCGTTGTCTTCTGGAGTGCGCAGACGGGCGGGTAGCAGCCGGGACTATGCCTTGGCGGCGAAGCTGTCCGGATGCGGCCCGAACCGCTCGTTACGGTCAAGGGAGTCGATGAGGGCCATCTCCTCGTCGCTGAGGACGAAGTCGAACACGTCGGCGTTCTCGTCGATGCGTCTCGCGTTCACTGACTTGGGGATGATGACGGTGCCCTTCTGCAGCGACCAGCGGAGGGCGACCTGCACTGCGGTCTTCCCATGACGTGCGCCGATGTCTACGAGCTCCGGGACCGTATCGGCCTTACTGCGCATTGCCGGAGCCCAGGCCTCGACCACGATGTTGCGCTCCTGGCAGTAGTCCAGCAGTGGGAGTTGCGTGAGCCAGGGATGCATCTCGTACTGGTTCACCATCGGCGCTACATCGGCTCCGGCGAGCAGCTTCTCAAGGTGATACTGGAGGTGGTTACACACGCCGATCGCGCGCACGGCGCCTTCTTCGAGGAGGCGCTCCATGGCGCGCCAGGTCTCCGGCGTCTGCGGCATCGGCCAGTGGACCAGGTAGAGGTCGAGATAGCTGAGCTGCAGCCGCTTGATGCTCGCCTCGAACGCCGCGAGTGTGGCGTCGTAGCCCTGCTCGTCGTTCCACATCTTGCTCGCGATGAAGAGCTCCTCGCGGGGCAGACCGCTCTCGGCGAGAGCGCGACCCACGCCGTGCTCGTTGGCGTAGAGGGACGCCGTGTCGAAGCTCCGGTAGCCGGCCAGCAGAGCCGCCACGACCGCGGCCTCCACCTCACCTCCCGCATTCGCCCGGTACGTGCCGAGGCCGAGACGGGGCATCTTGACGCCGTTCGCGAGGGTGATGCTGGTGTCGATCGTGTTCAACATTCCGGGCCCTTCTGCCGAATCGGTGTTCTGACTCTCAAGGGTTGCCATGGACGAAGGGGGTGGGACGAGGGGTCGTGCGTATCAGGCCGACGGTGGACGAAGGGGGACCGGGGAGGGTTCGAGGTGATCAGTGGGCACGGAGGCCACAGTCGACGGGGGGACAGTAATAAGCAGAGCGCATGCCCGGGTGGCATCGGCAGGGTGCGCTCTCGTTGCGGGTGTCACTGATCAGGGCGGCGCTGTTCAGTCGTCAGTCTCCGTAGTCAGCTGTCCCACACTCACTTCGACCTCGGAACCCTTTGTGGCCGAGGCGCCTCCGATCGGGTTCTGGCCGACCACCCTGCCGTCCTCGTCGGGATTGGTCACGTCGACGTAGATGACGCGCGGGGTGAAGCCGGCCTCGCTCAGGGCGTCGCGGGCGTCCGCCTCTTCGAATCCGTAGACGCTCGGGACCACGGCGGTCTCGGGTTCGACTACCTCAGGGCCCTTGGAGACGACCAACGTGATGGTCGCCCCGGCCTCGACGAGTACATTGGCGGGCGGGCTCTGGGAGATGACGTTGCCCTTGGCGATGGTGTCATCGAAAGCCTCATTCGACTTCACCTCGAAGCCCTCACCCTCGAGCGTGTCCCGCGCCCGTGCGAGTGTCATGCCGGTCACGTCGGGCACCTTCATCTGCTCGATGCCGAGGGAGACGTAGAG
This sequence comes from uncultured Coriobacteriaceae bacterium, assembly GCA_964392965.1. Lineage (GTDB taxonomy): Bacteria > Actinomycetota > Coriobacteriia > Anaerosomatales > Anaerosomataceae > CAYMSA01. The sequence goes on from CAYMSA010000036.1 coordinate 4,450, forward strand.
GGTGATGCGGGTGCCGACCGGAACTTCGGCCCCTACTGCGGGGTCGGTCCGGATGACGAGGCCCTTCTCGACCTCGGTGCTGTTCTCGTCGACGGTGAGGTTGTACTCGAGGTCGTTCGCGCGCAGGAGACCGATGGCGGCGGACTCGGTCTCACCCACGACGTCGGGGACGGTCGTCTTCTGCATGCCTGCGCTGATCACCACGTTGATCGAAGCCCCTTCGGCCACCTTCGTGCCTGCGTCGGGGTTCTGGTCCATGACGATGCCTGCCGACGTCTCCGTGCTGTTCTCCATCGAGACCTCGCCGAGGTTGAGTCCCTTCTCGGCGAGTGCGGCGTCCGCCTGCTCCTGGGTGAGGCCGATGAGCGAGGGGACTTCCACGCCCTTGCCCGGGAAGAGGTCGAGGATGAGCGCTGCGGCGATCGCCAGCACGACGATGACAGCCGCCACACCCGCCCACACCCACGGGCTCGTGCGCCGCTCGGGAATCGGACGAACCGGCGGACGGCCGCCTGGCCGTCCGTTACCCACGGTGTCGAGCGTCGGCATGACGCGCGTCTCGTCGTCGGGAGTCCCGGCAGCGTATGTGGCTGCGTGGGCGCCCGCCCGGCCGGCGGCGAGCGGCAGTCCCGCTGCGACGCGCTTGAGGTCGTCACGCATCTCGTTGGCCGACGCATACCGCTCGTTCGGGTCCTTACGCATGGCCTTGAGGATGATGCTCTCGAGTGACGACGGAATCGATGCGCGAATCTGCCGGGGCGGCACCGGTTCGGTGTTCACCTGCATGAGGGCGGTGGCGACGGGTGTGTCGCCCTCGAAAGGCGGTCGTCCGGTCACCAGCTCGTAGAGCGTCGCCCCGAGGGAATAGAGGTCCGAGGCGGGATCCAGGTGTTTGCCCTGCGCCTGCTCGGGGCTGATGTACTGCGCGGTGCCGAGAACGGAGCCCGTCTGGGTCATCGTGGTGTTCCCGGCGCGCGCGATGCCGAAGTCCATGACCTTCACCGTGCCCTCAGGAGTGAGCACGATGTTGTGGGGCTTGATGTCCCGGTGGATGATGTCGTATCCGTGCGCTACTGAGAGGGCTGCGCAGACCTGCGCTCCGTACTCGGCGGCCTTCACGGGGTCGACCGGACCACGGTTCTGAACAAGGCTCTTCAGATCGGTACCATGGACGTACTCCATGACGATGTAGTACGTCTCGCCTTCGCGGCCCCAGTCGTACATGTTGACGATGTTGGGGTGCGAAAGGTTGGCGGCGGCCTGCGCTTCCTGACGGAAGCGCGCCACGAACGTCGGCTCGGTGGCGTAGCGGGCGTGCAGTACCTTGACCGCCACGGTCCGCCCGAGGACCTCATCGACCGCCTTGTACACATCCGCCATGCCGCCGGAGCCGATCTTCTCGACTGCCCGGTATCTGCGCCCGAATGTGATCTCTTCCACAGCTCCCGACCTCTCATGCCTCCGTGCGGGCGCGAACGCCCGCCTCATTCTACCCTATGCCGTCTGCGCTGGCGTGACTGCACGCCGCGCGACGGTCCGTGCGTCTCACCGTGTCGCCTGTAGTGCCGCCTCCATCACGCTTCGTGCTGCTGGAGCCGCTATCGTGCCCCCCGTGCCTGCGTTCTCCAGCACCACGGCAACCGCCACCCGGGGGTTGTCGGCCGGGGCGAAGCCGATGAACCACGCGTGGGTCCCGGCGCCCTTGCTCACCTCGGCGGTTCCCGTCTTGCCGGCCACCGTGACGCCCGGGATCGCCGCTCGCGTGCCCGAGCCGTTGCGCACCACTTCGACCATGAGCTCGTTCACCGTCGCGGCGGTGGCGGGGTCCGTGGCGGTGCGCCACGGACGCGGCGAGACCTGCGTGATGATCCGGCCGGCGCGGTCGGTGACCGATGCGATGAGGTGTGGCCGCATGATGACGCCGTCGTTGGCGATTCCGGCGGCCACGAGCGCCATCTGCAGCGCGGTCACCTGTGGCCCGGCGGGACTCGCGTGTTCACCGACCGGCTGGCCGACGCCCGCCCACGCGGTCTCCCACTCGGTCATCTCCCGCGGGTCGGGCATGAGTGAGGTCGCCGAGGGGAAGTCGACCGGGAGTCTCGTGCCGAGACCGAAGTCGTGTGCCTGCTCGACGAGCGCCTTGGGGCCGAGCGCCTGGGCGATCTGCGCGTAGACGGTGTTCACGGACGATGCCGTGGCCTTGCGGACGGTGATCGTGCCGAACGACGCGCCGCCGTAGTTGCTGACGGGCGCCCCGCCGATCACGAGAGAACCCGGTCCGGAGTAGACGGAGTCCGGCGTCACGAGAGACGCTGAGAGCGCCGCCGCCAGCGTCACGACCTTGAACGTCGAGCCGGGCGGGTAGAGACTCATGCTCGCGCGGTTGACGAGCGGTGCGCCGCTCGAAGTGGCGGTGAGGGACTCCCAGTCGTCTCCGAGCGTCCCGGGGTCGTACGTGGGAGAGGACGCCATCGCGAGCACGGCACCGGTCCTGGGGTCAAGCGCGACGATCGCACCCCGGTGGCCCTCGAGCGCATCTTCCGCCGCGCGTTGGACCCGGCTGTGGATCGTGATGCGCACGTCGTTGCCGGGAATCGGCATGCCGGCAGCGGACTCGATCATGTCGGCTATGGTCGCGAAGTCGCTCTGGCCGGCGAGTGCCTCGTTCATGGAGGCTTCGATGCCCGAGCGGCCGTACGTGGTGCTGTAGTACCCGAGCGCGTGCGCTGCGAGCGTGCCCTGCGGGTAGGTGCGCGCGTAGTACTCGCCGTTCGCCACGGAGGTGGCGAGCGTGACGCCGTCGGCCGAGAGGATCGTCCCGCGCTCCTGACTCATCTCGGCGATCAGTCCGCGGGTGTTAGCGGGGTTCGCCGCGAGCTCATCTGCCTGCACGACCTGGATGTGGGTGAGATTCACGACGAGGACCACCATGAGCGTGGTCACGAGGCCGGCCACGCGGGCGAGACGGCGGGCGAGTGCGGTGCGTCCGAGCAGGCCCGTGCCGCCCGTGACCGCGATCTCGGCTTCGCGGCCGGTTGCCGCATCACCCGCGCGGAGCAGGAGTGCAAGCAGGATGAAGTTGGACAGGATGGAGCTGCCGCCGTAGCTGACGAACGGGAGGGTGATGCCCGTGAGCGGGATGAGCCGCGTGACGCCGCCGATGATGACGAACGACTGCAGGCCGACCGTCGCCACGAGGCCCACCGCGACGAGAGCCGCAACATCTGAGCGCGCGCGCGACGCCGTGGCGAGGCCGCGGAGGCAGAACACCAGGAAGACGATGATGATCGCGGCGCCGCCGAGCAGCCCGAGTTCCTCGGCGATGGCCGTGAAGATGAAGTCCGTCTCCACGAACGGGATGCGGCCGGGGAGGCCGTTGCCCACACCGACGCCGATCATCTTGCCCGCGCCGAGAGCGAAGAGCGACTGAGCGAGCTGATACCCGCGACCGGCGGCGTCGGCGAACGGGTCGAGCCAGATCGACACTCGCTGTTGGACGTGGCCGAAGAGGAGGTAGGCGGCCGTAGCCCCTACGGCGAAGAACGCGAGGCCGGTCACCACGTACATCGGCCGACCGGTCGCCGCGTAGAGCATCGCCAGGAACACGCCGAAGAAGAGCAGGCTCGAGCCGAGGTCCTTCTCGGCGACGAGGATGACGAGACTGACGGCCCACATGAGCACGAGCGGTCCGAGCTGGCGCGCCGGAGGCACCCAGATGCCGAGCACGCGCCTGGTAGAAACCGAGAGGACCTCGCGGTTCTCGGCGAGGTAGGCCCCGAGGAAGAGCACGATGAGGATCTTGGCGATCTCGGCAGGCTGGAACGACAGGGAGCCGAAGCGGAGCCACAGCTTCGCCCCGTTGACCTCGGTGCCGATGATCGCCGGCAGGACGAGCAGCAGGACGCCGACGATCGCGATCGTGTACTTGTAGCGGGCGAGCCGCTCGAGTGAGCGGACCAGCAGGAGCGTCACCACCAGGGCGACGACGCCGATGAGGATCCAGAGTGCCTGGCTCGAGGCGAGCTCGGCGTCGAGTCGCGTGATGTAGCCGAGCCCGGTGCCCGAGAGCAGGAACGCCAACGGCAGGAACGCCGGGTCGGCACCGGGCGCCAGGAAGCGCACCGCGATGTGCGCGCCGACGAACGAAGCGAGTAGCAGCAAAGGCACGGTGAGGTCGGCCCACGTGACCGACCCGCCCGCTGAGCCGTGGACGAGTACGAACAGCACGATGACCACCGGCGCGGCGGCGAGCAGGAGCAGGAGCTCGGTGTGGCGGCGGCTGCGCATGGCCTCAGGGCGTCGCGGTGGACGTAGCAGCGGCCGCCGCCGTCACCCGGTAGGCGTCGAGAAGCGCGCGCGCGTTATCGATGCCTTCTACGCGGATGCCGGTGGCGAGGCGGCTCGCCGTGAGCGGATCGAGCAGGTCTACGGTCACGGTCGAGACTTCGGAGCGCCAGCTGAGACTCACCCCCGCGAAGCTGCCGGGAACGCCCCGGTAGAGCGCGACCCGGCCATCCTCGGCGATGAGGTACGCCTGCGAGCGTGCGTACGAGTGGGTGAGAGCTGCGGCTGCAAGCACGATCGCGAAAGCCGCGACCACCCACAGCGCGCGCAGTCCCCACCAGGGTGCGCCCGCCCGTCGAGGCCGGAGGGCGTGCTCGACGTCGCTCACCACCACGGTGACGTTGTCGGCTCCGCCGGCTTCGAGTGCCGCGTCGATGAGGGCGTCGACGGCCTCGCCGGGAGTGGGGCTCAGGGCCAGGATCCGCTCGATCTCCGCGTCAGGCACGAGTCCGGTCAGGCCGTCGGTGGCGAGCAGGAGGCGGTCGCCGGGGGTGGCCTCGACCTCGAGGATGTCCACCGGGGTTCTCGGATCCGAGCCGAGCGCCCGGGTGATCACGCTGCGGTTCGGGTGGAAGCGCGCCTCCTCGGCGGTGAGCGCGCCCTGCCGAACGAGGTCCGCCACCATCGAGTGGTCTTCGGTGAGCTGCTGCAGTCTGCCGTAGTGGAGCAGGTACGCACGGCTGTCTCCCACGTGCGCGACGACGACCCGCGAGCCGTCGAGCATCGCCGCAGTGAGCGTCGTGCCCATGCCCGAACGTCCGCGCCCGGTCTCGGCGGCCTCGATCACGGCGGCATTGGCCTGCTCTATGGCCCGGCCTAGCGCGCGCGCGTCGGCGATGCGCGGTGCGGTGACGAGCAGTCTGTCGATGGCGAGCGAACTCGCGATCTCACCGGCCTGGTGTCCGCCGAGGCCGTCGGCCACAGCGAAGAGTGGCGGCGCGAGAAGGAACGCGTCCTCGTTGCCGGTGCGCACGAGGCCCACGTGGGTGTCCCCGGCGAACGCCGGCTCGGCCCGGCCCCTCACAGCCGCACGACTTCCAGCCGCACGGTGCCGAGCTCGATGACGTCTCCAGCCGAGAGCGACAGCGGTCGCCTCGCCGGTTGCCCGTTGAGGATCGTGCCGTTCGTGGAGTCCAGGTCTTCGAGTACGGGTCCCTCGGGACCGTTCAGGATCTTAGCGTGGACCGAGGAGACGAAGTCGTCAGCGATCACGAGGTCGGCGTCCGGTGAACGGCCGATGATCACCGGGCCGGTGAGTGGGACTGAGACGCCGGTGATCTCGCGCGGGCCGTGCGTGACGCGGATCGCGAGACCCTTGCGTGCGGACTTCGGGCCGGCGCCGGTCACGAGACCCATGCCAGCCTTCACGGCCGCGAAGAGGAACAGATAGAGGAGTGCGATGAGCACTATCCTGCCGAAGAGGAGAACGACGTCCGCCATGGCTCACAGCTCCGGGTCGTGGAACGTCAGTCGCGTGAGGCCGACCTCGATGACGTCGCCGTCGCGCAAGCGGGCCCGGCCGACCTCGCGGTCGTTCACGCGCGTGCCGTTGGTGGAGTCGAGGTCGGTCACGGCCCACCCGTCGTCGAGGCGCACGAGCGCTGCATGCCGGCGCGAGACGTTCGCATCGTCGAGCCGGATGGCGCAGTCGTTCCCGCGACCGATGGTGAGCTCGTGGCCGGTGAGCGGTACGGTCCGACCGTCGGCGCCGATCGTCACCCGGGCACTCTGCGCGAGGCTGTTCACTCGTGGCCCGGAGATATCGTCTCGCACCTCGGCGGCCTGCTCGGGCCGGGGACTGGCGGTGATCGACGCGCTCACCCGGAAGCGCCCGAGGCGCAGGTCGGGGTGGGTCACGAAGACAACGCCCGGCCGCGCGCGCAGGGTGTACTGGCGCTCGCGGGCATGGTCGATCACGTAGGTCGAGAGTTCTGCCGAGAGCACGTCTCTGAAAGAGCCGAGCTTGGCCGCGTCCTCCTCGGAGAGCGCGACCGTGAAGGTGTCGGGAGCGTACACTACGCCCGGGCCGATGAGCCGCTCGTCGTCGGTGGCACGTGCGAGCGCCCGCGCGATCTCGACCGGCTGCACGGGGGAGCGGAAGGCACCGGCGAACAGGCCTTCGATGCCGGCGGCTACGCGATCCTCGAAATCAGAAAGTATGCCCACGTGACCACCACGGTCCTCACTTGGCGCGCGATCTCAGGAGAACACGCGAATGCAGTAGATGATGATACCAGTGTGACGCTCGGCACAGCCGCGAGCGTCAGCGTGCCGTTGACGCGCGTTCGGACGGCCTGGGCTGCGCAGAGGCGTGTGAAGCCTCCCGCTCACGACTCCTCCCGCTGGCATCGCTTTGCCGGGGGCGGGCCGAGGCTGATGACGATCCCGGCTACGATGGCCGCCACGAGTACGTGTGGCACGGCATCGAGGAGCGGGAAACGCCCGTCGAAGAACGTCTCCCACGCCCAGTAGCCGCCGAGCAGCACGAGCGCGCCGAGCACGGCGCCCACGCTTGCCCACACGCGACTCGGACGACTACACGCCGCTGAGCAGACGAGGGCCGAGAGCGGCCAGGCCGCCAGCGCGACGAGCAGGCCCGGCCCGGGGAGGGCGAGCGGAAGAGCCCCTTCGGCGCCTGTGGCGGCAAGCGGGGATGCGAGCGCGTCGAACGGGATCGAGAGGTACGGCGGCCCGGAGCCTGCCAGGAGCGAGACGGCCGTGACCGTCAAGCCCGAGGCGACTGCGCCGAGGGCGGCCTGTAGCGGTCGACAGGCGAAGCCGAGGAGCAGGGGCAGTGCGGGGGCCGCATAGGCGGACCCGAGGAGCGGGGCCGTCCAGGGGGCGAGCCCGCAGCCGGTGCCCCTGCGGCCGACCAGCAGCCAGAACACGGCGGCCACGAGCGCGAAGCCGGCGGCAGGGAGAGGGCCGAGTGTCCACAGGAGGCCGGCGATGACGCTGCCGAGTCCGAGCGCGAGTCCGAGCGCGGGGGCGAGCAGGCCGCTCAGGCCGATGAGCGACGTGGCGCTCACCGTGGCGGCACTGCCGAGGTCGAAGACGCCGATGCCGCTCCAGGCGAGCCAGGCGCACACGGCCGCCGCGAGCATCCGGCGGGCGACGCCGGTGTGTCCCACGTGTCGCTCCCAGAAGGTATCTTGGCGCGGGGTGCCGTCATCGGTCACCGGGGGACCGGCGACACGGCTTACGAGCTCGGCGAGAATGGCATGCCCGGCCACGGGGTCGCCGAGGTGCGGCAGCAGCGCGCGTGCGAAGCCGGCGACCGAGAGGTAGCGCTCCGAGGGGTCGGGCGCGAGCGCCGCCAGGAGCACGTCGTCGACGCCGGCCGGCAGCGAGGCCACGAACTCGGAGGGAAGGGGAACGTCGGCCATCTCGATCTTGAAGAGCGAACCCTCAAGAGTGTCGGCGTCGAACGGATTGGCGCCCGTGAGGAGCTCGTAGGCGAGTGCTGCGAGCGCCCAGATGTCGCTGCGTTCGTCGAGGTCATCGCCGCGGATCTGCTCGGGCGGCATGTAACCGATGGTACCGCCCCACCCGCTCGCACGGCCGCCGGGGCCGGTGAGCGCCGCGATGCCGAAGTCAGCCAGCTTCACGCGTCCGTCGTGCGCGAGGAGCACGTTGCCGGGCTTGAGGTCGAGGTGGAGCACTCCGTTCTCATGGGCGAACGACAGCGCCGAGGCGAGTGTTTGGACGACGGCCGCGGTGGCGTCGGGGCCGAGGCGGCCATCGGACTCGTCGAGGACGTCGGCGAGGGATGCGCCGCCGACGTCCTCCATGACGATGAGGGCCTCGTCGTCAGTGGCGTCCCACTCGTACACGGTGACGATGGCCGGGTGGTTGAGGAGAGCGGCCGTCCTCGCCTCGGCAAGACCCGGTCTACTGTGGCCGCCGGGCATGGCGCCGTCGGCCAGCGGTAGCCGCTTTATGGCGACGCGACGGGCCATCCTCGTGTCGAATGCGAGGACGACCGAACCGTGGCCGCCCGTGCCGAGGTCGGCGAGCGGTCGATAGCGATGCAGGATGAGGTCTCGGTCCACCGTGCCTCGCGTTCCTGCCCGGCCGAGGGGCTACTTGCCGTCGATCTCCACGAGCTCAAGTTCGAACGTCAGGGCCTGTCCCGCGAGCGGGTGGTTGAGGTCGAGCGTGACGGTCTCCTCGTCCACCGAGACGACCTGCGCCCGGACGACCTGGCCGGTGCCGGTGGGGACCATGATCTGCGCGCCGGCCGGCGGCGCTTCTTCGCCGAAGCCGCTGATGGGAAGGGCGTGCACGCCGCCGGGGTCATGCGGGCCGTAGGCATCCTCGCACGGTATGCGCACGGTGGTCTTGCCACCGACCTCCAGCTGCGTGACTGCGGCATCGAAGCCATCGATGACCATGCCGGAGCCGACGATGAACTCGATTGGGTCGCGTCCTACGCTTGAATCGAACTGGCTGCCGTCGTCGAGGGTTCCCGTGTAGTGTACGCGGACGGTATCGCCGTTCTGGGGCTTCACAGGCATCTCCTGTCTGGGTGATTCCGGTCCCAAAGACCGCTTCCGAAGTCACTTTACCTTATCTCTCCCGGGTGGTGTCTCGCGTATGCCCCATAGGGTATAAGCGACCCAGGAGGTGGTCGGACATGTTCGCAGACAGAGCGGCTGCGGCCTCGGCATTGGCTGGACGACTGGCCGCGTACAGAGGCAAGAAGGACGTCATCATCGCGGGAGTTCCGCCGGCGGGAGCCATCGTCGGTGCGCTTGCAGCCATCGAACTCGATCTGCCGTTCGGGTGCTCGGGCGTCTACAAGGTACCGGTCGCCACCCGGCCCGATGCCACGCTTGCGGTCATCGACATGGATGGTGAGGTCACGCTCGATCCGAGAAGCGAGCTCACCCGGCACGAGGTCAGGAAGCTGGGAGCGTCCACCCTCGCGCGTCTGCACACGGATCTCGAGCGCTGCCGCAACGGCGCGACCGAGCCCGATTTCCAGGGCGCCGAGGTGATTGTGGTGGAGCAGCTGGCCCTCTCGGCACTCGTTGTCCGCGCCGCTGCCGCGTGCGTGCGTCGGCATGGCGCATCACGCATCGTACTGGCCGCTCCCGTCATGAGCGCCGAGGTACAGGCCGAGGCTGGCGGGGCGTTCGACGAGGTCATCGCGCTTGAGGTGGCACGCGTCGACGGCGATGCGGCCCGCCTGTTCGCAGACCACGCCTTCCCTGGTGAAGAGGAGATGCTGGCCACGGTCCGCAGGGCCTATTCCCGGCAGATGCCGCCCGGGTGAGACGACCCGCGTCTGTGAACTGCTGTCGATGGAGATAGGCGGGAGCGATCGGACAGGTCCCGCCGCGATGGGCGCCGGTTGCCGAGCTCGATTTCCATTGCTCCGACACGTCCGCACTGGTAGAATCCCTATCTGCACCACACGCGGGTGTGGCGGAATGGCAGACGCGCATGGTTCAGGTCCATGTGGGGGCAACCCCGTGAAGGTTCAACTCCTTTCACCCGCACCATAAGCCGGCAGCGGTTTCGGCCTTGCGGCCGAAACCGTTTTTCGTTCCGGGCGGATGTGGGCCGGGTGCGCTCACGACGGCGCCGACCGCGCGTTCTCCCGGGGGCAGGGGCGTCGAGGTATGGCAGTCGAGTTCCTCATGGGCAACGAGGCGATCGCGCTCGGTGCGATCCGCGCGGGTGTCAGTGTGGTCACCGGGTATCCCGGAACCCCTTCGAGCGAGATCCTCGACACGGTGGCCAGGCGCAATCCCGGTGACATCTACGTCGAGTGGTCGGTCAACGAGAAAGTCGCGCTCGAGGTGGCCGCAGGGGCATCGTACGCGGGCGTGCGTACGATGGTGACCATGAAGCAGGTCGGCCTCAACGTGGCCTCGGATCCTCTGATGAGTCTCGCCTACATCGGCGTCACGGGCGGCATGGTCGTCGTGGTGGCGGACGACCCCGGTCCCATCTCGTCACAGACCGAGCAGGACACCCGGCATTTCGCCGCGTTCTCCAAGCTGCCGGTCTTCGATCCCGTCTCCCCCGAAGAGGCGTACGAGATGATCGGCGACGCATTCGCCTACTCGGAGAAGTACGGCACACCCGTGCTGTTCAGGCCCACCACGCGCATCTGCCACGGCTACGCGCCCGTGGATGTGCTCACCGAACGGGAGGACGTCCGGCCGTCGGGCTTCGTCAAGGACGACCGGTGGGTCATCTTCCCGCGCCTGAGCTACCTCAACCACCTCGCCATAGAGGAGCGCCAGCCACGGATAGCGGCTGACTTCTCGGAGTATCGCTTCAACACGATCACGTCGCCGGGCGAGACCGCGTCAGCGCCAGGCGCGGTCCCGGACGGCCCCCGCAAGGGTATCGTGACCGGTGGCATCAGCGACGCGTACGTGCATGACGCGCTCGAGGCGCTCGGCATATCGTGTCCGGTGCTGCGTGTGGCAACGCCGCATCCGTTCCCGGCGCCACTCGCGCTCGAGTTCCTGTCCGGAGTCGACGAGGTGCTCGTCGTCGAGGAGCTCGACCCCGTCATCGAGCGGGAGCTGGTCTATCTCATCGGCAGACATCATCTGGCGGTCGAGGTGCGCGGCAAGCTCACCGGCCACACGCCGCGCGCCGGCGAGAATTCGGCCGAGGTGGCCACACGTGCGATCGCCGACCTGCTCGGCCTCGCCGTGCCCGGGGCGGACCCGCCCGCCGGGACACCTCCACTGCCGGCCCGGCCGCCAGTGCTCTGTGCCGGTTGCCCGCACCGCGCGTCGTTCCTCGCCGTGAAGCAGGCCATGCGCGGCCGCAAGGCGGTGTTCTCGGGCGACATCGGTTGCTACACGCTCGGCAATGCGGCGCCGCTCAACATGGTCGACACCTGCCTGTGCATGGGGGCCGGCATCACCATCGCACAGGGGCTGCACCGCGCCGAGCCCGACGCCGTGAACTTCGCCTTCGTGGGGGACTCGACGTTCTTCCACTCGGGCATCACCGGTGTCATCAACGCCGTCTACAACCAGACCGATCTCGTGGTCGTCGTGCTCGACAACGCCACGACCGCGATGACCGGCCATCAGCCCCACCCCGGCCTGGGTCGCACGATGATGGGCGACATCGCCGAGGGCATCGACATCGCAGGCGTGCTGCGCGCGGTGGGCGTGCGTCACGTCGAGACCTGCGACCCGCTCAAGCTCGAGGAGGCCCGCGCGGCTGTCGAGCGGGCCGTTGAGGCGGGCGGTGTGAGTGCCGTCATCTTCAAGTCGCCTTGCATCGCGATCGTGAAGTCAACCCAGGTGTGCGTCGTGGATGAGGCGCTCTGCACGGGCTGCATGAAGTGCATCAGCGCGCTCGGCTGTCCGGCGCTCGAGCGTCACGAGGGTATCGTGAGAATCGACCCGGCGCTCTGCACGGGCTGCGAGCTGTGCATCCGCACGTGCCCGTTCGACGCGATAGGGGTGATGGTCCGATGAGCTCAGAGACTCGCTCCATGCCCGGCATCGACACACGGCCCGCTCGCAACCTCGTCCTCGCGGGCGTGGGCGGACAGGGCACGATCCT
>CAYMSA010000037.1:0-16017 GCA_964392965.1 uncultured Coriobacteriaceae bacterium
TGGCTCAAGCGCCACTCGCTCGTTATCAACCGGATCGCCGCCGCCGTGCTCATCCTGGTGGGGTTACTCATTCTGGTGGGACGGATGGACGATGTCGCAGGATGGCTGACGGTGCTCTTCGCGTAGCCAGCGACGGTGAGGCGCGAGGTGGCCTCTGGCTTGCGGACGAAAGCCACGGACCCCGCACTCGGATGCATCTGCCGATGTGCTTGCACGGGTGCATCGTACTCGGTTACACTATCTGCTCGTGTCTTACCGGCACATTGCGATGAACACAATCACCGACGGAACAGGAACGTCTCATGGACAAGATCCGCGCAATCGAGCAGCAGCAGCTGCGTGAAGACCTCCCGGAGTTCGGTGTCGGGGATACCGTGAAGGTCATGTACAAGGTCGTGGAAGGCACCCGTGAGCGCGTGCAGCCCTTCCAGGGTATCGTCATCCGCCGCCACGGCGCCGGCAACCGTGAGACGTTCACGGTTCGCAAGATCTCATTCGCCGTCGGCGTGGAGCGCACGTTCCCCGTGCACTCACCGAAGATCATGTCGCTCGAAGTCATCTCGCGTGGCAAGGTTCGCCGCTCGAAGCTGTACTACCTCCGCGACAAGGTCGGCAAGGCCGCCCGCGTGAAGGAGCTGCGCAAGTAGCCCCGGCGGGTCACCTTTTTCGTGGGTCGGTGTCGCACCGACAGACTCTGTTGAACTGCTGTGACGGCCCGGCCATTCGCCGGGCCGTCTCGCATGATTTCGGGCATCGCTTCACTGCATCTGGATGAATGACGGGAGTCTCGCGTGAGAGTAGCCGACGTCCGAGCGGTTCTTGCCCGATGCGAGGGCGTTGCGCTGGCCGAGGCCATCGATTCCTTCGCCGATGACGTGCGTCCCGGTGTTGTGGCAGCGTGCAGCGCGGCGCGTCGTCGACTGGCTCTGGCCGAGTGCGAGGACACGCGGCAGCGCCAGCTCGAGGCCCTCGAGCAGACGCTGCGTGAGCAAGGGTATCGTCTTATCGCGGGTGTGGACGAGGTCGGGCGCGGGGCGCTCGCTGGTCCCGTGAGTGCCGCGGCATGTATCCTGCCGGCCGGGTGCATCATCCGCGGGTTGGATGACTCGAAGCGCCTGGCTCCTGCCAGGCGCGAGGAGCTCGCCGCCGTCATCGTGAACCGGGCGCTCGACGTGAGCATCGCGCACGTCGGGGCAGGGGAGATCGACGCGCTCGGTATCGCGCGGGCCACCGCCGAGGCCATGCGACGTGCTCTGAGGGGCCTTGAGCCCGCCGCGGACCATGTCGTCATCGATGGTCTGCCGATGGACATCGGGTTCACCCATACCGCGGTGGTCAAGGGTGACCGGACCGTCAGGGCGATCGCAGCGGCCTCTGTCGTGGCGAAGGTCGCGCGGGATGCGCTGATGGTAGAGCTTGGCTGCTCCTATCCCGGATACGGATTTGCGGCCAACAAGGGGTACGGCAGCCAGGATCACCTGACGGCTATCGAGCTTCTCGGGCCGTGTGCCATTCATCGTCTCTCCTTCGCCCCATGCTCGCAGCGCACGCTCTTCTGAGTGCGGTACGCCCATGGTGACCGTTGAGTAGTGGCGCGTTAGTGACGCTCGGCGAGTATCTCCTTCGACAGGAGGAGGACTCATGGATCACGAAAGTGTGGGGGCACGAGGGGAACAGGCTGCGGCACTGTACCTCGAGCGGCTCGGGATGCAGGTCATCGACAGGAACTGGCGAACGGCCCGCGGCGAGCTGGACATCGTCGCGCTCGACGGGGAGGAACTCGTGGTCGTCGAGGTGAAAGCCCGTACGAGCGGCGACACCGGCACGCCAGAAGAGGCCGTCTCGCCGCGCAAGCAGCAGCGGATCGCCCGGATGGCCGAGGCCTACATCGCCGCCAACGGTCTCGACGGATGCCCGGTACGGTTCGACGTCATCGCCATCAGGGTGCTCGGCGATCATCGTGCGTTGCTGCGGCATCACCGCGGGGCGTTCATGGCGGGGGACTCATGCAGGCCGTGATAGCGACGGCGACCATCGTCGGGGTGGATGCGGTACCGGTGGAGGTCCAAGCGGATGTCTCTCCGGGGCTCCCTGTCTTCGCGATCGTCGGCCTTGCCGACACGGCCGTGCAGGAGGCGCGCGATCGGGTGCGCTCGGCGCTGAGGTCGGCAGGGTTCGAGTTCCCGAACGCCCGGGTCATCGTGAACCTGGCGCCAGCGCCGTTGCGCAAGCACGGTACGGGCTTCGACCTGCCGATCGCGCTCGCGGTGTTGTGCGCGACGGGCCAGTTGCGGACATCGCTCTTCGACTGCGTGGCCGTCGTCGGTGAGTTGGGGCTGGACGGAGGGGTGCGGAACGTCCCGGGTGTACTCGCCCACGGATTGGCTGCAGCCAGGCTGGGAATGGAGCTGCTCGGCCCGTCCACGTCGGCGTCGGCCGTGAGTGCCGTTCCCGGGCTGGTGTTTCGGGGGCTGGAGCGCATCGGGGTGCTCAAGGGCGGGCTTCCGGGCGAGGTGGGCAAGGACACCGGAAGACCGGGTGCGCGCGCGAGGCCCACCATCGATCTGCAGGACATCGCGGGACATGAGAGCGCGAAGCGCTGTCTCGAGATCGCGGCTACCGGCGGGCATCACGTGCTGTTGGTGGGGCCACCGGGTTCGGGCAAGACCATGCTGGCGCGAGCGCTGTGCGGTGTGCTGCCACCACTCGGCGAAACGGAGATGATGGAGACAGCACTCGTGCATTCGGTAGCAGGGTTGGATCCACGTCCGTACCTGGAGGGTGTTCGGCCCTTCAGAGCGCCGCATCACGCGTGCAGTGTCGCCGGTCTCGTAGGTGGCGGCACACCCCCGCGGCCAGGGGAGCTGAGTCTGGCGCACAACGGTGTCCTCTTCCTTGACGAGCTACCCGAGTTCCGCCCGGGCGCTTTGCAGGCCTTGCGGCAGCCGGTTGAGGAGGGGGCGGTGACGCTTGTGCGAGCATATGGCTCACTGCGGTATCCTGCGCACTTCTCGCTGATCGCCGCCATGAATCCGTGCCCGTGTGGGCACAGCGGAGATCCCGCGAAAGCGTGCACCTGCCCTGCGGGAACCATCGCACGTTACCTCAACCGGGTAGGCGGTCCACTGTATGACCGGATGGACATCACCGTGCGAGTCGACAGAATCGATCCCGGCCTCCTCGTGCGTGTGACGGGTGAGGGGGAGTCATCGGAGACCGTCCGGGTGCGTGTCGCCAAGGGACGTGAGTTCGCCGCCGCCCGGGGCCGGGGTGGTGATCTGTGCGCGAGTCTTGAGGAAAAGGCGACGCGACTTCTGGAGGCCGTCGCGCGCTCCGCGCATCTGTCGGGCCGGGCGGTCACCCGCCTGGTGCGCGTAGCCCGGACGATCGCCGACCTCGAGCAGAGTGCGAAGGTCCGGGAGGAACACATCGGAGAGGCGCTGGGCTATCGAGCATGGGAGGCTTCATGAGTGGTGGCAGATTCGAGATCCGCCTCGGTGACAGTGAGTATCCGCCTCTGCTCGCAGAGATCCCTGACCCTCCGGAGGTGCTGTACTGCATGGGAGATCCGGCGGCTCTGGAGCCGGGGCTCGCCGTTGTCGGCGCGCGGAAGGCGACACCGTACGGCCTCCGTTGCGCTCGTGAGTTCGCCACGTGGGCTGCGCAACGCGGTGTCACCATCATCTCCGGTGCGGCCATCGGGTGCGATTCCGAGGCCCAGCGAGCGGCACTGGAGTGCGGGGGATCCTCCATAGCCGTCCTCGGCTGCGGTGCAGACATCGACTACCCGATGCGCTCCAAGGCCATTCTCGATGAGATGCGGTCGCGTTTCGCGGTCGTCTCCGAACTGCCGTTCGGACATCCGCCTGTCCGATGGGCGTTCGTGCGCAGGAACCGGATGATCGCCGGCCTCGCGCGGGCGGTGCTCGTGGTGGAAGCTGGCCTTCCGAGCGGGACCTTCTCCACCGCCGACGCGGCGCTCGACGGTGGCCGGGACGTTCTCGCAGTGCCGGGCTCGATCTTCTCGGCGGAGTCACGGGGGTCGAACCGGCTCATACGTCAGGGCGCACAGATCATCACGGACGTCGCCGAGCTTGCCCAGGCCCTCGGGATGGAAGGAGTGACAGCGCAGGCGCTCTCGTCTGTGGCCGATGAACCGCTACGGATGCTGACTGCTGAGCCGATGCGTCCCGACGACTTCGCGCGCTGCCTGGGGCTCGACATCGTCTCTGCAGCGCGCACGCTCGGAGCTCTCGAGGCACGCGGGCTGGTCAAGCGGTATCCTGACGGGCGATACGGAATCGCGTGAATCGCTCGCTTTGGCGAGTTGCGCGCTCTGGCCGGACGACCCTCGGCGGATGGAGTCTTCTTGGATGCGGTGACGGTGATAGGAGCAGGGCTTGCTGGAAGTGAGGCAGCCTGGCAGCTCGCCGTACGTGGCCTGCCGGTCAGGCTTGTCGAGATGCGCCCTGCCGCATCATCACCCGCGCATCACACCGATGGGTTCGCCGAGCTCGTCTGTTCGAACTCCTTCAAGAGCGACGACCCGGACACCGCGGCGGGCCTGCTGAAGGAGGAGCTGCGACGCATGGGATCGCTCGTGCTTGAGGTCGCGCGGGCGACACGCGTGCCAGCCGGCGCGGCGCTGGCGGTCGACCGCCAGGCGTTCTCGCAATCGGTCACGGATCGGCTCAGCGCGCACCCGCTGGTACGTGTCGAGCGCCGCGAGGCGACGAACATTCCACCCGGCGATGTGATCGTTGCGGTCGGCCCGCTCGTTTCGGGTGAGCTCTCGGACGCCCTTGCACATGTTGTCGGCACCGGGCGTCTTGCCTTCTTCGACGCAGCGGCCCCGATCCTCGACGCTCAGACGATCGACGAATCGCGGGTCTTTCGTGCATCAAGATGGGGCAAGGGCGACGGCGCGGACTACCTGAACTGTCCCATGGATCGGGCAACGTACGAGCGGTTTGTGACCGAGCTCGTCGGCGCTGAGCGGGTGGAGTTGCGTGAGTTCGAACGTCGCGAGCTCTTTCAGGCATGTCAGCCGATCGAGGAGGTGGCGAGGACCGGGTCAGACGCGCTCCGGTATGGCGCCTTGAAGCCGGTAGGCCTGACCGACCCGCGCACCGGCGAGCGCCCCTGGGCTGTGGTGCAGCTGCGCCCTGAGAACCGTGAGGGGAGCGCGTACAACCTCGTCGGCTTCCAGACGAATCTCACGTTCGGTGAACAGCGCAGGGTGTTCAGACTCATTCCCGGCCTCGAGGCGGCCGAGTTCTTCCGCTACGGCGTCATGCACCGCAACTCGTTCATCGACGCGCCCCGACTCCTGACGCCCGGGATGGCCCTGAGATCGGAGCGACGCATCCGGTTCGCCGGTCAGATCACCGGTACCGAGGGGTACCTGGAGGCGGCGGCGACGGGGCTGCTCGCCGCACTCGACGTCTGGTGCGCGAGAAGCGACAGCGATCCCCTGAAGCTTCCGCGGACGACGACTCTCGGTGCCCTGGTCGGCTACGCCACCGACCCACTGACGGAGAACTACCAGCCGATGCATGTGAACTTCGGTTTGGTGCCTCCGCTCGAGCCACCGGTCAGACGGAAGCGCGAGCGATACGCAGCGTACGCAGCCCGCGCACGAGAAGACCTGGGACGGCTTCTTGAGGCGCGGCCTGACCTCTTCCCTTCGAGTAACGGTACGGCGGCGTCAGGCACGTCGGAGGTCGGCAAGGACGTCGCGGGCGCGGGGAGCGGCGATGACCACTGAGCGACGCACACCGGAGTCACTCGTCGACGAGTACCTCACGCATCTTCGCGTCGAGCGGAATCTGTCACCACATACGCTTGCGGCCTATGCCTCGGACTTCGGCGGCTATCTCCGTTGGGCATCCTCCGCGGACGTCCACCCGCTGGACGTCGACCATCGTCGGCTGCGCTCGTATCTGGCCTCGCTGGATGCCGCCGGATACTCGCGCAGGACGGTGGCCCGCCGACTGAGCGCGGTGCGTTCGTTCTACCGCTATCTGGTTCGACGTGGCATCCGTGCCGATGATCCCACCGTCGTACTCCAGACTCCTCGTCTGCCACGTCGCCTGCCGGAGGTCGCCCCTGCAGCGCTGCTCGCATCGCTACTGGCGGCACCGGATCGCTCGACACCGTCGGGCCTCCGTGATCGGGCGATCCTCGAGCTGCTCTACGCGAGTGGCGTTCGTGTTTCCGAGTTGACGGGACTTGACCTCGACGATGTCGACCTGCGTGGAGGACTCGTGCGGGTCATGGGGAAGGGTGCGCGCGAGCGTATCGTGCCGCTGTATCCGGCGGCGCTCACGGCTCTGCACGAGTACCTCGAGAAGGGCCGTCCCAAACTTGCGAAGAACGGCCAGGAAGAGGCCGTCTTCGTCAACAGGAACGGGACGAGGCTCAGCGCAGGAGGCGTGCGACGCATGCTCGAGCGGCATCTGCAGGAGATCGCCTCGGCGGTCCATCTCACTCCTCACTCGCTCAGACACACGTTCGCCACGCATCTTCTCGAGGGAGGGGCGGACCTGCGCACGGTTCAGGAGCTACTGGGTCACATTGCGCTGTCAACCACCCAGATTTATACTCACGTCAGCACAGGCCACCTGCGTGAGGTACACAGAGGTGCTCATCCACGCGCTTGATGAGTCCCACGCCGTACGGATTCGGAGCACATGAGCAGCCTGTCTGACACGTGGGCGCGCTTCAAGGAAGCAGGGGACCCGCAGGCGCGCGAGAGTCTCATCCTGAACTACTCGCCACTCGTGAAGTATGTGGCGGGTCGTCTTTCGGCGAGCCTTCCGCAGAGCGTCGACACCGCGGATCTGATTTCGTACGGCGTATTCGGCTTGATCGACGCTATCGAGAAGTTCGATACCGGGCGGGGCATCAAGTTCGAAACGTACGCCATCTCCCGCATCAAGGGCGCGATCATCGATGAGCTCCGGGCGCTTGACTGGGTGCCGCGATCGGTGCGCTCACGGGCGAAGGAGTTCGAGGCTGCGCATATCGCCCTGGAACATCGCCTCAAGCGAGTGCCCACGGACCAGGAGATCGCTGCGGAGATGGGTGTACCCCTCAAGGAGTACCACGCAGTACTCTCGCGGCTTTCGTATACGTCGGTCATCTCCTTCGAGGAGCTGTGGTCGGGCTCCGGGGATCGAGACGACAACGCCGATCCGCTCGGCTCCATCGCCGATGAGAATGCGGAGGACCCCGTCCGTATCTTCGAGACGGCCGAGCTCAAGGAGATTCTCACCGACGCGATCGAACGCCTGCCTGAGCGGGAGAAGACCGTCATCGCGCTCTACTACTACGAAGGACTCACGTTGAAGGAGATCGGTGCCGTCCTGGGCGTGACCGAGTCGAGAGTGAGTCAGATGCACACGAAGGCGGTCTTGCGACTGCGATCCCGGCTCCATGCGGCACAGGGCTTTGTGCCGGCGCACTGAGCACCATCACACGATTCACACCGTGGCGCCCGTTTGCTGTCGGCGGTTAGCGATCTGCCGATGAGAGAGCTACCCTTGTCCTGCACTTGACGTGGGCGCTTCTCCGCCCGAATCCTCCGTAGGACGCTCCTCGCGTGCGAACAACTGTGGTATCCTACCTGCCGCTCTTCATTTCGCACGCCTGTGGATTCCGCGCGAGGTGCCGGCCTGAGGCCGGTCGTGTCGGGAGTTGAAGCAGGCGGAGGCCCAACCGACAGGGAGGCACCACTATGTCCGTATCGATGAAGAATCTGCTCGAGGCCGGAGTGCACTTCGGCCACCAGACCCGCCGCTGGAACCCGAAGATGAAGCCGTACATCTTCACGGAGCGCAACGGGATCTACATCCTGAACCTCCAGCGCACTCTCAGGGAGATCGACGCCGCGTACCGGTTCGTACGTGACACGACCGCCCGTGGCGGTTCGGTGCTGCTGGTGGGAACCAAGAAGCAGGCGCAGGAGTCCATCCGCCGCGAGGCGGTTCGCGCCGGACAGCCGTACGTGAACGAGCGTTGGCTCGGCGGCATGCTCACCAACTACACCACCATCCGTACGCGTATCCGCCGCATGGTCGAACTCGAGACGATGGAGGAGAGCGGCCAGCTCGCCCTTCTGCCGAAGAAGGAGGCTATTCTCCTGCGCCGGGAACTCGACAAACTGCAGCGAGACCTCACCGGCATTCGCGAGATGGTAGACCTTCCCAAGGCAATCTTCGTTGTTGACACGAAGCGGGAGGCTATCGCCGTCAAGGAGGCGCGCCGTCTCGGGATCCCGCTCATCGGTCTTGTCGACACGAACGCCGATCCTGACGAGGTCGACTACGTCATCCCGGGCAACGACGACGCCATCCGCTCGGTGAGCCTCATCTGCCGAGTGATCGCTGACGCTGCGATCGACGGTCGTCGGGCCGCCGGTCTGCAGGTCGCCGGAGACGAAACCGAACAAGCTGCTGAAGCCGCGGCGATGGCCGAGGCCGCTCCGGTCGCCGAGGACGCCGTCACGGAACCGGCTGCGGACGTGCTCCAGGAGGAGACTCCCGGGGAGTAGACGTTCCGATCGGACAGGCGTGACATCATGAAACCGGGCAGACGCCCCGGTGAAGGAGGACCAATGGAAATCACTGCTGCAATGGTGAAGGAGCTTCGGGAGATGACCGGAGCTGGCATGATGGACTGCAAGAAGGCGCTCGTCGAAGCCGGTGGCGACATGGACGCCGCAGTCGACGTCCTGCGCACCAAGGGCCTCGCGGCGCTTGCCAAGAAGTCCGGTCGCGCCACGAACGAGGGAGTCATCGGCGGCCAGGTGAGCGCGGACCGCTCGGTCGGCGTGCTCGTCGAGGTCAACTGCGAGACGGACTTCGTCGCCCGCAACGCGAACTTCACCACGCTCGTGTCGGAGATTGCCGGCCAGGTCGTCTCAGGCGGTGCAGCGGACGTGGCAGCGTTGCTTGAGCAGTCGTACGCTGCCCGTCCGGAGATCACCGTGCAGGAGCTCCTCGGCGAGGCCGTGAGTAAGCTCGGCGAGAACATGGGCGTGACGCGTTTCGTACGGTACGAGCTGAGCACCGAGTTCGGTCTCCAGAGCGTGTACATCCACGGCGTCGGGAACATCGGCGTCCTGGTCGAGGTCGCGGCTGGCACGGCCGAGGCTGCGGCGAGCGAGGCCGCCGTGACGTTCGCGAAGGACGTCGCGATGCAGATCGCGGCCGCGTCGCCCATCTCGGTGCGCCGCGAGGAGGTCGCCGCCGACGTCATCGAGCACGAGCTCTCGATCTACCGGGCTCAGGCGGCCGAGACTGGCAAGCCCGAGCAGATCCAGGACAAGATCGCCCAGGGACGGCTCGACAAGTTCTTCAAGGAGTTCTGCCTCATGGAGCAGATGTTCGTGAAGGACCCGGATTCCACTGTGAAGCAGTATGCGGAGAAGTGCTCCAGGGCCGCCGGGGCCGAGCTGAGCGTCACCCGCTTCACTCGCATGGTGCTCGGTGAGACGAGCGACGAGCCCAGGGTATCCTGCGGCGCCTAGTGCCCGAATGCCAACGAGGCGGTGCAGTGCACCGCCTCGTTGGTCTATCATCACCTGTGGTAGTCACGCACTTTGAACGGACGACCGCCCGAGGGAGGATCATGTCGGAGTATCGCTACAGGCGCGTCCTGCTGAAGCTGTCAGGCGAAGCGCTCATGGGTGACAACGGTTACGGCATCGATCCGGCCGTTCTCGATTCGCTCGCCCGTCAGCTCAAAGAGGTAACGGACGGCGGTGTGGAGGTCGCGATCGTCGTGGGCGGAGGGAACATCTTCCGCGGCGTGGCAGCGGCATCCAAGGGCATGGACCGTGCTCAGGCGGACTACATCGGCATGCTTGCGACCGTCATGAACGCGCTGGCGCTGCAGGACACGCTCGAATCGAACGAGGTCTCGACCCGTGTGATGTCGGCCATCGAGATGCAGGCGGTAGCCGAACCGTACATCCGCAGACGGGCGATGCGTCACCTCGAGAAGGGGAGGACGGTCATCTTCGCCGCCGGGACGGGCAATCCGTACTTCACCACCGATACCACAGCGGCGTTGCGGGCGCTTGAGGTCGGTGCCGAGTGCATCCTGAAGGCGACGAAGGTGGACGGCATCTACGATGCCGATCCCGTCCTCGAGCCCGATGCGAAGAAGTTCGACGAGCTGCCGTATATCGAAGTCCTGAGCCGGGGGCTGAAGGTCATGGACAGCACGGCCATCAGTCTTGCGATGGACAATGACCTTCCGATCATCGTCTTCAACATGGAGCGGGAAGGAAATATCGCCGCCACGCTGCGCGGTGAGCCGGTCGGTACGATCGTGCGAGGAGGACTGTGATGTCTGTGCAGGATGTGAAGTCGGCCAGTGACCGGATGGACAAGGCACTCGGAGCGCTCGCGCACGAGTTCGCCAGCGTACGGACGGGCCGCGCATCGGGCGCGATTCTCGACAAGATCCAGATCGAATACTATGGTGTCCCGACGCCACTCACGCAGATCGCGTCGGTGAACGCACCCGAGCCGCAGCTGCTCGTCGTGAGTCCCTATGATAAGAGCGTGCTGAACGCCGTGGAGAAGGCGATTCGCGCCTCGGACCTGGGGCTCAACCCATCCAACGACGGTCTGGTCATCAGAATCCCCTTCCCGCCGCTCACCGAGGAGCGCCGCAAGGAGCTCGCCAAGCTCTGCCGGCACTACGCTGAGGAAGCGCGCGTTGCGGTCCGCAATATCCGTCGTGACGCCAACGACCACTTCAAGCGCCAGGAGAAGGACCACGAGATCTCGCAGGACGACCTGCGTCGTCTTGAGGCGGAGATTCAGAAGACGACTGACGCTCATATCGCCGAGATCGACGAGATGGTGAAGCGTAAAGAAGCGGAGATCATGGAGGTCTGAGTGCCTGCGACCCCCTCCCGCTGCGCGCTCGAGTCGTACTTCACGACGCGGGCTGACCGGGCTCTCCTCGAGCGCTTGGATACCGGCAGCATCCCAACGCACGTCGCCATCATCATGGACGGCAATGGCCGATGGGCCGAGAAGCGCTCTCTGTCGCGCTCGGCAGGCCATCGTGCAGGTGCGCATGCTGTACACGAGACCATCGAGGCCGCACTCGAACTCGGGATCGGGTATCTGACGCTCTTCTCGTTCAGCAGTGAGAACTGGCGGCGCCCCGCAGATGAGGTCGAGGGTCTGATGAACCTCTTCGCCGAGGTCATCATGGACGAGTCGATGAACCTCCTCACTCGCGGCGTGCGGGTGCGGGTCATCGGTTCCGCCTCGGGTGTTCCTGACTACACCATGAGCGCATTCCGGACGGTCGAGGCGCTCACGCGGGACGGCTCTACGATGACGCTTGTCATCGCGCTTAACTACGGCGGACGAATGGAGATCGTCGAAGCCGTCCGATCGCTCGCGGAACGCGTCGAGTCCGGCGAACTGGTTCCCGCCGATATCGACGAGGTGACGGTCTCGGATGCGCTCTTCACGGCGGGCATCCCCGATCCCGATCTCGTGATCCGGACGAGCGGAGAGCTGCGCATCTCGAACTTCCTGCTGTGGCAGATCGCCTATGCCGAGTTCTGGATCACCGCAACACTCTGGCCTGACTTCCGCAAGAGTCATCTCTTGAAGGCGCTCGTGGAGTTCCAAGGAAGATCGCGCCGGTTCGGGGCCGCAGAGTGAGAGCCGTGAAGGACCTCGGGCGACGGACGGGAACGGGCATCGTACTGGCCGCGGTTGTGCTCCTCGTCATCGTCTACGGCCGGATCCTCGGCGTTGCGGTGATGACGGGCCTGATCGCCGCACTCGCGACAGCAGAGCTGCACCGCATGCATCCGAATGAGAACGCCGCATCCCTCGAGCGTGTCATGGTGGCTCTTGCCTTCACGCTCCCGATCGCTGCGGCGCTGTGGGAACACCCGGGCGCATCCGCGATGCTTCTCGTGGGACTCGTGTGTGGTGCGGTCTGGTATGTGGGTACTCAGGAATCGCATCTTCGAGTGCTCTCGACGGTCGCCTTCGGGACACTCTACATCGCCTTCTCGCTTTCGCATCTCGTCTTGCTGCGGTCGCTCACGCAGGGCCTCGAGTTCTGCCTGGTCGTCATCCTGGGTGTGTGGGCGAATGACGTGTTCGCGTATCTCATCGGCTCGATGTTCGGCAGTCATCCGATGGCGCCTCGGATTTCCCCGAAGAAGTCGTGGGAAGGCTTCATCGCCGGGACTGTGGGAACCGTCGCGGTGTGGGCTGCGGCAGGGCCACTCCTCGGGCTCGATGTACCGGTTCCGGTGCTTGCCGTGATCGGCCTCCTCGTCTCGCTCGTCGCTGTGCTCGGTGACCTCCTCGAGTCGCGCCTCAAGCGCGAGGCCAAGGTGAAGGACTCCGGTACGCTCGTGCCTGGTCACGGTGGTGTCCTCGATCGCTTCGACAGTCTGATCCCGGTTGCCGTCGTCGCCTACTACGCCCTCGTGATCGCAGGTGTGCGATGAAGCGGATTCGCGTAGCGGTGCTCGGCTCGACCGGATCGATCGGCCGACAGGCGTTGGATGTGGCGCGCATGCATCCCGACCGGATAGAGATCGTGGCCCTGGCGGCCAACTCGCAGGTCGAGCTACTGGCGGCGCAGGCTGCCGAGTTCGGAGTGGACACTCTCGCGTTGGCTGACGCGACTGCGGCCGAGCGCGCAAGCCGGGTCGTCGGGAGACCCGTGGCATCGGGACTCGCCTCCCTCGAGGAGATCGCGGGATCCGGCACGGCGGACGTGGTGTTGAACGCTCTCGTCGGCGCTGCTGGCCTGCGGGTGTCCGTCGCCGCGCTGCGAAGTGGAGTGCAGCTCGCACTCGCTAACAAGGAATCGCTCGTCGTGGCCGGCGAGATCATCACCACACTGGGCCTCGATCGGGTGGTCCCGGTCGACAGCGAGCACTCCGCCATCTTCCAGTGTCTTCTCGGCGAGGAGCGGGCCCCCGTGCGGCGCCTGTGGTTGACGGCCTCAGGCGGACCGTTCAGGGGCATGACATCGGCGGAGCTCGAGTCCGTGACACGCGAGCAGGCTCTCGCACACCCGCGCTGGACCATGGGACCGAAGATCACCATCGACTCGTCAACGCTCATGAACAAGGGCCTGGAGGTCATCGAGGCGCACCACCTCTTCGGCATCGATTACGATCGCATCAAGGTGGTCGTCCACCCGCAGTCGTGCATCCACTCGATGGTCGAGTTCGTCGACGGTTCCGTGAAGGCGCACCTCGGGCCTGCCGACATGCGCATACCGATCCAGTACGCGCTGAGTGCTCCCGAGCGCTGGGACTCGCCCGCTGAGCCAGTTGACTTCGCGACGCTCGGGCGTCTGGACTTCGAGGAGCCGGACGTCGACACGTTCCCCTGTCTTGCTCTCGCATTCGCTGCCGGACGCCGGGGCGGTACGCTCCCGGCCGTTATGAACGCCGCGAACGAGGTGGCGGTGGCGGCGTTCCTCGATGGCCGACTCGGCTACACTGCAATCGCACGGGTTGTGGAAGCGGTCATGGAGGCCCATGACGTCCGGCGGGCGGACTCGATAGAAGTGGTCGAGGACGCGGACGCCTGGGCGCGTGCGGCTGCAACGAACGCCTTACCCCGCGGTTCGTTCCCGGCCTGACCGGTCGGTTCTCCGGCAGCAAGGAGTCTGATGTGGGCACGTCATTGAGCGGCATCGAGACCGCCATCTGGGGAATCGTCACGTTCTCCATACTCATCGTCATGCACGAACTCGGCCACTTCTTGACCGCCCGGGCGCTGGGCGTGAAGGTCCACGAGTTCATGCTCGGCCTTCCGGGTCCCGCACTCCGGTTGCGCACGAAGAACATGACGTGGGGCATCACCGCCATACCGCTCGGCGGCTATGTCCGTATTGCGGGCATGGAGCCCGGCGCCGAGGACCCGCTTCTCGCTCCTGCCCTCGCGCGCCTGCGGGATGCCGGTCCGACGAGCGCGCCGTCGCTCGCGGCCGTGCTCGGCGTGGACGAAGAGCGTGCGGAGTCCCTCCTCGGCACATTGGAGGACTGGAAGGCGGCGCGCGAAGGGGAGGACGGCCACTACGAGTACGCGCTGGAGTGTGGACACGAGGCGCTCGATGCGTCATCTCTGCTCGACCGGGCGAGACGCTTCACCTATCGCGGCCAATCGACGCCGCGCAAGATCGCCATTCTCTCGATGGGTGTGGTCACGAACATCGTCGTGGCGCTCGTCACTTTCACGGTGGTGCTCTCGGTGTGGGGCTTCTACGATCCCACGACGACGATCGAATCACTCGCCGAAGGAGCTCCGGCGGCGACCGCCGGCATCGTGGCCGGAGACACGCTTGTCGCCCTTGACGGCGAACCGATCGAGACGTGGACCGAGTTCCAGATGCTCATGGCGCAGACGGAGCCCGGCGAGGCCGTGACCGTGTCCGTGGACCGTGACGGCTCCGTTGTTGACATCGTCGCGACGCTCGCCGACCAGGACGGGCACGGGTATCTCGGCGTGGGACCGGCGTTCGTGCATGTCCGACCGTCGGTGTGGGCGTCGTTCAATGAAGCGCTCCGGTATACCGGTCTCACCGTGCAGGCTATCTTGTCCCTGCTCAACCCGGCCACGTTCTCCGCAACGGTGAGTAATCTCACCGGGGTTGTCGGCATCTCGGTGATGGCGGCGCAGGCCGTGGCGAGTGGCCCGATCGATTACGCGGCGCTCATCGCGATGCTCTCACTCTCACTCGGTCTGATGAACCTCATACCGCTTCCGCCGCTCGATGGCGGGAAGATCGTGCTCGAGATCGTGGAGCGCATCATCCGACGGCCCATCAAACCGGCAGTGACGGTGGCACTCAACGCCGCGGGATCCATCCTGCTCTTCGCCCTCGTGGGCTACATCATCTTCGTGGACATCTCGCGGATCGTCGGATAGGGGGCGTGGTGACCGGTATCACACGTCATACGACGCGAGCGGTACAGGTGGGTGACGTCATGCTCGGCGCGGGAGCGCCAGTCGCCGTGCAGTCGATGACGAACACTGACACCCGGGACCACGAGGCCACGCTCGCTCAGATTGCGACGCTTGCAGGGGCGGGCTGCGAGATCGTGCGCGTGGCGATACCGCACGCTGACGCGCTCGAAGGTTTCGGGCGCGTGTGTGCGGCGAGTCCGCTGCCTGTCGTGGCCGACATACACTTCGATCACACGCTCGCCATCGAGGCGATCGCCCGCGGGGCGGCCAAGGTGAGGATCAACCCCGGTAACATCGGCGACATGACCCGCGTCGACGCCGTCATCGACGCAGCGGGGGAGGCGTCCGTCCCTATTCGCATCGGTGTGAACGCGGGGAGCCTCGCCAGACAGTACGCCGACCTCGATTGGCCGCTTCCCGAGAAGCTCGCGGCGAGCGCCGTGGCGTTCGTGGAGCACTTCGCGAGCCGCGGCTTCGACGACGTGGTCGTCTCGGCGAAGGCGTCCTCGGTCATGGCGACGGTCGACGCGCACCGGCGTCTGGCGGCTGAGATCCCACACCCGCTGCATATCGGCGTCACGGAGGCCGGGACGACGTTCTCGGGCACCGTCAAATCGGCGGTCGGCCTCGGAATTCTGCTCGCCGAGGGTATCGGCGACACGTTGCGTGTCTCGCTCACGGCACCCCCCGAGGAGGAGATCCGTGTGGCGTGGGAGATACTGGCGGCTCTCGACATCCGTCGCCGGGGTCCCGAACTCGTATCGTGTCCGACCTGCGGTCGCTGTGAGATCGACCTCGTCTCGATCGCCAGGGAGGTGGAGGAGCGCCTTCGTGAGCACCCGAGTGCATTGAAGGTAGCCGTCATGGGATGCGTGGTGAACGGTCCCGGTGAGGCGCGCGAAGCCGATGTGGGTGTGGCGGCCGGCAGGGGCGTGGGCCTCGTTTTCCGCAAAGGGAAGCCGGTGCGCAAGGTGCCTGAGAGCGAGATCGTCGACGCTCTGTTCGAAGAGATCGACCGGCTCCGCTGAGTGGG
>CAYMSA010000038.1:0-2264 GCA_964392965.1 uncultured Coriobacteriaceae bacterium
GCGGTCATCGGCCGGCTGGACGACCTCGGCGCGATGGTCGCGGGGCACGCGGGGACGAACGTCACGCCGGAGCCCGGGGCGCGTGCGTGACGGCCCCTGGCGGCGTTCCCCCCGTCTCACCCCCTGCCGGTCATCCCCATCGCCCGCAGCGTCCCTGCGTGGACGATCGTGCGGTCGCGCGTGACGAGCGAGCTCGCCACGATCTCGTCGGCGAAGTCGGGCATCCCGACGCCGTTCTTGAAGAGGTTACGCACGTACGCGAGCATGTTCTTGCTGTAGAGCCAGCTCGCGTGCACCGGCACCGAGCCGGGGATGTTAAGCCAGCCCGAGATCGTCACGCCGTGGGCTACGATCTCCTCGGCGGGCCGTGTGAGCTCGCAGTTGCCGCCCTGGTCGATCGAGACGTCGGCGATGTACGAGCCCGGGCGCATCGCTGCCACCATCTCCTCCGTCACGAGCAGCGGCGCGACCTCGCCAGGCACGAGCGTGCCGAGGATGACCGCGTCGGCCTCGGCGAGCAGCGGCGCGAGCGCCTCGCGCACGCGCTGCAGCCACTCGGCGGGAAGGGGCTTCACCACGCCACGGTCGTCGAACGCGACGTCGTGCGGCACCTCGAAGCCGCCGATCTCGGCACCCGCACGCCAGGCGCGCTCGCGCGCCACCGGGCTGATGTCGAATACGGTGGCCCGGGCTCCCAGGCCCCGCGCGGTCTTGATCGCCTGCATCCCCACGATGCCGGCTCCTACGATGAGGAACGTCGCCGGGCTCGCGCTCCCGGCGGTGAGGCTCACGCGCGGCACGAACACCGGGAGTGAAGCCGCGGCGTTCACCACGGCCTTATAGCCCGAGACGGTCGACATCGACACGAGCGCGTCCATCGGCAGCGCACGCGGGATACGCGGCAGGCTGTCCATGGTGAGCGACGTGACACCGCGGTCGCGTAGGGTTCGGATGATGTCGTGATTGGCCGGGGTGGCCGGGTGGAGGAACGCGATGAGCATCGCGCCCTCGCGAACGAGCTCCGCCTCGTGGCTGCCGAGTGCGGTGTTCACGTGTGGTTGCTTCACCTTGAGGACGACGTCGGCCCGCGCATAGAGCTCGGCAGCGTCGGGGACGATCGTCGCGCCCGCCTGCTGGTACTCGTCGTCCGAACGGAACGTGCCGGCACCTGCCGAGGACTCCACGAGCACCTCGAAGCCCATGGCGATGTAGCCGGCAACCTCGGCGGGGAGTGCCGCGACACGGCGTTCCCTCGGCAGGATCTCTCTCGGGATTCCGATGACCATGGCGCCCGGCTCCTTTCGGGTCGTGAGCGACCGCACGGCGTATCCGTCGCGTGGCCTACGGTGTGAGCACGCCGAATCCGTAGCCTTGCGCGCGCAGGCCCGCGATGGCGTCGTCGAGCGCTGCGGTGTTGCTGCTCGAGACTGCGTGCAGCAGGTAGATCGCGCCCGGATGGCTGCCGGTGAGGATCCGCTCGAGCGTCACGTCCACCGGCGGCTGGTCATCGACGAGCCAGTCCCTGTGCGCGAAGCTCCAGAAGACGCTCTTGTAGCCGAGGGACTCGGTCATCCAGAGCGAGAGCGGGCTGTACTCGCCCATCGGTGGCCGGAAGAGGTTGGGCATGTCGCGCCCGGTCACCTCGGCGTAGGCCGCTTCAGTGCTCGAGAACTCGCGGGCGAACGCGGCGCGGTCACCGGTGAGGTCGGGCATCGAAGGATGCGTGGAGCTGTGGTTGGCCACGACGTGACCCTCGGCCACCATGCGACGGACGAGCGCGGGGTTCTTGCGGATGTACGACTCGGTCACGAAGAAAGTCGCACGGACGCCGTTGCTCGCGAGGGTGTCGAGAATCGCCGGCGTGTAGCCGTTCTCGTAGCCCTCGTCGAACGTGAGGTAGACGCGGGCACGGTTGGGGCCCACGTACACGCCGTTGTACGCCGAGAGGAGCGACGCCGCGCCGGGGGCTATCGAAGGCACGGCGTGCGTCGTGTTGGGCACGAAGTACCAGCCGCGGGTCTTGTTGTCGGTCGGCGCCGGGTCAGGGGTGGGCGAAGGGCCAGGGCCGGGCTCGGGCTCGGGTGTGGGCTCCGGCAGCGGTGACGGATCGAGCGGCGTGGGCGTCGGCGTCACCGAGGGCCCGGGTTCGACCGTCGGAGTGGGGGTGTCGGTCACATCCGGCAGGTTCCAGGGGATGCGTCCGTCGATCGGCGAACAGCCCGTGAGGGCGCTCGCGCCCGCGAAAACGAGCGCGAGAGCACAGA
>CAYMSA010000038.1:2364-4721 GCA_964392965.1 uncultured Coriobacteriaceae bacterium
GATGTTCTCGAGCACGGTCTCCGGCTCCGCGATGATGCCCGTGAGCACCAGCAGAATCGCCGCGCCCACTACGATCAGCAGCACCGCGATGATCGTGGGCACGACCGTTCCCGAGCGTCTGCGGGGCTGTGGTGACTCATTCACGGCGCCTCACCTCCGGGTGCGAGGAGCGCCGCCGGGGGACGGCGTCTCTCGCTGCCTGCACGGGGAAGATACCCGCTTCACTCCCTAGGACGCGCGGTTCGGGCCACAGGTTCTGTGCGCGCCTCGCTCACTCCCCGGCGGCGTCCACCGGGACGACGGCTGTGGGAGCCGACTCCTTCGCCCGCCCGTTCTCGCCGTAGACCACGGCGCCGACGATCGCCACGCACGCCACGAGCTGCAGCGGCGTGAGACGCTCGCCGAGTGCGATCCAGCCGGTGAGGAGCGCCACTGCCGGGATGAGATTCACCGCGAGTGAGGCCCGGCTCGCCGGCACCATGCTCAGCGCGACGTTGTAGAGGCCGAATCCGCCGATGGTCACGAAGATGCCCAGGTAGACCACACTCGCCCAAGCGGCGGGCGTGGCGGCGGCCCACGTAGCGGGGCCGGAGGCGAGCGCCCCGGGTAGGAAGAAGAGCGCGCCGACGCCGGCCTGTGCGCCGGTGATGAGCCATGGGTTGTAGCGGTCTCCCAGGTGCCGGACGACGAGCATCCAGCCCGCCGAGCAGACCATCGCGAGGAGTTCGAGTAGGTTGCCGAGTACCGGATTCGGCGCACTGGTGCCGCCAGTGTCGCCGAGCGACAGCACCACCACGCCGACGAGTGAGACGCCGATGGCGATGATCTGGCGCGCGCCGAGCCGTTCGCGAAGCCAGAACCACGCGCCTACAGCGACGAGCAGCGGCACGATGGCCGCGATCATCCCGGCCTGGCTGGATGTGGTGTAGCGGATCGCGTACGACTCGAGCAGGAAGTAGAGACAGGGGACGAGTAGCCCCGTGAGTGCGAGCACCTTCCAATCGCCGGGCCGGTAGTCGGGGCGAGGGAGTCGGCGCCAGAACGGCGCGAACACCAGCGAGGCGATCACCATGCGGAGCCAGACGACAGCCATCGGCGAGAAGCCCGTGAGCGCCGTCTTGGTGGCCGCGAAGCTCGTGCCCCACAGGAGTACCGCGCCTGCGAGACACAAGAATGGCACCACGCGGGAGCGCGCGGGGCGCGGGGCTTCACTGGCACTCGGCTGGTCGTGCGTGGACACGGAAGAACCTCCTCGGAAGGATGACCCTTGCAGTGTATCGCGTGAACGGTGCACCCGGATGCGCGGGAGCGGGTACGTTCCGCGTGAGGGTGTTGCTGGCAGGAGGTGTCCGATGGGAGAGCGACAGGGGCCAAGTGTACGATTCATCGACGGAGCGGAACCGGACGGCCCCATGACTCCGCGACGCTACACGCTCACGCACTCGGACATCACCGGCGAGATGTTCCTCTCGATCGGCGCCGGGTACGATACCGCTGCACTGCGGTCGCTGCAGGTCCGCCTAGAGCGCGACGAGGTGCTCGGTGAGTGGGTGCTCTGCCCCGCAGGCCCGCGACTTGAGCTTCACATGGTGGCGCAGACCGGGCTGCCGGGTTTCGGCACCGCGCGGATGCGACTCAGGATCTTCCGGCGGTATCGGGAGATGGTCGTCGACTCGCTTCGCCTGGGGGATGCCGCGTTCACAGCGGCGCACCCGGAGCTTGCGAGCGCAAAGGTGGTGGCCCGCTTCCACTGGCGGAAGAAGCCGGAGACGCAGGAGTCGTGGGGCCGCTGGGGCGACTATGCGCGCCCCGCCATCAAGCGCGAGTGACCGGCCGCGCTCAGCGCGGCGGGTTCCCGTCGGGAGGTGGTGAACTCCCGTCGGGTGTCCTCAGCGGGCAGCTCTCCGAGAAGCCGGCGGACGGCACGCCGAGCGCACGGTTGAGCCGCGCCCAGAAGTCCACCTGCGCCACCGTGGACGCGATGGCGACGATCTCGCGCTCGGAAAAGGTGGCCCGGAGCTTCTCGACGATCTCGCTATTCACCGAGGCCGGCGTGTCGGTGATAGCGGCCGCGTAACGGAGCGCAAGCCTCTCGGCCGGCGAGAAGCTCGGAACGTCGCCGAGTGGCCGGCGGCCCTGGAGCGCCTCGATCTGGGCCGTGGTGATTTCGGATGCCGCGAGGTCACGCGAGTTCATGTCCACGCAGAACGAGCACTCGATCCTGAGCGAGACATAGAGCCGCAGAAGCTTGAGGAGGCGGGCTGTGGCGCGACCCTCCTCGTGGGCCACGAGCGCCTCCATGACGCCGGCACCGGTTGCGGCCTTCGGGTACCAGGCCAGCAGGCGCGAGATGAGCA
>CAYMSA010000038.1:4821-13674 GCA_964392965.1 uncultured Coriobacteriaceae bacterium
CTCGAGATCGTCCTCGGCGTGGACAACATCATCTTCCTGGCGATTGTGACCCAGCGGGTGCCCAAGGAGAAGCAGAACAAGGTCCGCAAGGTGGGACTCTCGCTCGCGCTCGTCGGCCGCATCGTCATGGTGCTCGGCCTCGCGTGGCTGCTCGGCCTGGACAAGTCGCTCTTCACGCTGTTCGAGCACGACTTCAGCGCCAAAGACCTCATACTGCTCGCCGGCGGTCTCTTCCTCACCTACAAGGCGGTCACCGAGATCTACAAGAGCACCGAGATCAAGGAAGAAGCCGAGCACGGACTGGCCAAGCCGTCGAAGGGCAGCCTCTTCGGCGTCGTGCTGCAGATCATGATCGTCGACATGGTGTTCGCCATCGATTCGGTCCTCACGGCCGTGGGCCTCACGCAGCTCTATGCGATCATCATCATCGCGATGACGATCGCCATCGGGGTCATGATGTTCTTCGCAGGCCCACTTGCCGACTTCATCGAGAAGCACCCCTCGCTCAAGATGCTGGCGCTCTCGTTCCTCGTCCTGGTGGGCGTGCTGCTTCTTGCCGACGGCTTTGGCGAGGAGATCAACCGCAACTACGTCTACTTCGCCATCGTGTTCTCGCTCGGCGTGGAAGCGTTGAACTTCCGCCGTCAGAAGAACCTCGAGCGCAAAGGCAAGAGCCTCGGCCCGACCGGCGTGTGATATCCGGGCGAGACGAGGCTCTTGCTGGCTGCTTAGAGCACCTGTTCGAGGAATGAGCGCGTGCGCTCCTCCTTGGGATTCTCGAATATCTCGGCGGGTGTTCCGATCTCGATGACCCCGCCGTCATCCATCATGACGATGCGGTCTGCGACCTCGCGAGCGAAACCCATCTCGTGGGTCACGACCACCATCGTCATGCCTGCTGCCGCAAGCTCCTGCATGACGCCGAGGACCTCGTTCACGAGCTCGGGGTCGAGCGCCGAGGTCACCTCATCGAAGAGCATGATGTCGGGGTCCATGGCGAGCGCCCGTGCGATCGCCACACGCTGTTTCTGACCGCCCGAAAGCTGCGAAGGCCAGGCCTTCTCCTTGTCGGGGAGCCCGACCTTATCGAGGAGGTCGCGGGCGACCTTGTTGGCTTCCTTCTGCGAGATACCTTTGACGTTCACTGGCGCGATGGTGATGTTATGCAGCACGTTCTTGTGAGGGAAGAGATGGAAGTGCTGGAACACCATGCCCATGTGCTGGCGGACCTTGTCGAGGTCTGACGTGGCGGAATCGATGAGCTCGCCGTTCACCCGGATCTCGCCCGAATCGGCGTACTCGAGGAAGTTGAGGCAACGCAACAGCGTGCTCTTCCCGGAGCCGGAGGGTCCGATGATGACTATCACTTCGCCGGACTCGACCGTGAGGTCGATGCCCTTCAGCACCTCAAGGTCGCCGAAGCTCTTACGCAGATTGCGTATTTCGATGACGTTCATCGCGTCGCCTCCTGCCTGTGGGGAGTGAGCTTGAGTTCGAGCTTGTTCACGAGCCAGGTGAAGACCAGCACCAGCACGAGGTAGTACAGGCCGGCCACCATGTAGGTCTCGAACGGTTGATAGTTGGCGGCTGCGATCGTCATCGCCTTGCTGTAAATCTCGGAAACGCCGAGGTATGCCACGAGCGAGCTGTCCTTGAGCCCGATGATGAACTGGTTACCGAGCGAGGGGATGGCCCTTCTGAATGCCTGTGGGAGCACGATGAGGCGCATCGACAGTTGTCGGGACATGCCGAGTGAACGGGCGGCCTCGCGTTGTCCACGATCGATTCCCTGAATCGCTCCCCGGAAGATCTCGGCAACGTAGCCGCCCGCGTGGAATGCGAGCGCCAGAGAGCCGGCCCAAAACGAGTTGAGCACGATGAGCTCGCTGATGCCGAAGTAGAGGAACATGAGCTGGACGATGAGCGGCAGCCCGCGCGTGAGTCCGATGTATGCGTTCGCGATCAGAGATAGGATGCGATTGCGCGACAGCTTCATGAAGGCGACCAGCAGTCCCACTATTGTCGCCAGGACGAGTGAGACCGCTGTCAGCTGGAGCGTGATGGCGGTCGCCTCAAGGAAGCTCAGGAAGTGTGTCTGTAGCAGAGTCAGAATGGCCATATGCGTACCCCTTACGGAAGGCGGGGCCGACCACCATGGTCGGCCCCGCAGTCTGTGGTCATCGGTGGACCATCAGCGCACCCGGAACCTGTGAGGTTCTTATCGGTGGCGGTATGTTCTACTCGCCGAGGATGCTCTCGCCGAACCAGCGCTTGCTGATCTCCTCGTAGGTGCCGTCGGCGATCATGTCCTCGAGCGCCTGGTTGACGGCCTCGAGCAGCTCGGTGTCACCCTCCTGGACGGCGATACCCATCTCGTCCATATACAGGGGTTCGCCGATCATCTTGATCGGGACATCCGACTCCTCACGTGCGTGCAGGCCTACCAGCTTGTCGGTGATGACAGCGTCGAGACGGCTCGTGCCCAGATCCTGAAGCGCGATGATGTCGCTGTCGTACGTAGTGACCTTGCCGGGGTCGGTCAGGGTGTTGGCGAACTCGAGGTACGTCGAGCCCTTCACCACACCGATCGTCTTGCCGTACACGTCGTCGGTGCTAGCGATGTCAGTGTTGTCCTCGGCCACGAACAGGCACGCGCCTGAGCGGTAGTACGGGCGGGTGAAATCGACCTGTTCCTCACGCTCGGCTGTGATTGCGTGCGATGCGATCAGTGCATCGTACTTGCCGGACTTGAGGCTCTGGATGAGGCTGTCCCACGGCACGCGGGACACCATCTCGGGCTCACGGTCGATACGCTTGGCGATCTCGTAGCCGATCTCTACGTCGAAGCCGACGATCTCGCCGTCGTCATCAAAACTGAAGGGCTTGAACGCGCCCGAGTTAGCGAAGACGAACTTCTCCTTACCCGAGTCACCGTTGTCAGACGATCCGCTGCCCGAGCCACCACAACCGGCTACTCCGACAACACCGAACACCAGCGTGAGCGCCAGTGTCACTTTCAAGAACTTGTTCATTTCCGGGCCTCCATCCCATAGGAAAACAGCCCCCCGATCCGATCCCGCCGAAGTGCGCGGTACGGCTCGGTAGCGTGCGTCGGCGATCCGTTGCGCACGGTGAAATGAACCAGGGATAGGGAGTACTATACAGGAATGTGTGCATTTGGGCAAATCAAATGGCATTTGTATGCTCTCACCTGGTGTTTCTATGCTACTCCAGATGGCGGTCGACAGAGGTGACAACGCACGCGTAGCATGACCTCAGGAGTGTCGATGGGCGCATATGGCGCGTCAGGCGAAGGGGGCTTGCGATGGGCTGGCAGGAAGAGTGTGCACGACTCCGGTCGCTTTCGGGCGTCAAGTGGTCATCGCACGCAGCCGACGTCATCCCGGCATGGGTGGCCGATATGGACCTGCCGTCCGCGCCGCCGGTCACCGAAGCCCTCGGTGCTCTCGTGGCGCGCGGCGACTTCGGCTACAACTTCTGTGCAGCGAAGCAGCTTCCCGGGGTGTTCGCCGAGCGGCAGGAGCGCCGGTACGGCTGGCGGCCCGACGTCGAGCGGATACGCCTCTTCTGCGATGTCTTGCAGGCAATCGACACCGTCCTGTGGCTGCACACGTCGCCCGGGGACGGCGTCGTGCTGCTGACGCCGGTCTACCCGCCCTTCTACCGCGCAGTCGAGCAGGCGCGGTGTCGTGTTGTGGATGTCCCGCTCGATCGGGCCGGGTGGCGCATCGACGCCGACGCGCTGCGGAGCGCCATCGACCCGGGCACGCGGGTGATGCTGCTCTGCAATCCGCATAACCCCACCGGGCGCGCGTTCAGCCGAGAGGAGCTCGGCGTTATCGCCGAGGTCGCCGGGGACCACGACCTGCTCGTCATCAGCGACGAGATCTGGGCCGATCTCACGTATCCGCCCGCGCGGCATATTCCGTTCGCTTCACTCTCGGCCGAAACCAGCGCCCGTACGGTGACGGTCACTGCCGCGAGCAAGGCATTTAGTCTCGCCGGTCTACGGTGTGCGATCGCGCATGTCGGCCACACGCGCACATTCGAGCAGCTAGGGGCTCTCCCCGGGCACCTGCTGGGTGCTGTGGGCTCCCCCGGCGCCGAGGCGACGCTCGCGGCGTGGACGCAGGGTGACGAGTGGCTTGCGGCGACACTCGGGCAGCTTGCCCGCAATCGCGATCATCTCGCGGAACGATTGGCGGCCGAGCTTCCTTCGGTGGGCTTCACGCGGCCCGAGGCCACCTACCTCGCGTGGCTCGACTTCTCGGCGACGGGACTTGGCGAGGACCCGGCAGCAGCCATCCTCGCCGGTGCGAAGGTGGCGCTCTCTTCTGGCGGGGACTTCGGATCGGCGGGGAGCGGTTGGGCGCGTCTCAACTTCGGCACGACACCCGCGATCCTGGACGAGGCCATTGACCGAATCGCCGTGTTCGTTCGCGAGCGTGTGTGTTAGCCTGACGACAGCGCCTCCATGGCGCCTCCGAGCCTGCTTACCTACCGACGGCGCATCGTCCAAGGGAGCCAGGCCAGCCCGAAAGGGCGAAGGCCGGGACGGAAACATCCCGACCTCCCACTACGGAAAGGAGATCGCATGCGTCAGGTCACGGGCGGATCAACGCCTCCTGCGCGCTCGCACAGCCCGTCCCAGTAGACGACTGTCGAGCGCACTCACTCCCGGACATCCGGTCGGACCTGCGGCGGCGTGCTCGTATCGCTGCGCGGGAATCTGATTAGTTCGCGCCGTGCTTCGTCGTGTCTGACGAGGTCGTGTGCGGTCGGCTACACCGGGTCACGGGAGATCCAACCAACAGGAGACGACCGGAGGAATCCGCATGATCACAGGCAGGACATCGTCAGAAACACGTTCGAAGGCCTCCACGTACGGCGCTCTTCTCGTGTGCGCCGTGCTTCTCGGAACACTGCTCACTGGCTGCGCAGGCACGTCCGCGGCCCAGAGCGGAGGGGCTCCAGCAGGAAATGACTCCCAGGCTCCCTCAGCTGAGCCCGTCAAGCTGCAGGTGGGCGCGGCGGCTGCGGTGAAAGACCTCCTCGAGGAGACCGCTGCTGCATTCGAGGCGGAGAACGGATGCGAGATCGTATTCAACTTCTCGAACATGGGCGTGCTGCAGGCGCAGGTGGAGAACGGCTCGGAGACCGACGTCTTCGTCTCCACGAGCCTCAAGAACATGAACGCACTCATCGACGGAGGGTATATCTCGGCCGAGACGACGGCGACCTTCGCGGGAGATGAGCTGGCCATTCTCGTGGCCAAGGGGAACGCCGTGGGTATCACTGGCCCCGAAGACCTCGACAAGATCGACATCATCACCACCGGTGACCCGGCGAGTACCGCCCAGGGCGCCAAGACCCAGGAGTGGCTGACGAACCTCGGCATGTGGGACGCGCTGCAGCCGAAGTTCATGTTCGCCCGGGACGCGCTGCAGATCTGTTCGTACGTCTCGGCGGGTGACGTCGAGGCAGGCGTCGGCTTCGCGAGCATGGTCGTCGTCGACCCCTCACTGGAGGTCGCCTACAAGGTGCCGTCGGGCGAGATCAAGCCGATCAGGTACGTGGCGGCTCCCATTCTCGATTGCGCACAGCCCGAGCTGGCGGCAGCATACGTCGAGTACCTGCAGTCGGAGTCGTTCAGAGAGGCGGTTACGGCCCAGGGGCTGACCGTTCCCAGCAAGTAGTCGCTTTCTGGCGGGCGACACGCCGATGCGCCGGCACGTCGCCCGCGGGAGAGCGGTGGGGTCGAGGTCCCATGGTGACGTGCTTCTGCGGACTGCGTATGCTTCGATACGCGGCTCGAATCGCATAGTATATGTGAGAGCATTAGCCGAGGCGAAGAAGCGCGCTACCGGCGAGCACGTCGCCGGACAGGCGCGAAGGAGAAGAAGGGATGCGCATGACATCGGATGAGTTGTTCGAGCGGCTGAAGGAAGGTGTCAGGGAGGTCGCACGTGAGCACGACCTGCTCGACGAGACGGTGGACGTCACCGGTAAGACGCTCACGGTCAAGGAAGCCATCGGATCTCCCCACCGGCAGGACTTCCCGCTCATCAAGGGCAAGGAGAAGCTCATGCAGGCGGTCGTGCGGGGCGCCAAGGGTCAGGCGTTCACCGACATGCCGGGTTCCTTCTCGGGCACGCTCTCCGAGATCATCGAGCGACCGCTTGAGACGCACTTCGACATCGCCGTCTTCATCGCCACGCTGAACGCCGTCATGCGCTATGTCGGTTGCGCGGATAAGACGATCCACTGCCATGACGAGGATCCCGAGGAATGTGCGCAGCGGCTCATCGGTCGCCTCCGCGAGGAGTACGGCGACCCCAAGATCGCGCTCGTCGGTTTCCAGCCGTCATTCCTCGAGGCGCTGTCGCCGCACTTCACGGTGCGGGTGCTCGACCTCGATGATGACCGCATCGGCACCGAACAGTTCGGTGTCGTGGTGGAAGACGGGGAGAAGGACGCTGACGAGGTCCTCGACTGGTGCGACCTCATCTTCGCCACGGGTAGCACGATCGCGAACGGCACCATCGTGGACTTCATCGATCGCGGCAAGCCGGCCGTCTTCTACGGAACCACTGTAGCCGGTGCGGCGTGCCTGTTGGACCTCGACCGCTACTGCGAGTGCGCCCAGTAAGTGAGGTGATGACCGATGCGGTCTCTTGATGAGGATATCGCCGCAGCTCACGCGTATCATCGGCATCTGTGCGCCGGGATGGTCCTCGGTGTGCGGATGGCGCGGTGCGGAGTGAGGCTGCTCGGCATCGAGGATCCGCACACGTACCGGGATCTCGTCGTCTTCGTGGAGGCCAACCGCTGCGCAGCCGACGCCGTCTACGCGGTGACCGGCATCACGCTCGGAAGGCGTCGGCTGAAGCCCGTCGATTACGGCAGAATGGCGATGACGTTCGTCGACCTCGCCACCGGGAAGGCAGTGCGGGTGGCCGCCCGGGATGATGTTCCGCGGGTGACGCACGGCATGGACCCGATCGCGTTCTTCGCGGGTTATGAGGACGAGAGAATCCTCACGGTCCAGAACGTGCGAGTGGATATCCCGCCAGACGACCTCCCCGGCGCCCCTTCCAACAGCGCGGTCTGCGAGTGTTGTGGCGAGCGGGTCGTGAACGGCCGCGCGGTGGTCTCCGAGGGACGCACGCTCTGCCGGCCCTGCGCCGAGGGGAATGCGTACTACACGGTGATCGACTGAGGGCGCGGGGGCGAGGCACCGGCGGCTCCAGTCAGTCTCGAAGCACTCCCGGTGACCCCCTCCGTGGTTCTGGTGCAGTCACAATCCTCGGCTGCACCGTGATTGTCATCCCTGTCATGCCCGCCGATGGCGCGGCTGCGCCTGGGTATGCACTTACCGCAGCCTCCTCTCAGGCGAGATACCCCGGCGAAGCGAGGGGCGATGACGACGCCACGAGACACGCAGGTCATCGATCTCGGCCTCACGACAGATGTTCGTCGTGAAGCCATCGGGGGAAAGGCGCGTCACCTCGCGCAGATGATGGCCGCGGGGTTTCCGGTTCCCCCGGCCTCGGTGGTGCTCGCCGACGCGTACCGCGAGTTCATGGAGCACCCGACCGTCCGGCCGTGGACCGGCGCGCTCCGCGATCTCGCCGAGCGCGGGGCCTCAGGCGATGAGCTCGAGGCGGCTTTCGGCATGCTCCTCGAAGCTGCGATCGACGTGCCACTTCCCGTTCCGCTTCGCGAGGATCTTGAGCGCGTCGGGCAGCTCCTCGGCTCCGGGGGGCACCTGTTGGCGGTCCGCAGTAGCGGCACGCTCGAGGATGCGGCGCAGGCGACTTTCTCAGGAGTGCTCGCCTCGTTCATCGGTGTGGAGGGGTCCGAAGGTGTGATGGCCGCCGTGAGGGAGTGTTGGCTCTCAGCGTGGAGGCCCCGACTTCTGCGCTACCTGCGTACGCACGGCCTGCGGACCGACGACCTGGCCGTGGCGGTGATCATCCAGCGCATGATCCCAGCCGACCGCGCGGGGCTCGTCTTCACGTGCGATCCGGTCAACCCGTACGTGCCGGGCGTGGTCGTGGAGTCCACGTGCGGTCCCGGTGAGGACGTCGTCTCCGGCGAGGTCACGCCCCAGCGGTACGTCTACTATCCGGCCGACGAGACCGTGGCTTTCGTCGGCGAGGCGCGTGGCGTCGACGCGGGGGCCGGGCGGGGTCCGGCAAAAGAGGCGCCCGCCGGGCCATCGCCGGGCGTGACCGAGCGCCACCTGAGTGACCGGGACGTGGCCGAGCTGGCGCGCTGGGGGCTGCGTGCGGCGGAGTTGTTCGAAGCGCCGCAGGACGTGGAGTGGGTGCACGGCAACGGGCGCTTCTGGGTTCTCCAGTCGCGACCGCTCGTGCTCACGGCGCGCGACGAAGAGGAGTTCTTCCCGCAGATCGCCGAGCAGACGGTGCTCGTGCACGGCATCGGCGCGAGCCCGCAGGTCGGTGCGGGGTGTGTCTTCCTCGCTGATGCGGACGCCTCGCTCATACCCGTCGGTGCCGTGATAGTGGTGCGTCGACTCACGAACGATCTCGCCGTGCGCCTGCGTGATGCCGTCGCGGTCATCGCCGAGGAGGGTGGCGCCACGAGTCACGGGGCCAATCTGCTGCGGGAGTTCGGCGTGCCGGCCGTGATCTCCACAGGCGATGTGGGCTCCCGGCTCCGGGATGGCATGATCGTGACGGTGGACGGCTTCCGGGGCCACGTCTATGAAGGCGACTTGTCCGTGCGGGCCCGCCCCGTGGGCGAGCTGCCTGTCACGCGCACGAAGGTCTTCGTCTCGGTACTCGTGCCCGAGCGGTCGACGTTCGT
>CAYMSA010000038.1:13774-15889 GCA_964392965.1 uncultured Coriobacteriaceae bacterium
GTGTCGGTTGAGACGCCGGCGGTGGCGCTCGGCTTGAAGGAGTTCCTGGAGGCGGGGGCCGGGTTCGTGAGTGTGGGCGTGAGCGACCTCACGATGTGCGTGCTCGCGCTCGACCGCGAGAGCCACAACGTCGCATCGCTGTTCGATCCCGCACATCCGGCAGTGCTCGAGCTCCTCGAGCGCATCGTCGACACCTCGAGCGCGGCCGGCGTGTTCGCGTGCGCCACCGGTGAGAGCGCCCGCTCCGAGAAGCTCGTGCCGCATCTCCTCCGCATGGGATACGATGCCATCGGCGTATCACCGGCGTACTTCGCCGATCTGAAGCGGCGCATCGCCGCTCTGGAGGGTGCCGGGTATCGGGAGAGTCCATGAGCGAGGCACAGCGGACTACCAGCATAGCGAGGGTGCTCTGGCGGATCCTCGGCCTCAACGTCGTCGTTGCGGTCGCGAAGATGGTATGGGGCATCGCAAGCGGCTCCACGGCCATGCTCGCCGACGGCATCCACTCGCTTACTGACGGCGCTGGCAACGTGGTGGGACTCGTGGGAATCCACGCGGCCGGTAAGCCGGTGGACGAGGAGCATCCCTACGGCCATCAGAAGTACGAGTCGCTCGCGAGCGGCGTCATCGGGATTCTCCTGTTGCTTGCGGCCTGGCGAGTGGCAAGCCGATCGGTGACCGCGCTCGTCGACTACGTGCGCGACGGGGTCGTGCCGACCGTTCAGGTGACGCCCGTCTCGTTTGCGGTCATGCTCGTCACGCTCGCGGTGAACATCGTGGTGGTCGTCTACGAGACCCGGGCGGCCCGGCGGTTGGAGAGCGACATCCTGCACTCGGATGCGAAACACACGCTCTCAGACGTGTGGGTGACGCTCGGCGTCATCGCCTCGCTCGTGCTGGTGCAGGCGGGCATCCCGATCGCTGATCCCATCGTGGGGCTCGTGGTGGCGGTGGCCATCGCGGTGGCGGCGGCGCAGGTGCTCTACGGTGTGCTGCTCACGTTCTCGGATGCCGCGCGCATCGCGCCCGAGGAGATCGCGACGGTTGCGCACGCGTACCCGGGCGTGCGCGGCAGCCACAGCATCCGCACGCGCGGAACCGGCGCCGCCGTCCAGATGGACCTGAGCATCGTCGTTGACCCCGAGATCACGGTCGAGGCAGGTCACGCCATCGCGACCGGGCTCGAGGAGCGTCTTCGTGCCGAGTTCCCACGCGTCCAGGACGTGCTCGTGCATGTGGAGCCCGATCGCGAGCGCCGGACACCGCGAGCACCCAGGGCGTGACGGCCACCGCGCCGAGGCGAGTCGGCGCCAGGGGCGCGTGCTTGCGGCACCGATGCACGCGGCTCTCAACGCTCGGGCAGTACCCGGTACACTTCGTCCTCGGTCAGGCGCTTCAGAACCTGCGCCCGGGCGATCGGGTCGAGCCGGTCGAGCTCGTCAGCGATTGCCAGTT
Organism: uncultured Coriobacteriaceae bacterium; assembly: GCA_964392965.1. Classification (GTDB taxonomy): domain Bacteria; phylum Actinomycetota; class Coriobacteriia; order Anaerosomatales; family Anaerosomataceae; genus CAYMSA01. The sequence continues at coordinate 15,230 of CAYMSA010000038.1, forward strand.
CGGCTGTCTCCATGCGCGTCGAGCGTCGGCGGAGCAGTCCGGTTGTGGCGAATGCATTGCCCGCAGCAAGCAGGATCGCGGGGATGATCCAGGCGCGTGCGCGTCTGTGGCCACGGACCAGGTTCACCACGCCCATGGTCACTCCTGCCGCGGCCAGCGCGGTGCCCGCTGCGACCATCTCGGCATCCGGGTCGTGTAGCTGCTCGACGGCTTCGGAGAATCGCTCCTTCATCTCGGGGAATCGCTCCTGGAGTTCTGCGAGTGTCATCGTTGTCCACTCCTTTCGTCGTCTGGTGGCCTGCTGAGACCCCTGCTGTGGTTCTACCCACGTATCTCGGAATCACCCGATGCTGCTTCTCATCGTGGTCATACGTTCTGCCCGAGCAGCTCTCGCATCGCGTCTCGCACCTTGTCCGCCTCCTCGGGGTGCCAACGCATCACCGGCAGTTCATCCAGCGTTTCCGGGGTCATGCCGTTGGCCAGGCATGAACTCGCCGTCATCGCCCAGTCGTCCCCGAGGTCCCACCGTCCGCGCTTGACCCAGTCCGCGTTCTCCGGGTTGGCGTCGATGTTGCCCACGCTCCCCGTGTCTGCCTCAATCCGAATCGGCCCCATCGAGCGCCTCCTTCCCACCGAATGCCCGCGGCGCACCCGCGGCGC
>CAYMSA010000039.1:0-15753 GCA_964392965.1 uncultured Coriobacteriaceae bacterium
CGGCGGTATCGACCTTGTTGATCACGAGCACGTTCGCACGCAGGAAGTTGGCCTCGCCGGGGTGGTAGAGGCGCTCATGTCCCTGGCGGTGCGGATCCATGACGACGATCTCGAGGTCCGGCCTGATGAAGGGCAGGTCGTTGTTGCCGCCGTCCCAGATGATCACGTCGGCTTCGGCTTCGGCGGCACGCAGGATGGCCTCGTAGTCGACGCCCGCCATCACGACCGCGCCCTCCTCGATAAGGGGCTCGTACTCCTCGCGTTCTTCGATCGTGCAGCCGAGGCGATCGAGATCCTCGATCGATGCGTACCGCTCGACACGCATGGCATCAAGGTCGCGATAGGGCATGGGGTGGCGGACGTCCACTGCCCGGAGCCCCTCCTCCCGCAGGATGGAGAAGAGTCGCCTGCTGACGCCGCTCTTGCCGACCCCGGTGCGGACGCCGCACACGGAGATCACCGGAAGACGCGAAGGGAGCATCGTGGGCTCGGCGCCCAGGAGGACGAAGTCGGCACCGGCCGCGATCACGGCCTCGGCGTGGTGCATGACGTCCACGTGATGGACGTCGCTGTACGCGAAGACCACCTCGTCGACCGCTTCATGGGTGATGAGGTCCGCGAGCTCGCGTTCGGGTCTGATCGGGATGCCGTCCGGGTAGCGCTCGCCCGCCAGCGTGGCGGGAAACACGCGCGAGTCGATGCCCGGGATCTGCGTCGCGGTGAACGCTACGACCCGCACTGAAACGTCGTCCCGGTAGCGCACGAGGTAGTCGTGGAAGTCCCTACCGGCTGCTCCCATGATGACGATCCGCCGCTCGGCCATACGGTTCTCCGTCCCTGATGCAGACTGCCCCTTTGAATATGCAGAATACGCCAACGACACAGCCACGCCAACGCCGGGAGGTGGTTCCGGTCCGCCAGGTGACCCGGCCGGTCCGACCACCGCCGCCGTGTCGAGGCGGCCCGGGTGTGGCATCATGGGGGGTGTCGGATCCGGCATCCGTTGGAAGAAGGTAGTGTATCTATGGCCGAGGAAGCCCATTCGCTCGCCGTACTCATTGACTTCGAGAACCTCGCGCTCGGCATCGAGCGGCCTTCGGGCCGCGGACCGGGCGGCCGCGGTGTCAGGCAGGCTCCGAGCGGTGACATATTCGACATCAAGCTCGTTCTGGAGCGGCTCGTGGAGAAGGGGAAGGTCATCGTCAAGCGCGCGTACGCCGACTGGGGGCGCTTTGACCAGTACCGCATCACCATGCATGACGCAGGAATCCAGATGATGGAGATTCCCGAACGGGGCAAGACCGGCAAGAACCACGCCGACATCCAGCTGTGCGTGGACGCGATGGACCTCTGTTACAGCAAGGAGCACATCGACACGTTCGTGATCGTTTCGGGAGACTCGGACTTCACTCCGCTCGTGTCCAAGCTCAAAGAGAACGGCAAGTCGGTGATCGGTCTCGGCATCAAGGACTCGACGAGCGACCTGCTCGCCTCGAGTTGCGATGAGTTCATCTACTACGAGGACATCGTGGGCGCGCCGGAGGCCCCTGCTGCGCCGATGACCGCCATCCCCAAGGCGAAGCGCCCGGCCATACAGCTGCTGATCGAGTCGGTGCAGGCACTGCAGCGCGAGAACAAGGACATCATGCTTGCGTCGATGGTGAAGGACACCATGCGTCGCAAGCAGCCGCAGTTCTCCGAGTCGAGCTACGGCTACCGTTCGTTCTCGGAGTTCCTGCAGGATGCCGAGCGGCTCGGCATCATCACGCTCAGGGCCGACCAGCGCTCAGGGACCTGGGTGGTCTCGGGCTTCTCCCAGTAGTCGAAGCCCCATCTGCGGGCGAGGGCGGCCGCACGGCTGGCCTGCTCGTGCCAACGCGAAGGAAACCGCGTGCGTATCGCGTATTTCACCGACACCTATCTGCCCGAGATAAACGGCGTCGTGACGGCCATCGAGGCCCACACGCGGCTGCTCGCCGGCCGTGGACACGAACTGCTCATCATCTGTCCCAAGTACCGCAAGCCCATCCTCTACCGCGTCGAGGGCATCACCATCAAGCGCTACCGTAGCTTCAGCTTCATCAGCAACAAAGCCACGCGCATCGCGTTGCCCTCGGCGACCTCGGTCTTCGACGCGCTTGTGCGCTTCAGGCCCGACGTAGTCCACGTGCAGACACCGCTCACCATCGGTGTGGTGGGTCTCGCCACCGCGAACGCGCTCCGCCTTCCCGTGGTGCAGACGTACCACACGTACATTCCGGACTTCATCAGATACATCGAGCCCCGGCGGCTTCTGCGGCTGGACGATCTTCAGGACCGGTTGCTCAACTCCATCGTCATGGCGCGTGGCTTCGAGTCAGGCGCGTGGCAGCGCCTTGTGAGTCTCCGACGTGATCATGTCGGCGCGGAGCGTGCGCAGGTCGTGAAGGAGATCACCGAGGTCGCCGAGAGCGCCATCGGCGACCTTCCCGCCGATGAGCGCACGGCGCTGCTCAAGCGGCTCGCATGGGTCTTCACGCGCAACGTCTACAACCGTTGCGACCGGGTGCTCACGCCCTCGCGCACGCTGAAGCTGGAACTGGAGGAACACGGCGTCACGGCGCCGGTCGAGTACCTGAGTAACGGCATCGACCTCGGCCTCATGGCGGTGAAGAGCGACTACGCACGTACCGGCAGGCTGCTGCATGCGGGCAGGCTCGGTCAGGAGAAGCACGTCGAGGTCGTTGTGGACGCGTTCGCCGAGATCGCGGGCCGCCAGCCCGACGCAACGCTGGACATCGTCGGTGACGGACCGGCGCGGGAGTCTCTCGAGCGGCAGGTGGAGCGCCTCGGGCTGCGGGGGCGGGTGCGCTTCCCGGGCTTCATGGAGCGCGGCGCACTCGCAAGCATCTACCGCGACTACGACGCATTCGTGACGGCCAGCACCATCGAGACGCAGGGCATCGTGTTGCTCGAGTCGATGGCGGCCGGGCTGCCGGTCATCGGCGCTGATGCGCTCGCGATTCCCGAGCTCGTGCGGGACGGCCGCGACGGCATCGTCGTGCCTCCCGGAGATGTGACCGCGTTCGCCGGTGCGATGGAGCAGTTGCTCGGCGACGGGGAGTTGCGCGAGCGCTACGGACGCGCCTGTGCGGAAGACGCCCGGGAGCACTCGCTCGATGGCGTCGTCGAGCGGCTTGAAGGCGTCTATGCAGAGGTGCTCCGCCAGTCGGCGCGCGCATAGCGGCCTACTCGCGGGTGTCTGCCGCCCGCGCCGACGAACCTTACCGGCTGGACTCGGGAAGGACGTACTCCCACGTCGTGACGTCCAGCCATCGGCCGAACTTGTGGCCTACCTCATGCATCGTTCCTGCGTCGCGGAAGCCGAGTGAGCGCACGAGTGAGATGCTGCCGGTGTTCTCGGTGCAGATGCGCGCGAGGATGGTGTGCACGCCCTCGGCGATGGCCATCCGGTGGAGCTCGAGCGCCATCGCACGCCCCACTCCCGCACGGTGGTGATCGGGGGCGACATACAGAGAGACTTCAACGGTCGTGTCGTATGCTGCCCGTGCCGAGTACGGTGAGAGTGCGCCCCAGCCGACGACGACGCCCTCGATCTCGGCGACGATGACGGGATGTTGCGGCGCTCTGTCGGTGAGCCATTCGGCGCGCGACTCGATGGACTGCGGCTCGAGATCGAACGACGCGGTTGACCGGAGGACCGCGTCGTTGTAGATGGCGGCGATCGCAGGAGCATCGGCGAGCGTTGCGGGACGGATGTGCATCGAGGCCCTTTCGGAGTCGGCGATGTGCGCGATACAACGGTACCCGTTGTCTGCGGTCAACGCATCCGTCACATCCTGCGCGACGGGTAGGTCGGACGGCTGTTGGGCGGTATGATGCGTAGATGCGCATACGACGAGGGTGGGGAGACGCTCAGTGGAAGCAGAACAGCCGAAGGGGTCCAGCGTACGGCAGGTCAGCCTCGGCAGATGGTTGCTCGAGACGCTGTTCATGGTGCTGCTGGCCGTCGGCATCGCCTTCCTCGTGCGTACCTATGTCGTGCAGCCCTATCAGGTGCCGACGAGCTCCATGGCGCCCACCATCGAGATCGGCGACCAGGTCATCGCAAGCAAGTTCATCTTCTACCTTGAGGATCCGGAGCCGGGAGACGTGGTCGTCTTCGACGACCCGACGGGCTCGGTCGACACGCTCATCAAGCGCGTGATCGCGGTGGGCGGCCAGACGGTCGACCTCGTCGACGGCCGGGTGGTGGTGGATGGTGTCCCGCTCGACGAGCCCTACGTTCACGACCGGCCGAGCGAGCCGCAGGTTCTCGAGATGCCGTACACGGTACCCGAGGGTCACGTGTGGCTCATGGGCGACAACCGCACCAACAGCATGGATGCCCGGACGTTTGGCCCCGTGCCCATCGAGAGCGTGCACGGCGAAGCGTTCGTGATCTACTGGCCCCTCGATCGCTGGGGGACGCTCTGACGGAGTGCGCGTCATCGGTCTTGTCGGTTGAATGCGGCTCTTGAAGCACAGTAATGCATGAGAATGCCCGAATATGCACATAGACGCACGCCGTTCCGTTGGCGTACACTACATGTTCCATCTCCGCCGAAGCGTTCGGTGCGCACCATACGGGCGCCGGCCGGAGGCCGATGATCGCAGACTGCGGAATCTTCGGGTGTCGTGCCGCACGTGAAGGAGTCTCAGTGGAGGACCAGCTCGTCAAGAACATCCCGGTTCAGAGCAAGATCGGCGCTGCACAGGTGCGGCTCGATGACACCACGTTGCGCGACGGGGAGCAGACGGCGGGCGTGGTCTTCGCCAACAAGGAGAAGGTGCGCATCGCCAGACTCCTCGATGAGATCGGTGTGCACCAGATCGAGGCCGGCATCCCCGCCATGGGCGGCGACGAGCGTGATGTGATCGAGGAGATCGCCCACCTCGGCCTGAAGGCCTCGGTGCTTGGCTGGAGCCGGGCGAGCACGACCGACATCGAAGCCACGATCGCCTGTGGCGTGGATGCGTTGGCGATCTCACTCGCCACGTCGGACATCCACATCCAGACGAAGCTCATGAAGGACCGCGCGTGGGTCCTCAAGAGCATTCGGGCGTCGGTGGCTCGCGCCAAGGAGCTCAATCCCGATGTGTACGTCTCGGTGAACGCCGAGGACGCCTCGCGCACGGAGATCGGCTTCCTGATCGAGTACGCGAAGGCTGCGAAGGCCGAGGGCGCCGACCGCATCCGTTTCTGCGACACGATCGGCCTCATGGAGCCGTTCAGGACCTACGAGATCGTCAGGTATCTCCGCGAGGAGAGCGGTCTCGAGGTTGAGATGCACACGCACAACGATTTCGGCATGGCTGTCGCCAACGCCATCGCGGGCGTGCACGCAGGCGCCACGTGGGTGAACGTCACCGTGGGCGGCCTCGGCGAGCGCGCCGGCAACGCCGCACTCGAGGAAGTCGCGATGGCGCTCAAGTACATCGAGGGCCTCGACCTCGGCCTCGACACCGCCCGCTTCCGCGAGGTAGGCGAGTACGTCATGCACGCGGCAGGCCGTCAGATTCCGGTGTGGAAGTCGGTCATCGGTACGAACATGTTCGCGCACGAGAGCGGGATCCATGCTGACGGCGTCATCAAGAACCCGGAGACCTACGAGGTCTTCGCGCCCTCCGAGGTGGGTCTCGAGCGGCAGATCGTCATCGGCAAGCACTCCGGCTCCCGCGCGCTCGAACTCAAGTTCCATGAGTACGGCATCGAGGTCACCAAGCAGGAGGCGGCCGAGCTGCTGCCACGTGTGCGTACGACTTCCATCGAGCTCAAGCGGTCTCTCTACGACAAGGAGCTCATCTACATCTACAACGACTGGAAGGCCGAGAAGGGCCGCCAGGAAGGGTAGCGAAGCTGTTCACCCCCCGGGCGACCCGGATGTTCTTCCGGAGCTCCGGTCAGGGTGCGAGTGAGGACGGACGATGAGGAAGAGGTGAGTGCGATTTCTGGAAAGACCATCGCCGAGAAGATCTTCTCGGCACACTCGGGCACGGACGCCCGCGCGGGCGACATCGTCGTGGCCGACGTGGACTTCGTGATGGGACAGGACGGCACATCGCCGCTCGCCATCCGGGCGCTTGAGAACATGGGTGTCGATGCGGTATTCGACCCCGCGAAGGTTGCCCTGGTGATGGACCACTCGTCGCCGAGCCCGATCGAAGGCGTCTCGGCGCTCCATACGATCATGCGTGAGTTCGGCAAGAAGACCGGCTGCCACGTATACGACGTGGGTCGCGGCGTCTGTCACCAGCTGATTCCCGAGGCGGGTCACGTGGTGCCGGGCGACCTCATGGTGGGTTGCGACAGCCACACGTGTACGTACGGCGCGGTGAACGTCTTCTCGACGGGTGTGGGCTCCACCGACGGTGCCGCCGCGATGGCCGCGGGCAAGCTGTGGTTCAAGGTGCCTGAGACCATCAAGGTCACCTACAATGGCGCGCTTCAGCCAGGCGTGTTCTCGAAGGACCTCATCCTCTATCTTGCGGGTCAGATAGGCGCTGATGGTGCCACGTACATGGCACTCGAGTTCGATGGCCCCGTGATCGATGCGCTTTCGGTGGATGCGCGTATGACGATCTCCAACATGGCAATCGAGGTCGGAGCGAAGGCTGGCCTCATGAGGGCCGATGAGAAGACGCTCGCCTGGTATGAGAGTCGCGGCGAGAAGACGCCCGCGCCGGTCGATCCCGACGCGGACGCCGTCTACGCACGCGAGATCGTCTTCGACACCTCGGCGATAGGACCGCAGATCGCCAAGCCCCATTCGGTGGACAACGTGTCGCCGATCGAGGAGGTCGAGGGCACGCCGATCGCGCAGGGCTACCTCGGCACGTGCACGAACGGTCGCCTGGAGGACCTGGCGATCGCCGCCGAGATCTTGCGGGGGCGGAAGGTCCACCCGGACGTGCGCTTCATCATCGCGCCGGCATCGAAGCAGATCCTGCTCGACGGTATCGCGGCAGGCTACATCCAGACGCTCGTCGAGGCGGGAGCCGTCATGGTGACGCCCGGGTGCGGGCCGTGCGTCGGTACACACAACGGTGTTCCTAGTGACGGCGAGAACGTCATCTCTACCGCCAACCGGAACTTCAAGGGCCGAATGGGCAACAGCAACGCGTTCATCTACCTCGGTAGCCCGGCAACTGTCGCCGCCTCGGTCATCGAAGGCGCGATCACCGACCCGCGGAAGTACTTCGAGGGAGGGGAGCGCTAGATGGCGATCACAGCGAAGGCGTTCAAGTACGGTGACGACATCAACACCGACTACATCATCAGCGGCAAGTACAAGTTCAAGTCGGCGGACATGGAGGCCATGGCGGTCCACGCCATGGAGGATCTCGACGCCCACTACTACGACAAGGTGAAGCCTGAAGGTGGCTTCCTGGTGGCGGGGACGAACTTCGGCATGGGGTCGTCCCGAGAGCAGGCGCCGCTCGTGCTCATCCACAGCAACACGAAGGCGGTGCTGGCCAAGACGTTCGCACGCATCTTCTACCGCAATGCCATCAACACCGGACTGCCGGTCGTCGAGTGCGACACGGACTCGATCGCCGATGGGGACTCGCTCGAGCTCGATCTCGAGGCGGGCGTCGTGCGCAACCTCACGCAGGGGACCGAGATCCCGTTTGCGCCGCTGCCGCCGGTGATGGCGCAGCTCCTGGCCGACGGCGGACTCGTCGAGCACTTCAAGAAGCACGGAGGGTTCGCGCTGTAGGCCATCCACACCCCGGCCCCTGTGGGGGGTAGCACACTAGAGCGAGAGCGAGAAGTGAAGGCCGCCTCAAGGGCGGCCTTCACTGTGCAAGGCGATAGGCGCCTGGCGTTAAGCCGGGCGCCTATCGATTCGCGGATCCATCCTGCGGTGCGCCCTACAGGCCGGCTACGTACTTGCCGACGACGTAGCCGAACGTGTAGCAGCGACCGAGCGAGAGTCCGAACACGGTCAGCGGGTAGTCGACGCCGCCGTAGAAGCCGCCCGCGTCGTTGCCGATCGCGAAGAGACCGGGTATCGGTGCGCCGTCGGCGTTGAGGCACTGGCTGTTCTCATCGACGACGAGACCCGAGCAACACGCGGAGATCCGAACGTGACGGTGGATACCGTAGAACGGGGCGGTATCGACCGGCTTGAGGAACTTCGCCGGCTTGCCGAAGTCCTCATCGGAGCCCTTGGCCACGAGTTCGTTGTAGCGAGTCACAGTCTGCTTGAGCGCCGTTGCATCGATCCCGAGCTTGGCGGCGAGTTCTTCGAGCGTGTCGGCTCTGTATGTGCCGATGAAGCTTTCGAACACGCCGTTGCGCTCGACATCCTCTTCGGGCATCCAGGTCTTGATGGCTTCGGGGTCCATGAGCTTGCCTGGCCAGTCGGCAGCCTGGGTCATGTAGTTGGCATCGAAGATCTGCGAGTAGTAGCCCTTCTTCTCATCCGGTACATCGCGCAGGTAGTTGCTCATGAGCGACATCTCGACGGTCTCGTTCACGAACCGCTTGCCGTTCTCGTCGACAGCCAGGAACGGCATGTCGCACATAGAGGCGGGGCCGGCATCGAAGTCGTGGAGCATCTTGGTATGGTTGAGTGGCTCGATGACCGCGCCTGCCCAATAGCCCATCATGTGGCCGTCACCGGTCTTGTTCGCCTGCTTGCGGCCGAAACCCTTGAGGTCCGGGATGAAGTAGTTGCACATCTCCTCGTTGTTCTGGTAGTCGCCACAGGCGAGGATGACGCCCTTGGCGGCGTTGAACTTGATGTAGGAACCATCGGCCTTCTTGCCGATGACGCCGGTGACCTTGCCGCTCTCGTCCTGGACGAGCTGGACGCCGGGAGTCTCGAAGAAGAACTCCACACCGGCAGCCTCGGCGGTCTTGCCGAGCGCCTGCATACCGTCACCGGTCGTGTACGGTTTGGGGCCGAAGAACGAGGTCACGTAGTTCATCTTGTAGCCGTTGACATCGAGAATGGCGACCTGCTGTACGTTGCCCTGGTCGATGACCTGCGCTCCACCCTCGAGAGCCTTCTCGATGACCCACTTGACCGCCTCGCCTGAGCGATGGGCCCAGATCTCGACGAGCTTGCGGTCGGCCCTGCTCGCGTTGTCCTTGATGAGTCTTGCGACGAGCGCCTTCACGCCGGCTGGGTCGCTGTTTTCGAGGTCGACACCGGAGCCGGAGTTGCCCTGTGAGACGATGACGTCCTGCTTCTGCAAGACGGCCACGCTTGCCCCGGCCTCTCGCGCCGACAGAGCTGCCGGTACTCCCGCTGCCCCGGCGCCGATGACGACGACGTCGTAGTCCTTGGTCTCGGCGATGTCCTTGTCCGCGATCGGTTCGGGCTTCACAAGGAAGCTCAGCGTCGCGGTGCCATCGCTGCTGGTGCCGTAGGTGGCGCCGCCCGCGCCGTCACCATCCCCTGAAGACCCGCATCCCGTCAGCCCGAGCGCCCCGAGGCCCGCTGCCACCGCAGCGGTGCCGGTGAGGAAGCTCCGGCGCGAGATCCCGTGCTTGAGCGCATACTCCCTGTAACCGTCCATCGTGCTCCTCTCTTCTCTCTCCCCGGTGATCAGGCCCGAAGGCCTGCTGTCCTGCGGGCGGCTTACCGCATGGTGCCGGTGGGGCTGCCGAGAGGCATCCCGGGTCGCCCGCATGCCCGGACTATGCGCCACGCAGCGAAAGACAACATCAGCTTTCGCAAGAATCGGCGGGCCTAACTTCCTAAACCCCGGCATAAACCCTGGTCGTCATCGAGTGAATCCTGCGAGAATGTCACCTGGAGGGCAGTGAGATGCCGAGGGACGTATCGGGATGAGTGCGGCGGAGAGCGTTCACGCGGGAAGTACTCCGGTACCGCCAGGCCCAGATGAGGACAAGCGGACATCCGCGTTTCCGGGTGCGCTCAGGCACGTGCCCAGGGTTCCGGTCTTCTTCCTGGGTGTCGGCGTCTACCGGGCGTGGATCGAGCTCACGTACGTCCGGCCGCTCGTGAGCTTCCCCACGTGGGAGATTGCCGGTCATGATGCTTTCGACATCGCCATGGTCGCCGTTCTGCTACTCTGCGCCATGCTGTCGAGGAGAATCGTCCCGATCTCCAGCAGGCGGTGGGCCGTAGTCGGGGCCGGTGCACTGCTCGTGGGCAGTACGATCCTCAACTTCTGGTCTACTGCCGATTCCGGAATCACCGCCTGGGCGGCATATCCCGCAGCGATAGCCGGAGGCATCGGGACGGCCGTGATCATCCTGTTGTGGTCCGAGTTCTACAGCTGCCTCACTCCCATTCGCGTGGCGCTCTACTACTCACTTTCGCTTCTCTTCGGTGCCCTGCTCGTCTTCGTGATCAAGGGCTTCGTCTTCAGCTACTACGCAGGCGTGACACTCTTGCTTCCGGTCGTGTCGCTCGTGTTCGTCGTCCTGAGCTTCAAGGCGATACCGGCGCGGGATCAGCCCAGGCGCGTGTGGGGTAAGTTCTCGTTTCCGTGGAAGCCGGTCGCGCTGATGGCCGTGTACGGCTTCGCCTATGGGATGCGGGAGACCGCCCTCTACATCGAATCCGGTCCGCACTCGTCCTGGGGCGTCGTCTTCGTGGCCGCCGTCGTGGCCGTAGGAGTCGTCTCGCGCCACGAGCGTTTCGACTTCACGATCATCTATCGCGCCGGGATGCCACTCATGGTGGGCGGCTTGCTCGTCGTCCCGATCATCCCGTACATCGGGACGCAGGTGTCCAACTTCTGCGTCTCGGCGAGCTACGCGGCGTTCACGATCCTCATCATGCTCATTCTTGCCAACATCTCGTACCGCTATGGCGTAGGAGCCGTCTGGCTCTTCGGTATCGAGCGGGGTCTGCGGGCCCTCGTCATGTGGCTGGGACGCGTGGCGGCCATGTTGCTCGACGGCAGTGGACTTTCCGAGGGGGTCCAATCGACCGTCGTGAGCATCATCGTCGTGCTGTTGGTCATCGTGGCGACGATGATCCTCCTGTCCGAGAAGGAGCTCACGTCACGATGGGGTGTGACGTTCATCGGGAACGGCGAGTCGAGCAAGGAACTCCTCGAGAAGAACAGGTTGATCGACCTCTGCTCCGAGATGGTGACCACCTATCAGTTGTCGCCCCGTGAGGCCGAGGTGCTCCAGCTCCTTGCGCAGCGTAAGAGCATCGCCGACGTGGAGCGGGAGCTCTTCATCGCGCGCGGTACCGCGAAAGCGCACATATGCCACATCTACACGAAGATGGGCATCCACACGAGAGGTGAGCTCTTCGCCCTGCTGAAGCTGGAGTGAACACGGTCGTCCGGGTCTTCTCTACCGGCTGCGCTGTCTGAGGTTCTGCTCTCCCGCGGTGTCGCGCTTGAACACGAGGAGTGTCTGTCCGTCGCTGTCGGAGAGTGTGAGAGTGGCATTGTTGATGCGATACGCGGCTACTTCGGCGAGGGCGGCGAAGTAGGCGGCCTCGGCGGCGTTGGCCTCCTCGGATCCGGCTATCAGCGTACTCGTGATGGTTCCGATGGTGAGTCTGCCGTTCGGCCCGGTCTCGTACGGTGCGCCGTAGCTGTTCACGCCGCCGCTTCCGCCGGCGAGGCCGTCCGCGAACGTGAGCGTGATGGTGATCCCCGCGGGACGTCCGGGTCCGGGTGACGTACCCGACAGTACCCATGCGGTGCCATCGAGCGGGTCAGTGGTGCATCCGGCGGTGCTGACGAGCAGGATTCCCGCGAGCATCACGGTCGCGAGCGCACCGCGCACGAATCCACTCCGCATCATCGCCCCTCCTCCTCCGCGCCGGTCGGCTCCTGTGCTCTTCGTACCCTTGGACGGATGAGCGCGTGCGGCGGTTCGGAGATACACCTTGCCGGCCCGCTGTCGGGCCAAGAGGGGCTGCGCGCGAAGAACCGAGGCGCACTGCGCGAACAACCCCTTAACTGCGGTGCTCCGGTAAGATATGGTGCCACATACCGGGCGCGTGACGACCACCGGTTTCGCGTCGTTCGTTCGCGAGGGATCGCAGCGCATGGTCTGGACGTCCGGCCGATGACCGCCCGCCCGATGACAGGAGTGACACGCTGGAGACCGCACGTCGGCACATGGCCCCATCGCAGGCGCTACGGGTGTTTCTGGTGCTCACCGCCACCCGGTGGCTTCCGACCGGTTTCGTGCTCACGGCGTTCACGCTCATCGCCCTGGAACGCGGGCTGACGGTCGGGCAGGTGGGCGCCTTCATGGCGTTGCAGGGCGTCGTCGTCTTCCTCCTCGAGCTTCCGACGAGCGGACTCGCCGACACTATCGGGCGCAAGCCGGTGCTCTTGCTCGCGAGCGTGTTCAACATCCTCGCGGGTCTCGCATACGCGGGAGCGAACTCTTTCTGGGGCTTCGCCTGCGCAGCGATGCTCATGGGCGTCTACCGGGCGCTCGACTCCGGTCCCCTCGAGGCATGGTATGTGGACACGTTGCATGAGTCCTCGCCGGGTCTCGATCCGGATAGGGCGATGGCGCGACAGGGCACGGTGGCCGGTCTTACCATGGCGGTCGCTTCGCTCGGATCGGGGGCGCTCATCGTCTGGCATCCCTTCACCGACGCATCTGCGCTGCTCCTGCCGATACAGGTCTACGTGGTTCTGAGTGTGGTGCATGCGGTGCTCGTCGCCGTGCTCATGAGGGAGCCCTCTGGACGTCGCCGGCGCGGTGCCGATGCGCCCGCCTTCTGGTTGTCGGCAGCGCTCGCTGAGACCACTGGCGTCGTGCGGGACGGCGTCAGACTGCTCCGCACCAACCGCGTGTTGCGAGGAATCGTTGTCGTGGCGGTCTTCTGGGCGTTTCCCACTGTCGTCGTCGAGATTCTGCAGGCCGTCCGCCTCGCCGAGCTTCTCGGCAGTCAGGCTGCCTCCGGCGCGTGGATGGGTCCGGTCGCTGCAGTAGGATGGGGCGTGTTCGCGGCGGGTTCGGCGCTCGCCGGGGTGGGCTTCAAGCGTATCGGCGCCGCCCGAACGGCGATTCTCGCTCGCGTGCTCAACGGCGCAGGCGCAGTCGTCATGGGTCTCATGGCGGGCCCTGTCGCACTCGTCGGTGCGTACCTGCTCACGTACGGGCTGCACGGGTCGGGCGAGGCCGCACACGCGACGGTACTTCACCGTGAGGCGTCGTCAGCCAATCGTTCCACCATACTCTCACTCAGTTCCATGACGTTCTTCGTGGCCACCTCGGTCGCGCTCTATCTCGTAAGCACACTCGCCGAGTCGGTCTCCACGCAGGTCGCGATGGTGCTCGCCGGCGCGTTCAGCATCGTGGGGTTCGTCTTCTACCTGCCCGCGCTCAGCAAGGAGCGGGAGGCGGTGGCGGCCCGTGCGACGTCCGCCGAGTGACAGTTAGGTGATCACGGCATGATGCTTGTGCATATACTGGCGATTCTCGGCGGGCTGGTCCTCCTCGTGCTTGGCGCCGAAGGTCTCGTGCGCGGGAGTTCCGGGCTCGCGTTCCGTCTCGGGGTGAGTGCACTCGCCGTCGGCCTCACGGTCGTCGCGTTCGGCACGGGCAGCCCCGAGCTTGTGTTGAGCGTCGAGGCGGCACTCGCGGGCAGTAGCGGCATAGCGCTCGGCAACATCGTGGGTTCGAACATCGCCAACATGGCACTCGTTCTCGGGGTGGCAGCGGTCGTGCGGCCGATGACCGTGTGCTCGACGATCGTCCGCCGCGAGATGCCCCTCATGATCGCGGTGACGCTCGTGCTCTGCGCCTTTCTGATCGACGGGACCCTGGAGCGCTTCGAGGGGCTCATGCTCGTCATCGGCGCCGTCGTCTACACCATCTCCACGTATGTGGTGGCCAGGCGGGGTGAGGGCGCGGTCGTCGAGGGCGAGTTCGAGGAGGCGTACCCGAAACCCCATCGGCCGGTCTGGCTCGACATCGTGATGATCGTCGCCGGCCTCATGGCGCTCGCACTCGGTGCACAACTGCTGCTCGAAGGTGCCGTGGCCATCGCGGCAGGGCTTGGGGTGAGCGAGGTCGTCATCGGCCTCACGATCGTAGCCGTCGGGACGAGTCTGCCCGAGCTGGCCACATCGATCTCGGCGGCGCGCCGTTCGGAGGCCGACGTCGCCCTCGGCAATGCGATCGGTTCGAACGTGCTCAACATCCTCGCGGTGCTCGGCATCACAGCGCTCATTCAGCCGTTGGAGCTGGCCGGGCTGCGTGCGGTGGATCTTGCCGTGCTCGTGGGGAGTGCCGTCGTGATGCTGCTGTTCATGCGGCGGGGGTGGGTGCTGAGCCGACGCGAAGGGAGCGTGCTGCTGCTCGGCTATGTGGTCTACGTGATCACGCTCGTACCGTGAGAGCCGTTGCGCATGACCGAGGCGTTACGCTCGAGGAAGCGGTGCTGTGGTAGACGATTGCGAGGCCGCTCATTCGGGGATGACCTCTGCAAGCGGTTGGGACGTACGGTCGGGCGGAGCCCGGAGAGGAGAGCCACATGCGCGGGTACTCCACGCGGTGGGTCGTGGCGTC
Source organism: uncultured Coriobacteriaceae bacterium (assembly GCA_964392965.1). Lineage (GTDB taxonomy): Bacteria > Actinomycetota > Coriobacteriia > Anaerosomatales > Anaerosomataceae > CAYMSA01. The sequence continues at coordinate 14,525 of CAYMSA010000039.1, forward strand.
GGTCTTGATGGCGGGGCTTGTGGCGATGGCGCTCGGGGGTTGCTCGGGTGGCAAGCCCGACGGCGACAGCAAGGGGACGGTAACCATCGGCTCTAAGATCGATACCGAGGGCGAGCTCATCTCCTCCATCATCAAGGTGACGTTCGAGGACGCCGGCTTCACGGTCGTGGACAAGAGCCAGACGGGCACGACCGAGGTAGTGCGCAAGGCGCTCATCGCAGGTGAGATCGACATCTATCCCGAGTACACGGGAAGCGGCTTCTGGTTCTACAGCGACACGCTCACCGAGGACGAGAAGGCGGCGTTCAAGGACGGCGAGGCCGGCTACGCCCTTGTCGCATCACTCGATCTGGAGGAGAACGGACTCGTCTGGCTTGAGCCGGCGCGGGCCAACAACACCTGGGCGATCGCGGTCCGCGAGGACTTCGCCGCCGAGCAGGGCCTCGAGACGATGTCCGACTTCACCGAGTACGTGAAGAGCGGCAAGCCCACGAAACTCGCGGCGAGCGACGAGTTCTTCACGAACCTGGACGCGAACCCCGAGTTCGAGCGCGTGTACGGATACTCACTCACGCGCGATCAGCAGGTGCGCCTGTCCGGTGGCAACACTGCCGCCACGGAGAAGGCGGTCGCCGACGGCACCGACGGCGTGAACTTCGGCATGGCGTACGGGACCGACGGCGCGCTCGCCGACCTCGGCCTGGTCGTGCTTGAGGATGATCTCGGTGCGCAGCTCGTGTACTGGCCGACGCCCGTCGCCTCGAAGGCGTTCCTCGACGAGCACCCCGAGGTCGCCGACCTCCTCAAGCCCGTGATGGCTTCTCTCACCGTCGAGCAGCTGCAGAAGCTGAACGCGCGGATCCAGGTGAACGGCGAGAACCCCGATGTCGTCGCCTCGGAGTATCTTGAGGCCGGAGGCTTCATCGACTGAGTGTCAGGCATGACTGATCGGGGCGATGTGGAGGGGCTGTACGCGTCCGTGAGCGCCGACGGGAGGCCGGATGCATGAGGGAGGAGGCGTCGCGCGCCGTGCGCGGCGTGTGGATGCTGTAGGGATGACCGCAGCCGTGCTCGGGCTTGCGGCGTTCCTGTTGCTGCCCTTTGCGACGCTTCGCGGGAGCCGCATCCAGACGGGCGAGGATCTCGGTGCCCTGGCCTCACTCGGTCCGATGGGCTTCGCGTTCCTCGTGACCGTGTGGCTCCTGCTCGCGGCGCTCTCGTGGCGTCGG
>CAYMSA010000040.1:0-14795 GCA_964392965.1 uncultured Coriobacteriaceae bacterium
ACGTGAGAAACACCCATGCCTGGTAGAGCCCCAGGGACAGGAACCGTCTATCAAGCGTCTTGACACTCTCCAGGAGCCGTGACCCCTGTGCAGTAGGTGCTTCGTCCGACACGGCCGCCCCCAGGATCCGGATGCCCACGTGCGTCCGACCGACAGTGTCCAGCCACTCTCTGGTATACCCCAACGGCACCCGATGTCGAGCGGTTCGCCGCGATCGGCGAAACGGCTCAACACAGTGTAGCTCCAGCGCCGACTTCTTGCACCATCACACGCAACCGTGTGGGAGTGATTCACAGTGCTGCATGGTGTTTTCGCAGGTCATTACCCACTCGGGCGTTTCGCCTGAGCTCTCATCCTCAGAAGTTGGAGTGCTTCGGCCGATAGGGTGACTTCACCGAGGCGGGTACGCTGACGTCGTGGACCTGAATGGCGCGGCGCACACGCCGTCCACATCTCGACAACCAGGAGAGGAGGTGCCCGAGGAGATCGGGGCTATCCAACCGTCACTGCTCCGAAGAAGGTGGAGAACTGTTCTGGGAAGGATCGGTGGTACTCGTGAGCTCATGGCGTTATGAGGAAGATGGCTACGAAGTTACCGAGACCTGTGCCTGGTCCCCTCCGGGAGATCACCCGGTCGGATGCGGCATGAAGCTATACGTCAAGAACGGGCGGCTCGAGAAGGTCGTTGGAAACCCTGATCACCCGATCACCAACGGTCGTCTCTGCCCTCGTTGTCTTGCTCTTAAGGAGTACGTCTATCACCCACAGCGCGTGATCTACCCGATGAAGCGCGACAAAGCGGATCGCGGGAAGGATGCCTGGACCCGGATCAGCTGGGACGAGGCGTACGACATCATCGAGAAGAACGTCAAGGAGGTCAAAGAGAAGTACGGTCCCGAGGCGATCTTCTCGGTCATCGGCACCGGACGCGACATGTGGCACACCGTGCCGTTCATCACATTCGGCGCACTCGGCAGCCCGAACTTCACCTACATCCACAGCGGCTGGTCCTGCTACGGTCCGCGCTGTGCCATCAGTGCGTACACACTCGGCGCTGGCTATCCCGAGATGGACTACGCGGCCATGTTCCAGAAGGAGCGCTTCGATCACCCGGACTACAAGCTGTCCGAGATCATCTGCGTCTGGGGCAAGGAGCCGCTGAAGTCAAACGCTGACGGCCTCTGGGGTCATGCGATCGTCGACATGATGAAGCGCGGCTCGAAGCTCATCGTCGTCGATCCGCGGCTCACCTGGCTCAGCCACAACGCCGAGATCTGGTGCCAGCTTCGCCCGGGTACAGATGCGGCCCTCGCACTCGGCTGGCTGAATGTCATCATCAACGAGGACCTGTACGACCACGAGTTCACTGACAACTGGGTCCTCGGGTGGGAAGAGCTCAAGGAGCGCGTCCAGGAATACACACCCGCCAAGGTCGCGGAGATCACCTGGGTGCCGGAAGAGACCATCATCGCTGCTGCCCGTCGCTTCGCGACCGCCAAGCCGGCGACCATGACCTGGGGACTCGCCACCGACCAGAAGTGTAACGGTGTTCAGCAGGCTCACGCACTGCTTGCGATCATGGCATGCACCGGCAACATCGACCGCCCCGGCGGCATCATCGTCGGTGCTCCGTCGTTCGCGGCTCCCATGTGGTGGGGCTGGGACTCCCTGCCTCCCGAGGTTCAGGCGAAGCGTCTCGGCTCGGACTCCGGCGAGGGCGGCGAGCGCTGGCCGGCAGTCACGACCGCGATCTCGACGGTTCAGCCGGATATGCCGCTTGACGCGATGGAGACGGGTCAGCCATATCCGCTGAAGATGGCCTGGATCATGAGCAGCAACCCGATCGCCTGCCCGACGGCTGCACCGCAGCGCTGGGACAAGGCGTTCAAGAACCTCGACTTCGTCGTGGTGTGTGACCTGTGGATGACCTCCTCGGCAGCGTCGTTCGGCGATCTCTTCCTGCCGATCTCGACCTTCGCTGAGAAGGACGGCATCGTGAACACCCACTACGGCTCGCTGTCGATGTTCACTGGTGCCATCAACAAGGCCTTCCAGGTGGGCGAGTGCAAGTCCGACGACGAGATCCTGCTCGAACTCGGCAAGCGCCTCAATCCCGAGGTGTTCCCGTGGAACTCCATGGAAGAGTTCCTGACCTGGGAGGTCGACCAGTACATCCCCGGTATGACCTTCTCCGAGCTGCGTGACGCTCGCTGGGCCGTGCCGGAGTGGCACTATGAGAAGTACCGCAAGGGCCTCCAGAACTTCGACGGCCAGGACGGTTTCGTCACCGCGAGCCGCAAGATCGAGCTCATGGAGCCCCTGTTCGCCGAGTGGGGCGACGACGCGCTTCCGTACTACGAGGAGCCGCCGTACAGCCCGGTGAGCACCCCGAATCTCTGCAAGGAGTATCCGTTTGTGTTGACGACCGGTGCGCGGTCCTGGGTGTACTTCCACTCGGAGCAGCGCCATGTCGACGTGTTGCGTGAGATCCATCCGGATCCGCTCGTCGAGATCCACCCGGACACCGCGAAGACCCTCGGCATCGAGGAAGGCGAGTGGGTCTGGGTCGAGAACATGTTCGGCAAGGCGAAGCTGCGCGCCAAGCTCTTCCCGGGCATCGATCCGAAGGTCATCCACGCACAGCACGCCTGGTCGTACCCAGAGCGCAAGCCCGAAGACGGTCCCTATGGTCCTCACGACGTGTTCCTGTCCAACATCAACAACCTCGTGCCGCACAAGCTTATCGGCAAGCTGGGCTTCGGCGCTCCGTACAAGTGCATGATCTGCAAGGTGTACAAGGCGGAGGACTGATGTCTCACGTACCTCTCACAGTTCATGTCAGCTGGATCACTGAATGAGGTGAAATAGATGTCGAAGAACGGCCTGTTGGTGGATTACCAGTACTGCACGGGGTGCCACAGCTGCGAGGTCGCCTGCAAGAATCATCTGGGGCTTCCCGTTGGCAAGTGGGGCATCAAGCTCACGGAGATCGGTCCCTTCGTCTTGGAGGCCGGACGGCCCGACAAGTTCGAGTGGATCATGCTGCCGATACCGACCTCGCTCTGTGACATGTGCGAGGACGAGGTCGCCAAGGGCAACAAGCCGATGTGCGCGCATCACTGCATGGGCGCCTGCATCGACTACGGCCCTGTGGAGGAACTCGCCAAGAAGATGGCCGAGCGTCCTGGCAAGCAGGTTCTCTTCATGCCTGGTGCCTGAGCATCGTCCAGCGTGTAGCGAGTGAGCGGAGGGGCTCGCCCGGCGACGGGTGGGCCCCTCTGTCTGTCGGAGTGGCGGCATGGCCAGCCTGGCATCGTGTCATGGTCGCGCAGGGCGGGGACAGAAGTGCGTTTCGGCCGCCGGTCCGTGAGGCCCAGGCGTGCTTGAGCGCAGCCAGGGCGCCGTATGCACAAGAGCAGGGCCGGAGGTCGACCGGCCCTGCTCTTGTGTGCAACAAGAGACACCCAGACGATGCGCCGAATCTCAGACGAAAGGCCTTGTCTGTGGATCCTCGAGGATCTCGAGCAGCTCGACCTCGACCGTCAGATCCTTTCCGGCGAGCAGGTGATTCATGTCAAGGACGTAGACGTCGTCCTGCTCCTCCAGCACACGAACCTGGATCGGCTGACCGAGATCTCCCTGGAAGGTGACCACCTGTCCGACCTTCAGTCCCTGGAAGAACGTCGTCTTCCGAACCTTCTTGATCTTGCCGGGATCGTGCTCCCCGTGAGCCCGAGCGGCAGGTACCGTGGTGGTAGCCCGTTCGCCTATCGACAGGTCTTTGACGAGATCGTTCAGCCCTCGCAGAACCCGGCCCGAATCGATCACGAAGCGCAACGGAGTACCACAACCGAAGCTGCTCTCGACTTCTTGTCCATCAAGGGTGCTGACACGGTGATAGACCCGTACGGTGTCTCCGGTTTCAGGTGTCATGAGGTCTCCAAAGGGGTGTGATGACCGGACTCCGCAACCGATGCGTCGCGACGAAGATCGGCCTGGATGACTACTTCTTCCCTGCGCCGCACTTGCCTCCCGGAGGCTCGTCATACACACGGAAGATGCGCCGCGCCGGCTCACCGCACGCAGGGCACTTCTCTTCGCCGAGGTAGCCGATCGGCCTATTATGAACCACGAAGACCTCGTCACATGACATGCAGCGGTAGTCGTAGTCGGTGCGCAAGTCGTCGTGCATACTCGACTCCCTTCATCCCTTGCCCCTGGTGAACACCGGGGCTACCTCCGGATATTCCAACCCTCTGATCGCATGGCTCGGTGTACGGTGGTCTGTGGTGGCCAGGGCATCCTCGGCGGGCTTCGCGCATCGAGACATGCGCTTTGGCGATTCACCATGCACCCACATCAAGCTTCGCATCTCATTGTATGCCATCACCGGCGAGAGTTTCATCGGGTGTTTGAGCGGACGGAGCGCGAAGGTGGCTCGGGCGAAACGCCCGAGTGCTTCTGAGCTGGGGAAACAACGGAAAAGGGGTGTCACGACCAGCTGCGGTTCAGTCGACTCCCGCGGTCTCGTCATCGCTTCCGACGACCGGTGGCACGACGATGACCGGCACATCCAGTGCGTCGATGACCCGGTGCCGTACGGTCCTGAAGGGTGAGAGCGCGATGGGGGCACCGTGGACACGAGGTGGCGAGCCGAGTGCGACGAGGTCAGCGCCTACCTCTTCAGCCACCTCGGCGATACCTGCGTCGAGCGAACGTGCCGTGATGACTCGTGTTGCGACATCGCAGCCCCGTTCACGGACGATGGAACTCAGAACCGCAAGGCGGGCGGCCGCTGTGCCCCGGGGATCCGGAGGCGGTTCTCCCGTGCCGGGCGCGATGATGTGCACGAGTATGACGGTCGGCAGGCAGGTGAGTTCGTTCACCAGGGCGTCGAGCGTGTGGGTGAAGCGCTGTGCGGTGAGATCTCCACTCACCGGTATCAGGACCGTTCGGCTCCTGCAGATGGCGTCGGCCGGTTCTTCGGCGAGTGGCTCATCGGCGGGCTCCTTCGTCACGAGAACGGCGCGTTTGGCGAATATCGGTCCCGTGATCTCGAAGAAGATCAGAGACCCGAGCACGACGGCGTTCACGAGTCCTCCCGATTCGGGGAAGAGCTCGGCGGCGCTCAGTGCGAGACCCACGGCGACGCCCGCCTGCGGAAGCATGCCCAGGCCGACCCAGGCCGACTGTCGGACGTCATAGCCCGCAGCGAGGGCCCCGAGCGTGCCCGCCAAGAACTTGCCGAGACTCCGGGCGACGATGTAGGCGAGTGCGACGACGCCGGCCGCCAGAGCTGCGGAGAGCTGCAGGTGTGCTCCGGCGAGCGTGAAGAAGATGATGTAGACGGGGTATTCGATCGTGCGGAGCGAGCGAAACAGGCGTCCGCCATCTCCTCTCGCCTCCTCGACGGTCGCTGTGACGATGCCAGCGACGAGGGGGGCGAGAAGACTGGAGACGCTCAGGGCCTCGGCCGTGGAGACAGCGAGCAGGACGACGGTGAGTCCCATGGCCAGGAGCTCTCCGTCGCGAAAGCAGTGCTTGAGGATCCACGACAGGAGCAGGCCTGCGATGGCGCCGAGCACGAGGGCACCGCCGATTTGAACGCCCGTCTGCCCGAGGGCATCGCCGATCGAGCCGCTCGCGCTCGCGATGTTCAGGAGGAACGGAGCAGCGGCGGCGAACAGGATGATGGTGACGACCGAGTCAAGTGCGGCGTTGCCGAGGAGTGTGTCTGAGGCGCGGCCCCGGGAGTCCGTCTCGGAGGTGACCGCCATGACCGTCGCGGGGGCACCCGAGATGGCGATGATAGCCAGGAGCCATGCGGCGGCGGTGTCCCCCGGAAGAACACGTCGCATCACGAGGAACGCGGCCAGAGCGGTCAGGACGATGTTGAGCAGGGCGGTCACCCAGAAGGACCAATGGTGTCGGGCCAGCATGCGGCGGGTCAGTTGCTCGCCGATGAGGAAGACGATCACCCCGAGTGTGAGTGGTTCGGCGAAGGAGAGGGTTCGCATGAGGTCTTCGGATATGAGGCCGAGACTGTGGGGGCCCAGCGCGATGCCGACCACGAGGAAGCCGGTCACCGCAGGAAGCCGCAGGCGCGAACCGAGACGGGCGCCGAGGTATCCGAACGACATCAAGACGCCCACGATGGCAAGGTCGATCCAGACGCGGGTCTCCATCGTTCACTCCTCGCGGATTTCCGGTTTCGCGCCGATGCATGAAGATCGTTCGCGGCTCGACAGGGCACGGCTTGCACACTGTCGTGTCCTCACGGTGACGATGACGTGGTCAATATGCATGTCTGTGTCGGTGCTGCATGCGATGCCAGGTCAGCACTCCATGTGCTCGATGGTGTCCATGAGTTCCTCAAGCGAGTTCACGCTCATCTTCTTGTAGATGTGATAGATGTGCGTCTTCGCTGTATGCGGTGAGATGTGGAGTGCGTTACCGATGTAGTTCGCATGGCGACCCTTGGCAAGAAGCCTGAGGACGTCCTGTTCCCGCTCTGAGAGGCCGTAAATCTCGGCAGCCTTCTCGCAGCGACGGACGAACCATCCGCCGCTGGATCTGTTGGGTTCACTGATCTCCTCTGTCTCCTCGACAGAGTGGACCATGAGCGGTATCACAGCGGCGGTCACCGCCAGAACGACCACGCCGCCAAGCAGTATGAATGCGGAGAGGTGCGGATAGGTGATGTCATCGGGAAGGAATGCCTGTGCCGCCGACCAACCCATGAAGAGGCCGAGAGGAAGAAAGATCCGGCCGTAGGCGATGACCACCGACGCGGAAAGCCCTTGTTCGTTCGCGCGGGCGACGACTGTGCTGAGATTGGCGATATCGAAGAACGAAAGCATAGCCAGTAGAACGAGGGCGCAGACCCACTGGCCTGTGAGACTGAGGAAAGGCATCAGAAAGAAGACCAGCACGAGCACGGGTAAGAGGGTCTTGAGAATGATGCCGAAAGGGATGTAGCGATCCAGGATGACACTGGCGGCCAGATAGGAGAATCCACCCAATGCGAATGCGATCGCAAGGGGAAGCATCGATTCATCGTGCAGAGGCGTGCGTAGCAGCATGTGCGTTGCCACACCGAACAAGATGCCGTAGAGCACGATGACCAGCGACATACCCGGCGGCAGGATGTGTTTGACAGGTTGATCGGGCTCCCTGAATGGCATCGGGTGGGTCCTGTAACGGACGAACACGAGGACTGTCAGTGACCAGAGGGGCAGCAGGAGCGCCACCACCACGGCGTACCTGCCGACGAGGCTGGCGGCGAACAGATAGTGCACAGCCCCGATGATGGCCGATGCGGCCACGTAGGTTCCGACCACATGCTGCCACGAGTTCACGAGGACTTGTGACCACTGAATGAGTGTGATCGCGAAGGCGCACCCTGAAAGGAAGAAGCCGGGCAGCAGAAGCAGAGGAGCGACAGTGGCGGACTCGGCGACCAGGGCAAGTACGTTGGACGGCAGTGTCAAGAGAAAAGCGAGTATGAGTGCCCGGGGGGTTCTGTCCCGATCGAAGTAGACAGGTCGCCGACTGATGACGAAGAAGGCGAATGAGGCCCCCGCGAGCAGCAGTCCACGTGCCATGGCGGCATGAGTAGGGCTCACCGAACCTGCTGAGAGCAAGACGGGGCTGAGGAATGTGAGCAGGAACCACGCCCACAGCATGGAGAGTCCGTATGCTGTGACGGGCAACATCGCACGCGCGGGGAAGGTCTCGCGCTCACCCAGGGCCTGTGCCCTCTGGACTCCCAGCAGCTCGCTGAGCCTGGCGGTCATGCCGACGCGACTTGTCTGGACAGAGGGATTCGATTCCGTCACGGGCTCATTGTATCTACTGTCTGCGCGACCGGACACAGAGTGACCTCCTTGCTCGTCGTGCTCGGAATCGTCCGCGGCCGTGGGGACCTCACGTGTGTGAGCGGGTCTGGTGCAGGTGGTGCATAGTCATCACGCATCGCAGAATCGCATCGGTACTCATACTCCCGGCGAGATTACTAAGCATCCGGTAGAGATCACTAACCCATGACCGGCTTGTTCGCCCGGGCAGAGTATACCCCATCGCGGCGCAAGGGCATGGCTGAACGCGCAGGTGCGGCGAGGGACTAGTATCGAGAGTAGTAGAGGATGATGAGGCCCGGTACTACTGGTTTCATGATGCTTCATATTCAAACTCAAGCTCCCAGAATGATTACGAATCATGAATCCTCTTGGAGTATGGCGCTGTCAGTCAGGAACAGCGGGCTTCATACGAGTGTGGGGAAGGAAGGTGGTCGCCGCCGACTGTCGCGTTTGTGCTCCAACCGCCGCTCCAACGCAAAGATGGAAGAACTGGAAGGTGGAAAGCCATGGCAATGCCCAAAGAGTGGAAACGGTTGCAGGAAGATGGGTCCTATGTTGTCCGTTCGTGTGAGTGGTCTCCTCCTGGTGACCACCCGGTAGGACACGGTATCCTGTTGACCGTCAAGGACGGCAAGCTGATCAGCATCGAGGGCGACGAGGATCATCCGATCACCAACGGTCGTCTCGACCCGAGAACTCTCGACCTGGTTGCCTATACGTACCACCCAGATCGCATCATCTACCCCATGAAGCGTGATCCCAAGGATCGCGGCAAGGACAAGTGGGAGCAGATCACCTGGGACGAGGCCTACGACATCATCGAGGCCAAGGTCAAGGAAATCAAGGCCAAGTACGGCGCTGAGTCCATCGTCGTCTTCGGTGGTACCGGCCGCGAAGCGTGCCTGTACTACTATCCGCTTGGCTTCGCGACCCTGCAGACCCCGAACGTCTGCTACTCGCAGAGCGGTTGGTCCTGCTACGGACCTCGCTGCTCCATCACCGACTACATCCTCGGCGCTGGCTATCCTGAGATGGACTACGCCGGTTACTTCGAGGACAGATTCGACAATCCCGATTTCGTCGTGCCGAAGTGGATCGTCTGCTGGGGCAAGGCACCTCTCGCCTCCAACGGTGACGGTCTGTACGGCCACTGCGTCATCGACCTCATGAAGCTCGGCAGCAGGGTCATCATGGTCGACCCGAGGATCACCTGGCTCGGCAGCCGCAAGGGCAACATCACCATGCAGCTCAAGCCGGGTTCCGACACCGCTCTGGTGCTCGGTCTCCTCAACGTCATCGTGAACGAGGACCTCTACGATCACGATTTCGTCGAGAACTACTGCTTCGGCTTCGACGAGCTCAAGGAGCGCCTCCAGGAGTACCCCCCGGAGAAGGTCGAAGAGTACACGTGGGTTCCCGCTGCGCAGATCTACGAGGTTGCTCGCACCCTCGCCACCGAGCTCCCCTTCACCATCGCGTGGGGTCTCGCTGTCGACCAGAACCCGAACGGCGTTCAGCTGGGCCAGGGCATCATCTATCTTGCTGCTCTCTGCGGCATGATCGACGTCCCCGGCGGCCTCACCATCGGCCCCCCGGAGGCGATGCTCGGTGCGTGGCGTATGGAAGCCCGCAGCTGGCTTGCTCCTGAGCTCTGGGAGAAGCGCATCGGTGCGGCCGAGTGGCCGGGCCTCAGCACCGCCATGGCGACGACGCAGCCGGACGAGACCCTCGAGGTCCTCGAGACCGGTAAGCCGTACGAGCTCAAGATGGCGTGGTACAACAGCTCCAACCTCATCACGCCGACCAACTCGGCCCAGCCGCACCGTTGGTACCAGGCTCTGAAGAAGATGGAGTTCGCGGTTGCGCAGGACCTCTTCATGACCCCGACGGCCATGGGCCTCGCGGACATCTTCCTGCCGCTGCCGACGTACGCCGAGCACGACGGCGTCGTTCTCCCGCACTACGGCCGTAACACGGTCTTCGCTGGTGCGATGAACAAGGCCCTCACCGTCGGTGACACCCGCTCGGACATCGAGGTCTGCCACGAGCTTGGCAAGCGCCTCAACCCCGATGCGTGGCCGGCCAAGGACATCCCGGACTTCTTCAGCCGCCAGACCATGCCCGAGTTCGGCTTCGACTTCGACGGGTTCCGCGAGGTTGGTCTGTTCCAGCCTGGCTACACCTATCGCAAGTTCGAGAAGGGCATGCTCCGCTGGGACGGCGAGAACGGCTTCAACACCGTCACCGGTAAGGTCGAGTTCTACTCGACGCTGTTCGAGGCATGGGGCGAGGATCCGCTCCCGTACTACGAGGAGCCCCGCTACAGCCAGATCAGCCGTCCCGAGTGGGCCGAGATGTACCCGCTCATGCTCACCACTGGTGCCCGTAAGTTCACCTCGTTCCACTCGGAGCACCGCCAGCTCAAGACCATGCGTGAGATCGATCCGTGGCCGGTCATCGAGATCAACCCCGAGACCGCCGCGCAGCTGGGCATCAAGGAAGGCGACTGGATGGCCGTCGAGAACCTGTTCGGCATGGCCAAGGGTGTCGCGAACGTCACTCCGATCATCGATCCGCGGGTCGTCCACATGACCCACGGCTGGTGGTACCCGGAGCAGGACGGCGAAGAGCCCAACCTCTTCGGTGTCTGGAAGTCGAACTGCAACCAGCTCGTTCCTCACTTCGAGACTGGTATCCTCGGCTTCGGCGGCCCGTTCAAGTCCGTCATGTGCAAGGCGTACAAGGTCGACGGCCTTGACGGTGAGATTCGCCTTTCGACTCGCGAGGCGCCGAACTTCCTTGGTGCCGAGATCAAGTCCCGCTCGAGGATCAACGGCTAGGGATCAGAGGAAAGGAGGAGAAACCCATGGCTAATACCGAATACGGTCTGCTCATAGACTACAAGCTGTGCTCAGGTTGCCACGCATGCGAAGTCGCGTGCAAGAACTACCTTGGTCTTCCCGAGGGTGTCTGGGGTATCACGCTCTTCGAGAAGGGCCCCTGGAAGGTCGCAGGACTGCCCACCGCTCGCACCGAGTGGGAGTGGGAGTATGTCCCGGTTCCGACCGGCCTCTGCAACCTCTGCGAGGATCGTGTTGCCGCCGGCAAGAAGCCGATGTGCGTCAAGCACTGCAACACGTTCTGCATGGACTTCGGTCCGATCGACGAGCTGTCGAAGAAGATGCTCGAGCTTGGCGACAAGGTTGCCTTGTACAAGCCTCTGTAGGATCGCTTCACTGGGGCCCCTTCGGGGGCCCCAAGCCCACAGTCATCGAGTATTCCGTGACGTCAGGAGTGATACAGATGGATAAGCAGGAACTGTTTGATCTTGATGCCAAGGAGCAGGTTGAGCTTCTGAACGGCAAGCTCCAGGCCGGCGCCACCATCGAGGACATCTGTGCCGAATTCGACACCACGACGGTGGAGCTCGGCAAGCACGGCCTCTACTACGTCAAGGGCACCTTCATGGTCAAGCCGCACCGCGGCTTCCAGACCACCAAGCCCAGCGGTTGGGAAGTTCGCGGCCGCGACCAGTAGAACGATCTGATGTTCAGTGTCTCCTGACCGCCGACCTTTCGGTGGAGGGAGTGCTGGGGCGGTTAGTACAAGGGAGTCAATCACATGTGTTTCAGGCCTGGACAAGCGCAGATGGAAATCGAATGCCCTAACTGCCACAAGAAGTATCCAGTTGTGGGCGGAGTGAAGCAGAAGAAGTGCCCGAACTGCGGAGAAGACCTCACTGACGTACCTGTCAGCGGCGCCGCTCCGGCAGGGGCACCCGCGCCTGGTGCACCCGCCGCCCCGAAGGCCCCTGGCGCCCCCAAGGCTCCTGGTGCCCCGAAAGCTCCCGGCCAGTAGACCGAGAACTAAGTAGTAGGGTCGTTCGCAGGGGGACCAGTCCAGGTCGAGCTTAGCGCCTGGCGTGATGCTCGATCTGGTCCTCCTGGTTCACAAAAACATGGCTGCGCCGTCATGCACTCGGCCGAGGAGCGATTCTAGGAACCGGGAATAGGAGAAGGTCGATGAAGAACTTCACAGTTTCTGAAGTGATCGACTCATTTGGCGTGAACAAGTTCACATGGAAGATATTCTTCTTCCTTGGGCTAGCCATGGTCTTCGACGGCTATGACTACATGGTAGTGTCCTACACCATGCCCCAGATCAGAGAGACGTGGGCGCTGACCGCAGTTGAGACGGGAAGCCTGTCCTCGTGGAGCCTCTTCGGTCTGGTCATCGGTGGCATGATCTCCGGCATCCTCTCAGACAAGCTGGGCAGGAAGAAGGTCCTGACGTACGCAGTCGCGATCTACGCGCTGCTGACTCTCCCGATCTACTTCTCCAACAGCTTCGCGATGTTCGCGACCCTGCGAGTGCTTGCCGGAGTCGGTCTTGGCGCGTGCATTCCCGTCGTCACGACGGTGTTCTCGGAGTCCACTCCGACAAAGCAGCGCGGACTGTTCATCACTTTCGGTATGGCATGGATGATCGTCGGATGGGTCCTCGCTGGTGTACTGAGCACGCTCATCGTGCCGGTCGCCGGGTGGAGGGTCATGTACCTCATCGGCGGATTCCCGCTGCTCTACGCGATATTCCTGCACTTCAGGATGCCCGAGACGCCGCACTGGTTTGCGAACAAGGGTCGCAACGAAGATGCAATCAAGGCGCTTGAGCACATCGAGGAAGTCGCAAAGGGTTCCATCACCGAGCGTGACCCCAAGCTGCTCGTAGTGCCTCCCAAGCCGAAGGTCGTCGGTGCCAAGGCGCTCTTCAGCAAGAACTATATCGCGGCGACGCTGGGAATCTGGATCACGTACTTCTGCGGCTGCTTCATCGTGTACGGCATGAATGCCTGGCTCCCGAGCATGATGCTGGAGAAGGGCTACACCCTTACCTCGGCATATGGATTGGGTATCGCGCAGAACGCCGCAGCGATCATCGCGAACGTCTCCACGGGCTTCGTCTCCGAGACCATCGGCCGGAAGAGGAACCTCCTCCTCGGCTTCGGCGTCTCGATCATCGCAATCCTGCTGGCAGCGTTCGTCGAAGGAGCGTACGGTCTCATTCTCATCGTCATGATCTTCCTGGGCTTCTCCATCAACTACTCGATCACGGCGATTCAGCCGCTGATGGCGGAGAGTTATCCGACGGAGTTCAGGAACACGGGTGTCTCATGGGCGCAGGCGTTCGGGCGTCTCGGAGGAGCGCTCTCTCCGATTATCGCAGGCTCGATCATCGGTCTCGGGCTGGGGTACACGAACTCATTCCTGTTCTACCTCATCCCCACGGTGCTCGCCATTCTGGCTACGATCTTCCTGGTCAAGCGGGAGCCGAAGGGTAAGAGCCTCGAGACACTGCAGGAAGAGGGAGAGGGAGCACCGGCCAAGTAGGAGTACTTCGCCTGTCGGCGGGGAGGCCCCTCTTGGTGTGTACGGATTAGCGTTGCGTTGTTTCGACCGGACACTAGAACGGTATATACGGGACCTCCAGAGGAGGATTGAATGAGCGACAACGGTAGCGGAGCCCCTGCGGCCCCGGTAGTCAAGGAAGCAGTTCCTAAGTATGCATGGTGGATTCTGGTCGTCGTCTACCTGGGCAGCATCGCCACCACGTTCAACTACTACAAGGTCGGCGCCCTCATGCCGACCATCATGGAGCAGCTCGGCATCACCGCGACCTCGGGTGGCTGGCTCATGTCGGTCATCAGCCTGGTCGGCATCTTCATCGCCCTTCCTGGCGGTATCATCGCCAAGAAGCTCGGCCTGAAGAGGCTGGGTATCATCGCACTCGTCCTGCTGACTGTCGGTAACCTTATCGCAGCCTTCACGGCTTCGTATGGCCTGCTCTTCACCGGCCGCGTCCTCGAGGGTGCCGCTCGTGCGCTCATCGCGGTCGTTGGCCCGGCGGCCATGGCCATCTGGTTCCCGAAGTCGCGCCGTGGTGTTGCGACCGGTATCCTCTCGACCTGGGTCGGTGTTGGTCAGTTCGTCTCGCTCAACACGGCGGCGAGCATCGCCGGTGCATCTGGCAAGTACCAGACGGTCTTCCTGGTCGGCGCTGTCTTTGCAGTGGTCGCACTCGTTCTGTACGCGCTCTTCTACAGGAACCAGCCCCCGGCGGGAACCAAGTTCGCCGAGGACCACGGTGAGGCAGCGGCTGCCGGTGCCGAGGGTGCGACGCTCGGCCAGGTTCTGAAGAACAAGAACATCTGGTTCCTGGGCATCATGTTCATGATGTTCACGGCCGTCATCGTCGGTACCGCGAGCTTCTACCCTGCCTACCTGAAGGGTACTGGTATCGACCTGGTTCTGGCCGGCCGCATCACCAGCATCTTCAGCCTGGCCCCCATCATCCTCGGCCCCATCTTCGGTATCCTCTCCGACAAGATCGGGTCGCGGAAGAAGATCTACACGTTCGGTATGATTCTCGGTATCGTCGCATCGGTCTTCATGTTCAGCATGCCGACTGGTCCCTGGCCGGTCATCTGGATGATCGTCACCGGTATCACGTGTGGCGCCGTCTCGTCGGTCGCCCTCGCCTGCCCGCCTGAGGTTGTCGGTCGCCAGGCTGCTGGTCTCGGTGTCGGCATCATGATCACCGGCAACCAGATCGGCGGCTTCGTCTCGCCGCTGATCCTCGGTGCGGTTCGCGACGCCACTGGTTCGTTCGTCATGGGCGGCTACATCATCGCCGTTCTGCTCGTCATCGGCCTCATCTGCGGCCTGCTGGTCAAGGTTCGCTAGAAAAGGCTCCTGGCCTGGAGAGACTCCGAACGGAGCGCTCTCCAGGCCAGACGTGTGTCATCTACTGGTTCCCAGTGGATCGGTAGATGCAGACAAGAGAAGAGGGGTATAGCGGCCGGATTCCCCCAAACCCCCCAAAGATGTGGTGGAATGGAAAAAACCCACGCAAGTGGCGCGCAGCCCCCCGGGGGGACGG
>CAYMSA010000040.1:14805-15672 GCA_964392965.1 uncultured Coriobacteriaceae bacterium
GGCAAGAGGTTTTAAATCTACGGGTTCCAATTGGATCGGTATATGCAGAAAATATATTTGGGTTATCGCTTGGGATCCCGCTATACCCCTCTTCTCTTGTCTGGAAGTGATCACAGCGAGCTCAGGTGCCGCTCAGCGCGAGGTGGGACGTGCGGTCAGCCGAGAATCGAATGTACGAGACGCGCTGGTAGCCCTCGGGCAGTGAGCGCGTGAGTGCACCTTGAGCATCGTGAGGGAGCGAGGGGATGTGCCGTGCGTGGAGCTAGCAGTCTCTCCGGCTAGCAGGCGGAGCAGCCGTCGCTACTCGTCCAGTTCGTACTCGTAGCCAGGCGGTGGTGGGGTGTTGTTCTGGCACTCGATCAGGCCGCCATCCTGGGACGTCTTGGTATGCTGTCGGCAGGGGTTGGCACAGAGCAGGCCGCTGCGCTTGCACTGAACGACCTTGGGTGTGGCGGCTTCCGTGAGGTCGACACCGCACTTCTTGCAGAGGCGCTGTACCGGAGGTTGCTGTATCTCGATGTCGAATACGTTGTAGGTGCCGCATTCCGGGCACTGGACGGCCTTCTTCCTCGGGGGGCGGCATCCGCCGCAGAGTGGGTTGCAGGACCAGCACATATATTCACCTTTCCGGTGTGCGCAAAGGAGTCTGCTATGCACACGCTGGGGTCGCTTGATCAATCCGTATGGATTTTACCGCGTCGTCGAGTCCTTAGGGGTCTCTGGCGCGCGAGAAATGTGCTTTGACTGTCTCGACGTACCGAAGGGCAGCCATCGATCGAGATGCTCTCCCAGAGTGCACCTGCACTGGTCGCCGAGTTGCAGGTCTGTTCGTCTGACGAGTATGCTCGTGAAGTTCGATAGTGTGCA
>CAYMSA010000041.1:0-6853 GCA_964392965.1 uncultured Coriobacteriaceae bacterium
GGCATCAAGACGCTGCCGGAGGACCTGGGACAGGCCATCGAGCTGTTCGAGAACTCGGAGCTCATGAAGGAGGTCCTCGGCGAGCACATCCACTGCTACTTCGTGGAGGCCAAGAAGGCCGAGTGGCGCGAGTACACCGCGTACGTCTCGGCGTGGGAGAAGGACAAGTACCTCTCGATCCTCTAGGGGCGGAGTCCCGGACGAGGATCGCGGCGGAGGCGGCTTGCTTCGGCGAGCAGCCGCGCCGGGTAGTACGCTAGAGAGTGGGAAGCGATGCGATCGAGCATCGCGGGCGGTACGGCAACGATGCCGGACGGGATTCCCGTCCGGCATCCGCGTTTCGGGGGCAAGAAACCAGTGATGGGCGGGAGCCATGGGAGGCGGCGTGAACCACAGCAAGCGGGTCATCGTGGCCATCGACGACGCGCACGCGCGGGCGTGGGCGCTCTCGGCACTCGAGCGGCTCGATGTCGCGACCGAGACGGTCCCGATCGCCGAGGCCGGCCGCCGATGCGCCGCAGGCGATGTGGACCTCGCCGTGGTTGACGGCGGCAGGAAGCCGGCGACCGTCATCACGGATCTCGAGGCGGCGCTCACGGGTGGGGCCGAGATCCGCCTGCTGGTCCTGGTCGAGCCTGACGCACTCGAGCGGCTGCGTCTTCCCGTGGCGTTTCCGGCGGACTTCGTCGTCCGGGGTGCTTCGGCTGCCGAGCTCGCTACGCGGGTGCGGACGCTGCTGTGGCCGGGCGAGGAGCTGGCCTCGGATGATGTGCTGCGGATGGACGACCTGACGCTCAATCTCGCGACGTATCAGGCCCAGGTGCGCGGGGAGCCTGTCGAGTTCACGTACCTCGAGTACGCGCTCTTCGCGTTCCTCGTGACGCATCCCAACCGGGTCTACGGCCGCGATGTGCTGCTGAAGCGCGTCTGGGGTACCGACTACTTCGGTGGCTCACGCACGGTCGACGTGCACGTCAGGCGCATCCGGGCCAAACTCGGTCCGGAAGTGGCGGCACGGCTTGAGACGGTGCGCAACGTCGGCTACCTTTGGAGGCGGTGAGGGCACGTCCCTCGCCGCACTGGCGGCGACAGGGGAGAGGCGCATGGACGCGATCCGGACGCAGGGCCTCACGAAGTACTACGGCAAGGCGCGGGGCGTCGAGGACCTGTCCATGCGGGTTCCGCAGGGGGCGGTCTACGGTTTCCTCGGCCCCAACGGCGCCGGCAAGACCACGACGATCCGCTGTCTGCTGGGGCTGCTGCGCCCGACGTCAGGTCATGCCGAGGTGCTCGGCGAGCGCGTCTCGCTCGATGGCACCGAGCTGCGTTCGCGCATCGGCTACGTGGCCGGCGAGGTGCGGCTCTACGAGCGCGAGAGCGGCCGGTGGCACCTCGACCTCGTGGCGGGCCTGCGCGGACGCCGTGGGCCGCTTGAGCGTGAGCTCATCGAGCGACTGGACTTCGACCCGTCCCGGCGCGTGCGCGAACTCTCGAAGGGTAATCGTCAGAAGCTCGCGCTCATCCTCGGCATCGCGCACGATCCGGAACTGCTCGTCCTCGACGAGCTCACGAGCGGCCTCGATCCCCTCAACCAGGAGGCGGTGTTCGAGATCATCGAGGAGCGCGTCGCCGCGGGCCGGACGGCGTTCGTCTCGAGCCACATCCTCTCCGAGGTCGAACGCCTCTGCGACCGTGTGGGCATCATCCGGGCCGGACATCTGGTGGCCGAGGAGGACGTGCATGACCTCCTCGGCAAGCGCGTTCGCCAGGTGGAGGTGACGTTCGACAGCCCGGTTCCAGAGGGCCTCTTGGACAGCCTTGAGGGCGTGGATGCCGTGGCGCTCACGGGCCGGAGCACGGTCACGGCCCGGGCCAAGGGCTCGGCGATCGACGCCGTGGTGAAGCGCATCGCGGCGCACCCGGTGACCGACATCCGCATCGAGCCGGGGAGCCTCGAGGATGTGTTCCTTGAGTACTACCGCGAGGCGCCGGGCGGTGGGCCCGGGGCGCCCGCGCCAGCGGACCCGCCCGCCGTCGCCGGACAGGGAGGTGAGCGGTCATGAGCTGGACGGTCTTTCGCGCCACGCTGCACCAGCGGCGCACGTCCATCTTCTGGTTCGCCGCGGGGCTCGTCCTGTACTCATGGGTGATGACGTGGTTCTGGCCACAGCTCGGCGGCGAGGATTACGAGCGGCTCATCGAGCAGTTCCCTCCCGAGATGCTCGCCATCTTCGGCGGCACTGATGTGCCGTTCGCCTCGCTCGGCGGCTACTTCCAGGTCGAGTACCTAGGGTTGATGTGGATGATCATCGTCGGCGCTGCCGTGATCATCTTCGCAGGCAGGGCGTTCGCCGGTGAGGTCGCCGCCGGAACGATGGAGTTCGTGCTCGCGCAGCCGGTGTCGCGGGTCCGGTTCGCCGTCTCCCGTATCGCAGCGCTCGTGTGCTTCATCATCGTGCTGTCGGTGGCGTCGTTCCTGCCCATCCAGATCTTCGGTCCCCGGTACGGCATCGACCTCCCGGCCGATGTCCTCTGGACGCTTCTCGCACTCGGCGCCCTGTTCATGCTCGCCGTGGGCGGCATCGCCACGCTGCTGAGTGCACTCACGCGCACGCCCGGTCCCGCAGGAGGGGTCTCCGCGGGGCTGCTGCTCGTTCTGTGGGTGCTCGACATGCTGGCGAACGTGGTGGATTCCGCCCGCTTCTTCGAGCCGGTGAACCTGGTCACGTACTGGCAGCCGGGCAGGATCATCAACGGCGATGCCATCGACCCCGCCGCGTGGTGGGCCTACGGCATCGTGGCGGTCGTGACGCTTCTTGCGGCCGTCGTCGCGTTCAGCAGGCGCGATCTCGCGTAGCGGTGACTAGCGGGTCGTCCGCGCGCCGCCGAGGAGCGCGGCGACCTCATCGACGATCTTCGAGCGCATGACGACCCGCTCGCCGAAGGGCTCGCCGTTGATGAAGGTCGCCGGCAGACAGAGCCCCCGGCTCTCGATGAGAGCGATGGCGTCCGCGTGCTCGGCGCGCACGTCGGGCTCCGAGAGGTTGAGGAAGCGCATCCGCACGTCGTCACCGTAGCGGCGCGTGAGCTCGAACGACACGATCGTCACGATCTCCTCCTGAGACCGTGGGCTCCCTCAACACAGGCCGTTGGGCGAGTACGGGGTGCCGTGGTCGTCGAAGACGTCGATGCTCACGAGTGGTTTCGTCATGATGCCTCCCGGTGCGCCGAGGGGGTTCGTCCGGCGCCTATTTCGCGATCATGTCCTCGTAGAACGCGGTCGCTTCGGCGATCGGTCCGTCGAAGCGGACTTCGCCCTTGTCGAGCACTATACCCCGGGTGCAGAACTCCTGGGCCGCGCCCGAGGAGTGGGTGACGAACAGCACGGTCACGTGGTCGCGCGAGATGATCTCGCGCACCTTCGCCGTGCACTTCTTCTGGAACGCCTTGTCGCCCACGCTGAGCGCCTCATCGATGACGAGGATCTCGGGGTCCACGCTCACCGCGCACGCGAACCCGAGCCGCGCCTTCATGCCGCTCGAGTACGTCCGCACGGGCTGGTCGATGTACTGGCCGAGGTCGGCAAAGGCGATGATGTCGTCCTCGATTGCGGCGATCTCGGCCTCGGTCATGCCGAGTATCCGTCCGCGCAGGTAGATGTTCTCGCGTCCCGTGAACCGCGCGTCGAACCCTGCCGAGAGCTCGAGGAGCGCGCTCACGCGGCCGTTCACGACGATCTCGCCCTCGGTGGGAAAGGCCACGCCGGTGATCATCTTGAGGATCGTGGACTTGCCGGCGCCGTTCCTGCCGAGGAACGACACGGCCTCGCCGCGCGGTATCGCGAACGTGATGTTCTTGTTGGCGACGGCCTCGGCGTACGGCACGCGCTTCGAGAAGATGGAGGCGAAGCGGTGCTTGTCGCTCGCGTAGAGGCGGTACGCCTTGGTGACGTCGTGGAACTCGATGGCGTTGCCGGAAGGCGCGGGTTTCGCGGCCGGTGTGTCAGATGACATCGGGAATCTCCTTCCGCAGCCGCGTGTGCGTCCGGACTGCGACGGCGATGAGTACCACCATCACGATCGCGAACGCGATGAGCGGCAGCGGGTCCTCCCACAGCCACTGCTTCGTGATGAAGACCGCGCGATAGCCGCGCGTGAGGAACGTGATGGGGTTGATGTCCAGGAACACCTGGAGGGCCGGCACGTCCACCGTGTCAGGGTCCCAGATGACGCCGGAGAGCCAGAAGGCCGGCTGGACCATGGACTTCACGAGACTCGAGAAGTCTTTGCTGATGGCCGAGAGTGGTGCGGAGAAGAGCGACCACACCGTCGCAAAGAGGAACAGGAGCGCCATGTAGAGGGGAAGCTGCAGGAAGTACACGTCGAGCGTGCCGCCCGCGATGAAGTAGATCACGACGGTCAGGCCGAGCAACAGGAGGTGGATGTAGTACTTCGAGAGGCTCACGAACGTGGAGATGGTCGACACGGGGAAGCGCATCTTGTTCACGAGGTACGGGTAGCTCCTGATGGCGTCCGTCCCCGCGCTGAGCATCTCGCCGAGGTAGAACCAGGGGACGAGACCCACGATGAGCCAGAGTGCATACGGGTAGCCGTGGACCGGCGCCCCGGAACGAAGCCCGAACGTGAAGGCGAACCAGAACACGAAGATGGTGATCGCGGGCTTGATGACCGCCCACGCCCATCCCAGCGCGGCGCCGCGATAGGTCTTCACGAGGTCGGTCTGTGCGAGCTTGCATATCTGTTGCCGGAACGCCCAGTGGTCCCGGAGGATGTCCATCATGCCGAGTGCCCGTTCGGTCGTGGTGCAGGTGAGGTCGTGAACTGCGATTGTATGCCACCCGGCGCGGCCTGTACCAGCGAGGCGGCTCCATCACCTCTGCAGGGCGTGCGCGTCGCGGAGCCGTCGTCGGTACCGCAAGGGTCGCTGTGGCACCGACGACCTTCCGGCGGATTCCCTGTGCGGTGCCGAAGAGCTTCCGGCGCATGTCGGCGGCCTCGGGTAGAATCGGGTGATGGCAGGCTAGTACCTGCCCTGCACGCGCATCATGCCCGGGCGCATCCGAAAGGCGATCGATGACCGAACGTACGCTTGCCGTCATCGACGGCAACAGTCTCATGCACCGCGCGTTCCACGGGCTTCCTCCCACGATGACCGCGCCGGACGGCCGGCCCACCAACGCCGTGTTCGGCTTCATGTCGATGCTCATCAAGCTGGTCGCCGACCTGGGGCCCGACGGTGTGGTCGTGGCGTTCGACCGCGGCAAGCCCGCTTTCCGCACCGAGGCACTCGCCGCGTACAAGATCCAGCGGCCGCCCACGGACCCGGACCTCAAGGCGCAGTTCCCGATGATCAAGACGCTCCTCTCGGCGCTCGATGTGCCTATCGTCGAGGCCGAGGGCTGGGAGGGCGACGACATCCTCGGCACGCTCGCCGAGCAGACCGCCGCCGAGGGTACGCGCGTCCTGCTCGTCACCGGAGACAAGGACGCGCTGCAGCTCGTGAACGACCGCGTGCATGTCGTGAGCACGCGGAAGGGCATCACGGACATCGTCGTGTACGACAGCGACGCGGTCTTCGAGCGCTACGGCGTGACGCCGGAGCAGGTGCCGGACTACCTCGGCCTCAAGGGCGACAGCTCGGACAACATCCCCGGTGTGGTGGGCGTGGGGGAGAAGACGGCCGCGAAGCTGCTGCAGGAGTATGGCTCGCTCGATGCGGTCCTCGAGGCGGCGCCGGGCATCAAGGGCAAGCTCGGCGAGAACCTGCGCGAGCATGCCGATGCCGCCCGTGCGGGCCGTGTCGTGGCGACGATCCGCCGCGACGTGCCGGTGGAGCTGGACCTCGCGCGGGTGGCGTGGGGCGGCTACGACGAGGCCGAGGCCCTCGCGGCGCTCACCGACCTCGCATTCCTCTCGCTCGTGCCGCGACTGCGGGCGCTCGACGGTAAGCGCGCCGGGGCGGGCCGGACGACGCAGGCGAGCTCCAAGACCGTCGAGGCTCCGGCCGCTCCGGCTGCCGAGGTCCTCGAGGGCTCCGATGCGCTGACGTTCGTCGCCTCGCTCGCCGGGAACCCGCCGCGCGAGGCCGTCGGCGTGGCGCTCGGCGACGGTGACGAGAGCAGCCTCTTCCCGGATGCGCAGCGGACGCTCGCCGTGGCGCACGCAGGGCGCGTGGCGCTTCTCGGCGGGGACGATGTCCTTGTCGCTTGGACGTCGCTTGCTGCGTCGTGCCGGCTGAGCGCCGGGGACACGAAGTCGCTCGTGGGGGCGATGCGCGCGCTCAAGGAAGGCGCCACGGCCGACCCGTGCGAGCTCGATCTCTTCGACTGCGGCATCGCCGGGTATCTGCTCGCGTCCAACCGCTCGGACTTCTCACTCGGGGCGCTCGCCGCCACCTACCTCGGTCGCGATGTGGGGCCGGGTGATGTCGTCGCGCAGGCCGTCGCCGCGGCAGACCTCGTCGCGCCGCTCACCGGCGCGCTCGAGGAGTGGGGTGCCATGCGATGCTTCGAGACGATCGAGATGCCGCTCGTGCCCGTGCTCATCCGGATGGAGGAGACCGGCATCGGCCTCGATCTCGACGTGCTCGCGGCGCTCTCGGAGGAGACGCACCGGGAGATCGACGCCCTCGCGCGGGAGATCCACCAACTCGCCGGCTACGAGTTCACCATCGACTCACCCAAGCAGCTCGGCGAGGTGCTCTTCGAGAAGCTCGGCCTGCCCGTGCAACGCAAGACGAAGACCGGCTACTCGACGGACGCGGCCGTGCTTGCCACGCTCGCGCCGCTGCATCCCATCGCGGACAAGGTCATCGCGTACCGGGAGCTCACGAA
>CAYMSA010000041.1:6953-15265 GCA_964392965.1 uncultured Coriobacteriaceae bacterium
AACTTCGGCATCGTCTACGGCATCTCGGCGCACGGGCTTTCCGAGTCACTCGGCGTGGGGTACGCCGAGGCGCAGGCGACGATCGACCGCTACTTCGCGGCCTATCCGCGCGTGCGCGAGTACCTCGACGAGACGATCGCCGGGGCCCACCAGAACGGGTACGCCGAGACGCTCTTCGGCAGGCGGCGGCCGATCCCCGAGCTTGCGAGCTCCAACCGCAACCTGCGTTCGTTCGGCGAGCGGACGGCGATGAACCACCCGATGCAAGGCACGGCCGCCGACCTCATGAAGCTCGCCATGATCGAGGTCGACCGCCGCCTGCGTGCTGAGGGGCTTGCCGCGCGTATGCTCCTGCAGGTCCACGACGAGCTCGTCTTCGAGGCCTCCGAAACTGAGCTGGAGGCTCTCTCGGCGCTCGCACGTGAGGCGATGGGGGGCGTCACCGAGCTACGCGTCCCGCTCGAGGTGGGCGTCGGTTCCGGCCACACGTGGGCGAGCGCGAAGTAGTGGCGGTGAGGGAGCGCGGCCGCACGCTCACCATCGGCGCCGAGCAGGTGCCCTACACGGTCGTGCGCACCGACCGTCGCACGCTCGCCGTGCAGATCGCCGCCGACGGCTCCGTGTGTGTCCGGGCGCCGCTCTTCGCCCGGGAGGCGGACATCGCCGCATTCGTCACGGGTCACCGCGCCTGGATCGGGCGTCACCGGGAACGTATCCGTTCGCGTCAGGCACCCCGGGTCCACACGTACGCCGACGGCGACACCATCACCTATCTGGGACGCGTGTATGCGCTGCGCATCGAGCGCGGGGCACGCGCGGCCGTTCGTTTCGAGGGAGCCGAGGTCATCGTGACGGTGCGCGGCGAACCCACACCCGAGCGGGTGAAGCGTGCCCTGGACGCATGGGTCCGCGACCACGCGCGCGAGCTCTTCAACGCCCGGCTCGAGCGGTGCTGGGAGCGGTTCGCCGCCCCCCGCGAACGGATGCCCACGGTGCGCGTCAAGGCGATGCGCACGCGCTGGGGGAGTCTCTCGGCCGAGGGGATGATGTCGCTCAACGTGCGCCTGCTCGCCGCGGAGTCCCGGCAGATCGACTACGTGATCTTCCACGAACTGTGTCATCTACGGGTCCGTGGACATGGCCCGGACTTCTACCGGGAGCTCGAGAAGATGGTGCCCGAGTGGCGAGCTGCAAGAAACGGACTCCGGGGCATCGGATTCCCATGAGAGCATCATGGTATTCGGGAATAAGTGATGTTACCATCTAGTCGCTATGCGCAGAAGCGGGTAGCAGTCCTATCGGCCCCCGAGAGACATGTACACTACCCAGTCGACCAGTGACGAGTACGTGGCATCGGGGCCCCGGAAGCGAAAGGGGCCAGAGCAGTGGCAAACGGCGACAGCTACGTCATTCATGATGAGCACGAGTACACCGATGAGGAGATGAACGCACTCATCGATGCTACCATCACCGACTTCGATGACGGTGATCTCGTCCAGGGGACTGTGGTTCAGGTGGAGCGGGACGAAGTCCTGCTCGATATCGGTTACAAGTCGGAGGGCGTCATCCCCGCCCGCGAGCTCTCGATCCGCAAGGACGCGAATCCCGCGGACATCGTGAGCATCGGTGATGAGATCGAGGCCCTGGTTCTCCAGAAGGAGGACAAGGACGGCCGTCTCATCCTCTCCAAGAAGCGGGCCGCGTACGAGCGTGCGTGGAACGACATCGAGAAGAAGTTCCAGAGCGCTGAGAGTGTGGAGGGCGAGGTCATCGAGGTCGTCAAGGGCGGTCTCATCCTCGACATCGGCCTGCGTGGCTTCCTGCCCGCGTCGCTCGTGGACCTCCGCCGCGTCAAGGACCTGCACATGTTCCTCGGCGATCGTCTCCAGGCGCGCGTCATCGAGATGGACCGCAACCGCAACAACGTCGTCCTCTCGCGCCGCGCCGTGCTCGAGGAGGACCGCAAGCAGGAGCGCCAGGAGATCCTCAACAAGCTCGTCAAGGGCATGATCCTGCCGGGTACCGTCTCGTCGATCGTCGAGTTCGGCGCGTTCGTCGACCTCGGTGGCATCGACGGACTCGTCCACATCTCGGAGCTCTCCTGGAGCCACGTCAACCATCCGTCCGAGGTCGTCGCCGTGGGCGACAAGGTCGAGGTCCAGGTGCTCGACGTCGACCTCGGCCGCGAGCGCATCTCCCTCGGCCTCAAGCAGACGCAGGACGATCCGTGGAAGCAGCTCGTGAAGGCGTTCGAGATCGGTGCGATCGTAGACGGTCGTGTGACGAAGATCGTACCGTTCGGCGCGTTCATCGAGATCGGCAACAACGTCGAGGGTCTCGTGCACATCTCCGAGATGGCCCGTGGCCACGTGGAGAAGCCCGAGGACGTCGTCGCTGTGAACGACGCCATCAAGGTGAAGATCATGGACGTCGACCTCGACCGTCGCCGTATCTCGCTCTCGATCCGCGCAGCCAACGAGGAGCTCGGTCTGCCGGACCGCGTGACCGCCGCAGCTGAAGAGGCGGAGGAGACTTCCGAGGAGCCGGTGGCCGAGGAAGCCGTCGAGGTCGCCGAGGCCGTCGAGGAAGTCGCGGACGTCGCCGAGGAGGTCGCTGAAGAGGCGGCCGACACTGCCGACGAGGTGGATGCCTAGCGCGCACGATCGCGAATCGTGCGATGTCAGGGGGCCGGACCGGCGCGGGAGCGTGGTGCGGCCCCCGACCTTTCTGGAGGTGACGATGTACGTACTCGGAGTGACCGGTGGTCTCGGCGCCGGCAAATCGACCGCCGCCCGGGTGTTCGCCGACCGGGGGGCGGTCGTGATCGACGCCGATGAGGTGGCCAAGCGGCTGCTCGACGAGGTCCCGGCGGTGCGGGAGCGGGTGGTGGATGCGTTCGGTCCGGACGTCATGGGTCCTGACGGCATGATCGACCGCGCGGCGCTCGCCGCCCGCGCCTTCGCGAGTGATGAGGATGCCGCTCGCCTCGATGCCATCGTGCACCCGGCGGTCGCGACGGCGTTCATCGGCGTGCTCGATGCGCTCTCCATCGCCGACGAACCGCCTGCGGTCGTCGTGCTCGTGGTCCCCCTGCTTGCCGAGGCGCCCTCGCTCCTCGAGGTCATGGACGCCGTCCTCACGATCTCAGCACACGAGGAGGTGCGCATCGACCGCGCCGTCGCGCGTGGCATGCGTCGTGAGGACGCTGAGAACCGCGTGGCGCGGCAGGTGGGCGACGCCGAGCGCCGGGAGATCGCCGACTACGTGCTCGAGAACGACGGGGACCTCGAGAGTTTCGAGGATGAACTCATCGCCTTCTGGGAGAGCGTGGTCGCGACACGCGAGTGCTGAGGGGAGCCGCATCGCGCCAGCGACGCGTGGTTCGCCCGGGTTCAGTCTAGCGACGAGGTGGTCGTGACCAGGAGCTGGCCCGTGAGTCCGTTCGTGCACCGAAAGCGAGGTCCGCATGAAGCCGTTGAAGGTCGACTCACCGTTCGAGCCCGCAGGCGACCAGCCGAGAGCCATCAAACAGCTGGCCGAGGGCGTCGGTAGGGGACTCAAGGACCAGACGCTGCTCGGTGTGACGGGCTCGGGTAAGACGTTCACGATGGCCAAGCTCATCGAGGCCGTCCAGAAGCCGACGCTCGTGCTGGCCCCCAACAAGACGCTGGCGGCGCAGCTCGCCAGTGAGATCAGGGACATGATGCCCGAGAACGCGGTCTCGTACTTCGTCTCCTACTACGACTACTACCAGCCCGAGGCGTACGTCCCGTCGACCGACACCTACATCGAGAAGGACGCCTCGATCAACGCCGAGGTGGAGAAGTTGCGGCATGCAGCGACGGCCGCGCTCCTCTCGCGCGAGGACGTCGTGGTGGTGGCGAGCGTGTCGTGCATCTACGGTATCGGGTCGCCCGCCGACTACGCCGGAATGGCGGTCTTCCTCACGACGAGCGAGCCATACGACCGCGACACGCTCATCCGCGACCTCATCGAGATCAACTACGACCGCAATGACTACGATCTCACCCGCGGCACGTTCCGGGTGCGTGGTGATGTGCTCGACGTCTTCCCGCCCTACGCCGAGCAGCCGGTGCGCGTCGATTTCTTCGGCGACGAGATCGATACGATCGCCGAGGTCGATGGGCTGACCGGCGAGGTGCTCAACCGCTACGACTCGATCCCGATCTGGCCCGCGACACACTACGTCACGCGCTCGGACACCCTGCAGGACTCGATCGTCTCCATTCGTGAGGAGCTTCACCAGCGGCTCGTGGAGTTGAAGTCCGCAGGGAAGCTCCTCGAGGCGCAGCGGCTCGAGATGCGGACCAACTACGACCTCGAGATCCTCGAGGAGATCGGCTACTGCAACGGCATCGAGAACTACTCTCGGCATCTCGACGGCCGCAAGTCCGGTGAGCCGCCGTACACGCTCATCGACTACTTCGGCACGGACTTCCTCTGCATCATCGACGAGAGCCACGTGACCGTACCGCAGCTCCACGGCATGTACGAGGGGGACCGGTCGCGCAAGCTGACGCTCGTCGAGCACGGTTTCCGTCTGCCGAGCGCGCTCGACAACCGGCCGCTCACGTTTGACGAATTCCGCGCCCGCGTGCCGCAGACGGTCTTCGTCTCGGCGACGCCCGGTGACTACGAGATCCGCGTGAGCGGACAGGTGGTCGAGCAGATCATCCGGCCGACCGGTCTCGTCGACCCTGCCATCGAGGTGCGCTCCACAGCGGGCCAGATCGACGACCTCATGAGTGAGGTCCGGGAACGGACCGTTCGCGGTGAGCGCACGCTCGTGACGACGCTCACCAAGAAGATGGCCGAGGACCTCTCGGACTACCTCTTCGAGCACGGCATCAAGGTGCGGTACATGCACTCGGACATCGGCACGATGGAGCGCGTGGAGATCCTGCGCGATCTGCGCGCCGGTGTCATCGACTGCCTTGTGGGCATCAACCTCCTGCGCGAGGGGCTCGACCTGCCCGAGGTGTCGCTCGTGGCCATCCTCGATGCCGACAAGGAGGGGTTCCTGCGCAACCACCGGTCGCTCATCCAGACGATCGGGCGTGCCGCGCGCAACGTCTCCGGCGAGGTCATCCTGTATGCGGACAAGTCGACGGACTCGATGCGTCTGGCGATGGATGAGACAGAGCGCCGCCGTGAGATCCAGCAGGCGTATAACGCCGAGCACGGTATCGAACCGCAAACGATCCGGAAGGCCATCCACGACATCGCGCAGTACGTGCGCGAGACGAACGCCGGCATGACGCCCGCCATCGACGTCTCACGCGAGCTCGGCCAGCTGCCCCGTGAGGAGCTCGCGCGGGTGCTCGCCGCCATGGAGGAGGATATGCACGCCGCGGCCGAGGCCCTCGACTTCGAGTCGGCGGCGCGGCTGCGCGATCAGGTCGTGAAGCTCAAGGCCGAGGTGGAGGAGAGCACGGCCGACGAGGTCCTCGCCCGGCTGAAGCAGGGGGCGCGCAAGGGCTCGCACCACGGCATCCGCAAGCGGAAGCGGTGAGGCTCTGAGCGCTGCGGCCTGCCCCGGCGGCGGGCGCCGCGTCAGGGGAGGTATTGCTGATCGAGCTCAGTGATCACGCCGTCTGTGACGGTCACGGTGTAGTAGTTCGTGAGGTAGTACAGCTCGAGCGAGCCGGTCACCCCATCGAGCCATTCGGCGAAGGGGATGCGGAGTCCGCCCGGCTCGGAGTAGCCCTCTGCCGAGAAGACCACCTGTACGTCGATGTTCTCGTCGACGGGGAACTCCCGCAGCTGCGGGTTGTCGTTGACGATGTAGTAGTCGTTGGGCGGCGGCGACTCGTCGCCGTGGGCCTCGGCTGCTGCAGCCGCTTCATCGCCGGTGAGGAACTGGATGTAGTCGAGCGTCACGTAGGTGATGCCGCCTGTCGTCCTCACCCCGGTCACGAATGCGGGAGTCGTCTCGGTGACCGGCGGCTCCTCGGTGTCGCCTGCGGGTGGCGTGCTGTCGCCGTTGCCGGGCGTCGCGGTGGGCTCGGCCGAACCGCCGCCCGGTACTGTGGGGGTCTCGTCGGCGCTCAGCTCGGCGAGGCGGGCCTCGGCGGCCGCCAGACGGGATTCGAGGTCGTGGATAGTGGGCGAGAGGACGAGCCAGCCGATGAGCGCTCCCACGACGAGCGCCACGAGTGCGATGCCCACAGCGAGTGCGCGCGAGATGTTCCGGGATTCCGTTGCGGCCATGGGTGCCCTCCCTCGTCGACGTCGCTGCTAGTATGTTCCCCGGACGGCTATGCCGTCGAGGGCGCATTCGCTCTCAGGATCGCGGATGGGGAGTGACGATGGCTGACGATGTGATGCGCCTCTTCGCGCTGTGGATGTTGACGCACGAAGCCGCCGATGAGGAGATGAAGGCCGCGGTCCGCCGGGGTCAGGCCGGCGGTGCCGAGGGCATGGTCGGCGGGCCTGACGCGTTCGTGGACGGGCTCTCGGCACTCGTGGAGGAGGAGAAGGAGCGCCTCAAGCGTGAGATCGCGGACCGGGCAGCCGGCGCCGCATCAACGGAGGACGACACCGCCACGCTCGATGACGTGCGTTTCGAGATTGCCGAGGTACGCGGGCGGCTCGACGCCATCGAGGCCCGGCTGGACGTGCTCACGCGGATGCTCGAGCGGTAGCGCCGATGGCATCGCGTGTCGGAACCATCGCGGGGACGTTCGCCCGCCACCTGACCAGAGCGCTTCCCGCCGCACGCTTCGGTCTTGCACCGGGGCGCGTCCGCAGGGCGGCGTGGGCGCGGGCGCTCAGGCTCGCGTGTGAGGAATTGGGTCCGGCGTTCGTGAAGATCGGGCAGCTCGTCTCCGTGCGCCCGGAGCAGTTCTCGGCGGAACTTGTGGCGGAGATGAGCGCCCTGCAGGACTCGGCGCCGCCCGTGTCTGCGGCCGAGGTGCGGGCGATCATCGAGCGCGAGTTCCGCACGCCGGTCGAGGAGCTGTTCGGGTCCTTTGTTGACGAGCCGGTCGCCACCGCCTCGATCGCTCAGGTCCACCGCGCGACGCTCCGCGACGGGTATCGCCCGGTGTGGGGTCCTGTGCTGCCCCCCGGAACCCCGCTGGCCGTGAAGATCGTGCGGCCGGGCATCGCGGGGGTGATCGCCGAAGACGTCGCGGCGGCGCGGGCGATCGTCGGCCGCATGGCCAGGCTCCCGCTCCTGCGCCGGCTCGACCTCGGCGCGTTCGTCGACGAGTTCGAGGTCTCCCTGGCCCGGGAGCTCGATCTGCGGCAGGAGGGGCGCTTCGCGGACCGCTTCAGCTTCGACTTCCGTCACGACGAACGGGTGGAGGCTCCGGCGATCGTCTGGCCCCTCACGACGGGCAGCGTGCTCGCCATGCGGTTCATGGACGGTTGGCGGCTGGCCGACCTGGAGGAGGCGCGCGCGGCCGGCGTCGACTGCCACGGACTCGCGCTTCACGGCGCCACGGCGTTCATGCGGCAGGTGCTGGTGCACGGGCGCTACCACGCCGACCTTCATCCCGCGAACCTTCTCGTGACGCCGCGCGACACGATCGCCTATCTGGACTTCGGCATCGTCGGCCACCTTACGCCGGCCGAGCGTCTGGCCATCGCACAGGTACTTGCGGCACTCGTCTACCGCGACCCGGATCGCGCTCTGCGGTACTCGGCGGCGCTCGGTGTCGCGATTCCTGCCGAGTCGGTCACGGGCGTGCGCGCCGGGCTCGCCCGTCTGCTCGACGGCTCGTCTCGCACCGACGGCTCGACGGACTTCGCGCGCTTCGGGATCGGCCTGCTCACGTTGCTCGACCGTCACGGCGTGAAGGTCCCCGCGGGGTACGGGCTGCTCATCAAGTCGCTTGCGACCGTCGAGGGCGTCGCGCGCACGCTCTACCCGGAGATCGACATCATCGAGACGGCCCGGCCGTTCGTGACGCGGGTGCTCGCGCGGGCGATGGCCGACCCGGTCTCCCTGCGCGTGCGCACGACGGCGGCTGTCAGGGCGGCGATCACTGAGTTCGTGCGATAGGGCGGGCGAGCGGGCTCGCTCAGGCGGACGTGCCCGGTCCGGCGCTGACGAAGTCGACCGGACGAGCGGGGAGCGACTCGTTCATCGAGCCGGTGCGGTACCCCTCGAGGTCTTGCGCGACGTGGGTGAACCCGGCCCGTTTGACCGCAGCGATGACCCGGTCACGCAGCGCGAACGCCCGCTCCATGTCTGCTGGCTCCACCTCCACGCGCGCCATGTCCCCGTGAGCGCGCACGCGGATCTGCGTGAAGCCGAGGGCACGCAGGAGGTCTTCAGCCTCGGC
>CAYMSA010000042.1:0-2188 GCA_964392965.1 uncultured Coriobacteriaceae bacterium
GGCATCCGGGCGCTTCGCGGGGCGTGGGAACTCATCCGTTCGTAGCCCCCATCGCACTTCGCCGATGAACGGTCAGCGCGTGCTGGCCGTTCATCTTCTTCAGCCGACCGTTCGTCGGAGAGCCCTCATGAGCCGGCCATACCGGCGCAAGAAAGTCACGAATCAGTGCCGTGGTGGCAATCATCCTAAAGTATGATGCGAAATCCGCCGTTCACTCTCTTGAACGTGACGGATGACCCACATGTCATACCATCGGTTACACTGCTAGCAGGAGACGAGGGGAGGTGCCGTGGGGAGCGACGACCGGGGGCCCCGTCAGCAGCAGTCGTGGCGCGATCGACTGCGCGGCCTGACGCGGAATGGCTCCATCCTGCCGACGATGACGCCCGAGCATACGGCGCTCATCGCAGCGCTCGAGACGGTTGCGGATGCCGTCTCTTCGGCGCGCTCCACGGTCGAGGTGCTCGACTCCATCGTCCTCGAGGCCAAGCGCTTCACGGGAACCGAGAAGGTGGCCATCTGCCTCGTGGACGTCGAGGGAAGCACCGGTCTCGACCGCTCCACGCTCGTGGTACGCGGTTCACGCGCGAAGCACCAGGAGGAGTGGTGGGGCGAGCGCCTGCCGACCATCGGCGAGTGGGTCTTCTCGCGCGCCGAGCCGTACTTGGAGGCGGTGCCCGAGCATAACGCCTGGGTCTTCGCCGCGCCGGCACGCGTGCACGGCGAGCCGCTCGGCGTGCTCATCGCCATCAACAGTCTCAATCACCGGCTGCGCGAGGACCAGGTGGGCTTCCTCTCGATCCTCGCGTCGGTCTCCGCCATGTCCATCGCCAACGCGCGCCTTGCCGAGGAGTCCCGCTACGCGCTCCTCGCGAGCGAGCGCGAGCGCATCGCGCGCGAGATGCATGACGGCATCGCCCAGCAGCTCTTCTCGATGTCGCTGGGGCTCGAGGTCTGCCGCAAGCAGGTGGCACGCGAGCCGTTGCGCGTGGCCGGAGCGCTCGAGGAGATGCAGGAGATCCTGGGCACGAGCATGGCCGATCTGCGTCGCTACATCTACGACCTGCGGCCCTCCACGCTCCAGGAACACGGCCTGAAGCGCGCCATCGAGTACTGGGTGCACGAGCTCGCACCGCGCGGTGACGTGCGGGCGCGCGTGGATCAGGAAGGCGAGCAGCGCCCGCTTCCTGCCGACGTGGAGTCGTGTCTGTACTGGGTGGCCCGCGAGTCGGTCACCAACGCGGTGAAGCACTCCGGCGCCTCAGAGGTGGGTGTGACCATCGCCTACGAGCCTGAGCGCGTGCGCCTCACCATCGCGGACAACGGGCGTGGCTTCGACGTGCAGGAGGCGTTCCGCCGCTCCGAGCGCGGCAAGCAGATGGGTCTGCGGAGCTTCGAGGACCGCCTACGGAAGGTCGAGGGTGAGCTGGTGATCCGCTCGGGCGCGGGCGAGGGGTGCGTTGTGACGGCGACGGTGCCGGACTGACCGGGACGGGAGACACGGTGGAGACGACGAAGGTGTTCATCATCGACGACCATGCGCTCGTGCGGTACGGGCTGCGCATGGCGCTCGAGACCGATGGCGACTTCACGGTGGTGGGCGAGGCCGCTTCAGGCGAGGCCGCAATCGAGGCGCTCGCCACAACCGAGACCGATCTCGTGCTGCTCGACCTGCGGATGCCCGGTATCGGGGGCGTGGAGACGTGCCGCTGCCTCATGAAGGAGAACCCCGCCTTGCGCGTGGTGGTGCTCACGAGCTTCGACGACGAGGAGGACGTGGTGGCCGTGCTCGACGCGGGCGCCGTGGGCTACCTCATGAAGGACGCGAGCCCGGCCGCGCTGCTGCAGGCGCTGCGGGACGTGGGTCACGGCCAGACCGTGCTCGACTCCGGGGTGGCGCGCCGCCTCGTGCGCGCCAACAACAACACCGCGACGCAGTCTGCTGAAGCAGTGCCGCAGCTCTCCGAGCGCGAGACGGCCGTGCTGAAGCTCATGGCGCGCGGCTTCAGCAACCGGCAGATCGCAAACGAGCTCTGGATCTCCGAGCCCACGGTCAAGACGCACGTGAGCCACATCCTGCGCAAGATGGAGATGACCGACCGCACCAAGGCCGTGGTGGAGGCCATGCGTCTGGGGATGGTGACGCCCGAGTGAGGCGAGCCGCAGCCGTGTGTGGGATGAGCTGGAG
>CAYMSA010000042.1:2288-11763 GCA_964392965.1 uncultured Coriobacteriaceae bacterium
GTGACAGACGACAGAGGGGGAAGCGATGGGCGGCTTCCTGAGGGTACGCAGGGCCGGATAGAGAGACGAGGGTGCTGCCGCGGTGGAGTTCGCCATCGTGGCGCTTCTGCTGTTCACGCTTCTCTTCGGCATCATCCAGTTCGGCTGGCTCTTCTATCAGTGGAACGAGATCACGCACGCCGCCCGCGAGGGAGCTCGCTGGGGCGCGCTCGAGTACGACATCCCCACCATCAGGACCAAGACGATCGCCTCGGCGCCCGGTATGGGCCTTGAGGCGGGTGACATCACCGTCCTTGTGGACGGTGTGGCCAAGAACCCCACGATCGCTGACGTCGGTAGGCCGGTGTCGGTGACCGTGGTGCACGACGCACCGGTGTTCATCCCGATGTTTGAGGCGATGTTCGGTGGTTCGACGGTCACGCTGCGCAGCACAGCGACACTACGAATCGAGTGAGTGCGATGAAGCGCTTCTGGTTTGAAGACGAAGGGGCGGTTGCGGTCATCGTCGCCCTATCCATATTCCTGCTGGTGGCGTTCACGGCGGTGGCCGTGGACGTCGGCTACATGTACAGCGAGAAGAGGCAGCTCCAGACTGCGGCGGACGCGGGGGCGCTTGCGGGCTGCCGTGTGCTCGCAGACGGCGGCTCCAACGCCGCCATTGATGCGGAGGCGCGGGCGTACGCCACGATCAACAGCGTGGCGCCCGGAGATGACCTCTACGTCGAAGACGTGGAGATCGGCGCGGACTACGTGCAGGTGACGGTGGGCAAGGACTCGCCGCTCTTCTTCGCGGCAGTCTTTGGCACGGACTCGTCGCTCATCCGCGCCAACGCGCGTGCCAACGTGGCCTATCTCACCGGCATGAGAGGTATCGTGCCGCTCTCGGTTCCGGTCATCGCTGAGCCCACAAAGGTGACGGCCACGATCAACGGAGTCGAACACACACTCACCCATCAGGGTGGAGGCACCTGGAGCAAGACGATTCCCGCTCCCGGGGCGGCGTCTGCAACCGGCTACCAGATGGACGTGTCCGTGTACAACAGTCAGCGTCAGTATCCTGACGGGACTCCGAACGGCTTCCCTGACGGCGTACCGGAGACGCTGATCGACGCGGCGCGGGTGTTCATCAAACCCGCCGACTGTCCGATAACCGATGTAGCACTTGACGAGTACGTCCTGACCGGGGGAGGCGAGAACGTCCACGTGACCGTGCTCTCGCCCAACGCTAAGGATGCCCAGGTGCGACTGGATGGCAGCGGCAAGTGGATCAAACTGAAGCTGACCTCGGATGCCGCCACCGGGCGCTTTGAGGGCAACGTGGCGATCCCGACCTCGGACGATCTGCAGACGACGCACTATCTGAACGTGGAGTCCACCGGTGCCGACAAGAAGGCCTATACAGTCAACAAGGCGGTCTCCATCGTGGTCCGCCGTTCGACGTTTCCGATTCTGGATGTTTCGCTTGCCGACTACAGCGTGGGCCCCGGCGGTGCGCTCAATGTGACCGTCGAGGTCAATGACTACGTCTTCGAGAAGGAGTACTCGGTCCACGTTGCCGGCGGCGGTGGCGAGGTCGGCAACTTCATGGCAATCGACCTGAGCAAGGTCTATCACACGCCCAACTGGAAGAATCCCGACCCCGTCGAGTACGACGTGAAGGACGATCCCGACTACAAGCCACCGGCGTATAAGCACTACCTCGCTGAGCCGTACCCGTTCACGGTCCACATCGGTGACACGATCTGGACGGAGCCGGGTGCCGAGGCCAACCCGACGATGACGAACCTGAACCTGCGCTTCGCTGGTGACAACCGCACCTACGAGCAGTGGAAGGCTTCGGGTGATGTGAGCTCCAACCGCATCGTCTACCTGCCCGTGGTTGAGAAGATGGACAAGTTCGGCGGCACCTCGCCCGTTCGCGTGGTGAGCTTCGCGGCGTTCTACGTGCAGCCGAGTTCGGGAAACAAGGCGAATCAAGTGGAGCTGAAGGGGGTCTTCTTGGAATACGTGGCACCCTCGGATGCGATTTCGGAGACACCTCCCGATGGGTTGTACACCAAGACAGTGCATCTGGTAGCACCGGAATAACAGGTTCGGAAGGCGAAGGGACCACACGATGAAGTGGCGAGTGCTCATCCTGGTTGTCGCGATCGTGCTTGGAGTGGCGGCGGCGTTCGTCGCGGCTGACTACCTGAACGACTCCGCGGCCAAGCTGACCGCAGAAGCAGAACCGGTGGCGGTACTCGTCGCCACGCAGGACGTGCCCCAGGGAATGACGGCCGAGGAGATCCTCGAGCAGGGCATGGTGGAGCTGAGAGAGATTCCGCGGCGCTACGTGGCCGACGGTGCGGTCTCATCGGCCAACACGATCTCGGGCCAGGTGCTCTCCACATCGCTGAGCGCGGGCGAGCAGGTGACCGCCTCGCGCTTCAAGTATCCAAGCGAGGTGGGACTCGCCTACGGCATCCCCGAGGGCTTCGTGGCCATGTCGGTCGCCGCTGACGATGTGAAGTGCGTGGGCGGCATGCTCAAGCCGGGCGACTACGTGATGATCGCTGCCACGTTCGATCCGGGCCCCGCTAACGAGGGCGCTGAGACGCGCATCCTTCTCAAGAAGGTCCAGGTGCTCGCCGTCGGGACCATGACCACTCGTGATGCTCCGCCCACCACCACCGAGGACACCGGTGGCGGCGGACTGGTAGGCAACACCAACGCGCAACAGGAGCCCGCGGTCGCTATCACCGTGACGCTCGCACTCCTTCCGGCCGACGTCGAGAAGCTCGTCTATGCGGAGGAACAGGGCGACACACGGCTCGCACTCCTTCCGGCAACCGCCACAGAGGTGCCGGATACGACAGGCCGCACGCTCACGAACATCTTCGAGTAGGTGGCGATGATGCAGTTCGTCATCATCGTCGACCCCGACCCGGCGTTTCACGCGCGCGCCACGGAAGGCCTCGCCGGCCCTGACGTGCGCGTGGAGGACGCGGCGCTCCTCGCGGACGCCACGATTCTCGCCAACCTCCACAGTCCCTCGCTCGTCGTGGTAGGACCGGGTGTGGACGCGAGCGCCGGTCTCGAGTTCGGCGAGGCGCTCGTGGACAAACACCCCTCGGCGGACGTGGTGCTCGTCACGCAGCACGGTTCCACTGACGTGCTCCGCCGTGCGATGCGCGCCGGTCTGCGCGACGTGATTCCCGCCGACCAGCCGTGGCCGGAGACGGTGGCGATGCTCAAGGGCCTGCTCGCCGAGTCCGCCACGCGCGTGTCCTTCGCGCCGCCCGAGCCGCCCGCGCCCGTGAAGCGCGGGCGCATCGTCTCGATCTTCAGCACCAAGGGTGGCGTGGGCAAGTCCGTCATCTCCTGCAACGTGGCGGTCGCACTCGCGCAAGAGGGCCGGAGCGTCATCCTCGTGGACCTCGACCTGCAGTTCGGCGACGTGGGTATCATGCTCGACCTCAAGCCCGATCGCACGATCTACGACGCCGTGCAGAACATCGATCGTCTCGATGCGGACATGCTCTCGGGGTACCTCGTGAAGCACTCGTCCGGCCTGCGCGCGCTCCTCGCGCCCGTACGGCCTGAAGACGCCGACGCGGTCACCGTGAGCCGCATCGCCACGATCCTCTCGCTCTTGCGCGAGATGGCCGACATCATCGTGGTGGACACCGCGGCCGCTTTCGATGACGTGGTTCTCGGCGCCGTGGACGCGAGCGACGCCGTCTATGCCGTAGCCACGATGGACGTGGCGAGCATCAAGAACACCCGGGTGTCGCTGCAGAAGCTCCGGCAGCTCGGGTACGACCCGGGCCTCATCAGGCTCGTGCTCAACCGGGCCGACAGCAAGGTGTGGCTCAACGCTGGCGAGGTCGAGGACAGTCTCGGGCTGGACGCCACCGCGCGCATCCCGAGCGACCGGCTCGTGCCACGCTCGGTCAACCGCGGCACGCCGGTCGTGATGGACTCGCCCCGTGCTCCGGTGGCCAAGAGCCTCACCGAACTAGCCAGGCAGATCGTCGCAGGCGGGAATGGGGTGGTGGGCGATGTCGCTCAGGGATAGACTCACCGGCGTCAACGAGACCAAGGTGGCGTCTGCCGCCGAGGCCGCGCCCGCACCGCAGCCGGTCACGCGCCCGGGCATGGATCTCATCAAGCGTAATCTCCATCACCTGCTCATCGAGGAGATGGGGACGGAGATCGCCGCGAGCACCAACGAGGAGGAGACGCGCCGCGCCATCGAGCGCAAACTCTCGGAGCTCATCGGCCAGGAGAGCACGCCACTTTCAGCCGCCGACCGCCGCGAGATTATGATCGACGTCACCGACAACATCCTCGGCTACGGGCCCATCCAGACGCTGCTGGAGGACCCGGAGGTCACCGAGATCATGGTGAACAACGCTTCCACGGTCTACGTGGAGCGGCGCGGCAAGATCTACCTCACCGACCGTCGCTTCATCGACGAGGGGCATCTGCTGCGCATCATCGACAAGATCGTCGGCCAGGTGGGCCGGCGCGTCGACGAGGCCTCGCCGATGGTGGACGCCCGCCTCCCTGACGGCTCGCGCGTGAACGCGGTCATCCATCCGCTCGCCATCAACGGCCCGATGATGACCATCCGCAAGTTCTCCGCCGAGCCGTACACGATGCACGACCTCGTGAACTTCGGTACGGTGGACGAGCGGCTCGCCGCCTTCATCCAGGCCTGCGTGCTCGGCAAGATGAACATCCTCATCTCGGGCGGTACCGGCACCGGTAAGACGACGCTCCTGAACGTCGTCTCGGCCTTTGTGCCCGACGACGAGCGCATCGTCACCATCGAGGACGCCGCAGAACTCCGGCTCACGCAGAGCCATGTGCTGCGCCTCGAGTCGCGCCCGCCCAACATCGAGGGCAAGGGGCAGGTAACGATCCGCGACCTCGTCCGCAACGCGCTCCGCATGCGCCCCGACCGCATCGTCGTGGGCGAGGTGCGTGGCGCCGAGGCGCTCGACATGCTCCAGGCGATGAACACGGGTCACGAGGGATCGCTCTCCACGATCCACTCCAACTCCCCGCGCGACTCGCTCGCCCGGCTCGAGACGATGGTGCTCATGGCCGGTATCGACCTGCCGGTGCGCGCCATCCGCGAGCAGATATCGTCCTCGCTCAACCTGATCGTGCAACTCGCGCGTCTGCGCGACGGTTCGCGCAAGGTGACGCAGGTCTCGGAGATCGCCGGCATGGAGAGCGACACGATCGTCATGCAGGACATCTTCTACTACGACTACTCGATGGGCGTGGACGAGAAGGGCGAGTCGCTCGGTCGCCTCAAGAGCACGGGCCTGCGGCCCAAGTTCATGGAGCACCTCGGCGACCTCGGCATCCATCTGCCGGCCGACGTCTTTGCCTACGAGCCTCCGGCGAGGCGGTAACATCATGAAACGGTGGCTGGTCATCCTCGCAGTAGCCCTGGCGCTCGCGCTGCCTATCTTCGCCTACGGGCAGACGGCCGCCGCGCCAGCGGCATCACAGCTGGGCGTCACCGTGACGGATATCGCCACGTATCCGGACGTGACGCTCTCCGTGACGGTCCCGGCCGAGATGCTCGCCGGCTCCACCGCCACCCCCAGTTTCACGATCGCCGAGAACGGCGTGCCGCTCGAGGTGAAGGGCATCGAGGCCGAGTCGGCCAACCGGGTGGCGCAGGATGTCATCCTCGTGATCGACACGAGCGGCAGCATGCGCGGCGACGCGATCGCCAACGCGCAGGCCGCCGCGCGTGGTTTCCTCGACGAGCTCTCTCCGGAAGACCGAGTGGCGCTCGTGAGCTTCGCGTTCCAGCCCAAGACGGTCTCCTCCTTCACCAACGACCGCGCTGCGCTTGTTGCGGCGATCGACGGTCTTGCGGCCTCGGGCGAGACCGCCATGAACGACGCGCTCGTCACGGCCGCGGCGCTCGCCGAGCGCAGCAACCGCCAGGTGACGATCGTGCTCCTCTCCGACGGTGGGGACACCGTGAGCGTGAACTCCTTCGACAACGCGGTGGCCGCTATCAAGGCCGCGGGTACGCCGGTCTTCGCGGTGGCGCTACAGTCGAGCGAGTGGGACCCGGCGCGGCTCCAGACGCTCGCGTCCACCTCCGGCGGCCGCTACCTCGCCACGGCGAACTCGGCCGAGCTCACGGCGCTCTACCAGGGCATCGCCCAGGAGCTCACGAGCCGCTACCTGGTGACGGTCACGAGCCTCGGCCCCAACACGATGGACCTCGACCTGGACGTGACCGCCACGCTCGGCGATAAGACGGCGAGCGGTTCGGTCGTGGCCGAGAATCCGCTCTATGGCGCCATCGATCCGGACGCACCGGCGCCGGTGGTGGCCGGTCAACCGGCGATCTGGCGCTCGAGTCTCGCGGTCGGCCTCCTCGGCCTGGCCGTCGTGGGCTTCATCGCCGCCATCGGCCTGATGTTCGTCAAGCCCAAGGCGGCGCTCGAGCAGCTCGAGTTCTACGATCAGGGCGTGGGGGATGCCGGTAACGGCCGCTCGTCCTCGCGCAGCCTGCAGGGCAAGATGGTCGACGCGGTCGGCTACGTGGCGGGGAAGAGCGGTTTTGCCAAGGCGCTCCACGCCAAGCTCGAGCAGGCCGGCATGCCGCTTCGACCCAACGAGTACATCTACATGCACGTGCTCGGCGTCATCGTCCTCGGAATACTGGCAGCGGTGCTGTCGCAATCGTTTGCAGTGGCGATGATCGTCGTCCTCCTCGCCGTGGTCATACCGCTCGCGCTTCTGGAGAATGCTATCCAGAAGCGACGCATGAAGTTCGAGGAGCAGCTGCCCGAGGTCCTCAACCTGCTGGCAGGCTCGCTTCGTGCCGGCTGGGGCCTCCTGCAGTCCGTCTCGCTCGTGGTGGAGCAGATGGGTTCGCCCGCCGCCGAGGAGTTCCGGCGCGTGGAGACCGAGGCCCGGCTGGGTCTTTCCGTGGAGGAGGCGCTCGAGAACATGGCGGAGCGCCTCAAGAGCGAGGACTTCCGCTGGACGGTCACGGCCATCAGCATCCAGCGTGAGGTGGGCGGCAACCTGGCCGAGGTGCTCGACATCGTGGCCAACACGATGCGCGAACGTGCCGAGGTGCGGCGCCACATCAGGTCGCTCACCGCCGAGGGTCGCCTCTCGGGCATCGTCCTCATGGTCCTGCCGTTCTTCGAGCTGATCGTGCTCTCGCTCGCTAACCCGGGCTACATGGGGACGCTCTTCGTGCACCCCTTCGGCTGGTTGCTCGCCATCATGGGTGTGGTGTTGCTCATCATCGGTGGCATCTGGCTCCGGCGCGCGATAGCAGTGGAGGTGTAGGGATGACGTACATCATTGCCCTGCTGGTGTTCCTCGCGGTAGCGCTCCTCGCCGTCTCGGTCTTGAGCTTCCTCGCTCCCGAGGAGCGGCGCGTGAGCAAGCGCCTTGCGGGTCTGAGCACGTACGAGACGCAGCAGGCCATGCAGGCCGAGCCGTTGCTGCAGCCGTTCCGCCAGCGCGTGATCTCGCCCACCGCCAAGGGCCTTGCCGACTTCGTTCGCCACATCAGCCCCGTCTCATACATCGACGGGCTCCGCACGCGGCTCGTCCACGCGGGTCATCCACGCGGCCTGCATGTGGAAGGCCTGCTCGCGATCAAGATCATCCTCACGGTCGTCCTCGGCGTGTTCGTCTTCGTCGTGTCGCTCTTCGGTGGACGTCCGGTGGGCTCGGCCCTCCTGCTCGGCATCATCTTCGCGGTCATCGGCTTCATGCTGCCGGACGTGTGGCTCTCGAGTAAGGTGTCCGCCCGTAAGCAGGAGATCCGCCGCGCACTGCCGGACATGCTCGACATGCTCACCATCAGCGTGGAGGCTGGCCTCGGCTTCGATGGCGCGGTCGCCAAGCTCGTATCAAACAGCAAGGGCCCGCTCGCGAGGGAGTTCGCGCGCATGCTGCAGGATGTACAGGCCGGCATCCCGCGGCAGGAGGCGCTCAAGAACCTCTCCAGTCGTTGTGACGTGCCCGAGGTGGCCACGTTCGTGACTTCGATGGTGCAGGCCGACGTCTTCGGCATCAGCGTGGCCAAGGTGCTGCGCACGCAGGCGCGCGAGATGCGTGTGAAGCGCCGTCAGAGTGCCGAGGAGTCCGCCCAGAAGGCGCCGGTCAAGATGGTCTTCCCGCTGATCCTCTGCATTCTGCCGGCCACACTCATCGTCATCCTCGGCCCGGCTATCGTACGCATCGGCATAGCGTTTGGCATCATCGGCTAGCTACTGAGCGCTCCCGCTTCCCGCGGCCGGGCCAGCGCCCGGCGGGGACGGGAGCGTTTTGTCTCCCGAGCGGGCCGCCGCCACCGCATCGAGCAGGACCCACAGCAGCAGCATCGCCGCGATGAAGCGCCCGATTCCCATGCCCACGAAGAATGCAGGGGCAGGTCATCGTGCTGCACCCGCCGCGATTTCCGTGTTTGCGCTGTCTCCTGCCCGAGCTCCCCGACGCGAGCGACGAGACGTCGGCCATTGTCGGTGCGGCATCCGGTCTCGTTGGAAGCGTGCAGG
This sequence comes from uncultured Coriobacteriaceae bacterium, assembly GCA_964392965.1. Lineage (GTDB taxonomy): Bacteria > Actinomycetota > Coriobacteriia > Anaerosomatales > Anaerosomataceae > CAYMSA01. The sequence continues at coordinate 10,838 of CAYMSA010000042.1, forward strand.
CGCTTGAGGCCGTCAAGTACCTCGTCGGCATGGACACGGCACTCGCGGGTACGCTTCTGCTCATCGACGCGCAAGAGATGCGTTTCCAGTCTGTCGACATCCGTCGGCGACCCTCGTGTCCGGAGTGTGGGCTCCTCTGAATCGCCCGAATCATGTGGATACGTCCATGGATGCTGGTGGTAGATGGGCGCACTTCGGCCGTCGAGCGACTAGAATCGACAGTGCAACCACCGATGAGGGGAGGCCCGCGGATGGACCGTGAGCTGATAGAACGAGGCGTACGCATGATCCTCGAGGGCGTGGGCGAGGACCCGCTGCGTGAGGGGCTGATCGAGACCCCCCGCCGCGTAGCCGACATGTACGTCGAGATCTTCGCCGGGCTCACCCAGGACGCTGCCGAGCACTTCGCCGTCTCCTTCAACGAGGGTCATCAGGAGATGGTGCTCGTGCGCGACATCCCGCTCTACTCGATGTGCGAGCATCACTTGCTGCCGTTCATCGGCAGCGCACACGTGGCCTACATCCCCAACAAGGACGGCAGCATCTGCGGCCTCTCCAAGATCGCGCGGCTCGTGGACGTCTTCGCCCGTCGGCCCCAGGTGCAGGAGCGGCTCACGTCGCAGATCGCCGACACGCTCGTCGAGCAGCTGGACCCGCAGGGCGTGCTCGTCGTCATCGAGGCCGAGCACCTCTGCATGTCGATGCGCGGCGTGAAGAAGCCCGGCACGGTCACCACCACCTCGGCGGTGCGCGGCATCTTCGTCCGCAACGTGGCAACGCGCGCCGAGGCGATGAGTCTCATCCACGGGACGCGCTAGCGTGAGCGCCGGGCCCGAGGACGAACGCGGGAGGCCGAAGCTCTGGCGGTGCGGCCGCTTCACGCTCGCGCTCGAGCGGCCGCTCGTGATGGGCATCCTGAACGTCAC
>CAYMSA010000042.1:11863-15130 GCA_964392965.1 uncultured Coriobacteriaceae bacterium
CGCCTGTGGGCGGCGCTCGGGAAGAATCCCACGTAGGAGGTGGTCGTCATGACGCGTGACGTGCTCGTGGGGCTCGGTAGCAACGTGGGCGACCGGCTGGAGATGCTGCGCAGCGCGCTCGAGGCCATCGAGGAGCTCGACACCACGCGGGTCATCGCGGTCTCGGCAGCCTACGAGACGGAACCCTGGGGTGTGCCAGACCAGCCGCGCTTTGCCAACGCGGTCGCGCGCATCGACACGGACATCCCGGCCGACCGCCTGCTTGAGGCGCTCCAGGAGATCGAGCGCTCGCTCGGCAGACGGCCCGGTCCGCGCAACGGTCCGCGCCCGATCGACCTCGACATCCTGCTCTACGGCGACGACGAGTGGGAGACGCCCGAGCTCACGATCCCGCATCCGCGCCTCGCCGAGCGCGAGTTCGTGGTGCGGCCGCTCCTGAGCATCGCACCGGATGTCACCTGGCCCGACGGCTCGTCCATCACGGACGCATCTGCCACCGAGGGCCGTGTGCTGTCGGCCCTCGGCCCGGTTCCGGGCTTCGAGCGCATCACGCCGCCCATCGACGGCTGGCCGGAGTCGCAGGGGACGGTCGAAGGCGCTGCGCCGCAAGGCTGGGTGACGGTCTCTTCGGAGCGCTTCGGCATGGGCAAAGGGGCCGCCTTCGCCGTCGAGCTCCTCTACGACGCGGCACTCCTGGAGGCCGAGGGCATCGCCATCGGCTGGGATCCGATGCCGCCGGGCGAGGAGTACAGCCCGTGGGCGCTTCCGCGGACGTACCGGCTGCTCGTCGCGCACGCGGATGCCGAGCGGGCGCGGCGGATCCTCGCCGAAGCGCATGCGGCAGGCGCGGTCTACGAGCCCGGGGACGACCCGGGCACCGCGGCCGGCTGACGCGCAAGGAGGCGCGCTCACGGTGGTATACTCGGCTTCCACCTCGTGCGACGGCCTGGACCCGTTGAGGCCGGGACCGTCGGGAAGGAGCGCGCCATGAGCGGCACATCGGCAAGCCGGCCTGTCGGCCGGGTCACCACCAGTACCCTTCGGGCGATGAAGGCCTCTGGCGACCGCATCGTGATGATCACCGCCTACGACGCGCCGGGCGCCCGCCTCGCGGATGCCGCCGGCGTCGACTCGATACTCGTGGGCGACTCACTCGGCATGACGGTTCTCGGATATGACAGCACGCTCACGGTCACGATGGACGACATGGTCCGGGCGACATCCGCCGTCTCCCGCGGGGCATCCCGGGCGCTCGTCGTGGCGGACATGCCGTTCCTGAGCTGCCACACCGGCATCGATGAGGCCGTGCGCCACGCAGGCCGCCTCATGGCCGAGGGCGGCGCGCAGGCCGTGAAGATCGAAGGCGGTGTGGGCACCGCGCCGCTCGTCATGCAGCTCGTGGAGGCCGGCATCCCGGTGATGGGTCACGTGGGGCTCACGCCGCAGTCGGTGAACGTCTTCGGCGGGTACTCGGTGCAGGGCCGCACGGTCGACGCGGCGCTCGACCTCGTCGAGGACTGCTTCGCATTCGAGGACGCGGGCGCCTTCGCGGTCGTACTCGAACTCGTCCCGGCCGAGCTCGCCGCGATGGTCTCGGCCGAGCTCACGATCCCCACGATCGGCATCGGTGCCGGCGCCGGGTGCGACGGACAGGTGCAGGTCTTCCACGACGTACTGGGTCTCGGCACGTTCACGCCCAAGCACGCGCGGCGCTACGCCGAAGTCGGGCAGGCCATCGAGGCCGCCATCGGCGCGTACGCGGCCGATGTGCGTTCGGCGAGCTTCCCCGCCGAGGCCAACTACTCGCACCTCGATGGTGCGGTGGCCGCAGAGCTCGAGCGCATCCTCCCACTGCTCGCCGGGGAGGAGTGAGGTGGAGCGCCTGATCTCCAAGGCCGAGGTCCGGCAGGCCGTCACCGAGGCACGGCGCATGCGGCAGCGCGTGGCGTTCGTACCCACGATGGGCGCGCTGCACGACGGCCATCTCTCGCTCGTACGTGAGGCGCGGTCCCGTGCGGACTTCATCGTGGTGTCGATCTTCGTGAACCCCACGCAGTTCGGCCCCGGCGAGGACTTCGAGGCCTATCCGCGTGACCTGGAGGCCGATCAAGCGCTGCTCGCCGCCGAGGGCGTGGACGTCGTGTTCACGCCTACGCCGGAGATCATGTACGCGCCCGATGCGACGATCACCATCGACCCCGGGCCGCTCGGCACGGTGCTTGAGGGCGCCATCCGCCCCGGCCACTTCTCCGGCGTGTGCACGGTCGTCGCCAAGCTCTTCTCGGTCGTGCAGCCCGACCTCGCGTTCTTCGGCGAGAAGGACTTCCAGCAGCTCGCCGTCGTCCGCCGGCTCGTGCGCGACCTCGACCTGCCGGTGACGGTCGTCGGCTGCCCCACCGCGCGGGAGGCCGACGGGCTCGCACGATCGAGCCGCAACGTCTACCTCTCGGCCGATGAACGCGTGGCGGCCGCCGTACTCTACCGCGCGCTCACAGCGGCGCAGACGCTTGTGGCAGAAGGTGAGCGCGACGCGACGCTTCTCGCGCAGATGATGCGTGCGACGGTCGCCGCCGAGCCGCTCGCCGCACTCGAGTACGCCGAGGTCGTCGACGCGGGCTCGCTCGCGCCGGTCGTCACACTCGGCCACGCGCCCGCCCGTGCACTCATCGCGGCCCGTGTCGGCGCGACCCGACTCATCGACAACCTGGCTCTGGAGGTGCGTTAGATGACCGATGCCGGCCAGCTGCTGCACGATGAGGTGCGAGCGCTCGCCCGCGAGCGCGACGCGGTCATCTTCGCGCACAACTACCAGCTCCCCGAGGTGCAGGACGTGGCCGACGTGGTGGGCGACTCGCTCGAGCTCGCCCGAAAGGCCGCCGCGTCGGACGCGAGCGTTATCGTGCTCGCCGGCGTGCGGTTCATGGCCGAGACCGCCAAGATCCTGGCGCCCGGCAAGACCGTGCTCCTGCCCGCCCCGGACGCCGGCTGTCCGATGGCAGACACGATCACGGCCGGGCAGCTCGCCGCGTGGAAGGCCGAGTACCCGGGTGTGCCCGTCGTCATGTATGTGAACTCGACGGCTGCGGTCAAAGCGCTGACCGACGTCTGCTGCACGTCGGCGAACGCCGTCGAAGTCGTTCGTGCGCTCGGCGTCCCGAAGATACTCTTCGGCCCCGACCGTAACCTCGGCTCCTGGGTGGCGCGGCAGCTGCCGCAGGTCGAGGTCGTGCTCTGGGACGGCTGCTGTCCCATCCACGACGAGGTGAC
>CAYMSA010000043.1:0-14810 GCA_964392965.1 uncultured Coriobacteriaceae bacterium
CGTCCTCGCGGACACCCTCGATCGTCGAGAACTCGTGCTGCACGCCCTCGATGCGAATGGACGTTGCCGCCGCACCTCGAAGCGAGGAGAGCAGCACCCGGCGCAGGGAGTTGCCGAGGGTATAGCCGTAGCCGCGCTCGAGAGGCTCGACCACGTACCGGGCGGTACGTGCGTCGATCTCTGTGAGCGTGACTTCAGGCCTCATGAACTCTGTCATGCTGTCAAGCCTCCTTGGGGCAAGGCGTGGTTACTTCGAGTACAGCTCGACGATGAGCTGTTCGCGGATCGGAGCCTCGATCTGCTCTCGAGTCGGCAGTGACAGGACCTTACCCTGGAGCTTCTCCACGTCGACCTCAAGCCAACCCGGGACCTCGATCTTCGACGAGGAGATCAGGGCGGCCTTGAGCGACGTCAGTTCCTTCGCCTTGTCAGCAACGGCAATGACGGCGCCTGCGCGCACCCGATAGGACGGGATGTCCACCCGGCCACCATCCACCGTGAAATGCCCGTGACGCACCATCTGGCGGGCCTCGTCACGCGACGAGGCGAACCCGAGACGATACACCGCGTTGTCCAGGCGGCTTTCCAGCAACCGGAGCAGGTTCTCACCCGTGATACCCGGCTGGCGGGTCGCAATCTGGTAGTACGTGCGGAACTGCTTCTCAAGCACACCGTAAATGCGCTTCGCCTTCTGCTTCTCACGAAGCTGGAGGCGATACTCCGAGTCGCGCGGCCGCTTCTTGCCGGCCTGTCCCGGAGGATACGGGCGCTTCTCGATGCCACACTTGTCGGTGTAGCAACGCTCGCCCTTCAAGAACAACTTCTCACCTTCACGGCGGCACTGCCTGCAGTCCGCCCCTGTGTAACGTGCCATAGAGGTCTATCCTCCTGAGACTACACGCGGCGGCGCTTGCGCTGCCGGCAACCGTTGTGCGGGACTGGGGTACGATCCTGGATGCTCGCGATCTCGAGACCGGCGGCCTGCAGCGAACGAATCGCCGTCTCGCGGCCGGATCCCGGACCCTTCACGAACACCGAAACCTTGCGAAGCCCATGCTCCTGAGCCAGCTTGGCGCAGGCCTCTGCGGCCAGCTGAGCGGCGAACGGGGTGGACTTGCGGGAGCCTTTGAAGCCCACCTGACCGGCGGACTTCCAGGCGATCACATTCCCCGAGGGGTCGGTGATGCTGATGATCGTGTTATTGAACGTGCTCTTGATGTACGCCTGTCCGACAGCGATGTTCTTACGCTCGCTGCGGCGAATCCTGGTCTTGACGTTCTTCTTCTTCGCGGCCATGTGCTACTTGCCCTTCTTCTTCGCGCCGATTTGGCGGCGGGGACCCTTGCGGGTACGCGCGTTCGTGTGCGTCCGCTGTCCGCGAACCGGCAAGCCCTTGCGATGGCGAAGGCCACGATAGCACCCGATCTCCATGAGCCGCTTGATGTTCTGGCTCACTTCACGGCGAAGGTCACCCTCGACCTTGAGATTCCGATCGATGTACTCGCGCAGGCGAACGACCTCTTCTTCGGTCAGGTTCCGCACGCGAGTGTCGGGGTTGATCCCGGTCTCACGAAGAATGAGCTGAGATGTCGTAAGTCCGACACCGTAGATGTAGGTCAGGCCGATCTCGACGCGCTTGTCGCGCGGGAGGTCGACGCCGGAAATGCGTGCCAAAGCCCGCTCCCTCCTAGCCCTGCCGCTGCTTGTGACGTGGGTTCTCGCAGATCACGAGGACCCTGCCGTGGCGGCGGATCACCTTACACTTGTCGCACATCTTCTTGACTGATGGTCTGACTTTCATCTGTGGTCCTTTCGGATCACCGTATGTACTCGTACTTGTATCTCATCGCCCAGCCGCAGGCGTTCGTTTTCGTACAGTCACGGGCAGAAAGCGCACGGGCGCAAAGACCGCGCAGAGGCTGCCTACTTGAAGCGATAGGTGATCCGGCCCCGGCTCAGGTCGTACGGAGAGAGCTCCACGACCACCTTGTCACCGGGCAGGATCCGGATATAGTGCATCCGCATCTTGCCCGAGATGTGTGCCAGCAACTTATGACCGTTGTCGAGCTCCACCCGGAACATCGCGTTCGGGAGAGCTTCGAGGACGGTCCCTTCCATCTCGATAGCATCGTCGCGTTTCGCCAAGTACGCCAATCCCTTTCGGTACGGAGAAGCCGCAAAACGGCAGTATATCCAATTGCCGTCCTGCAGTCCAGGTCGCAATCACCTTTGCTCGATCGTCAACACCTGAGGTCCTTCATCGGTGACGGCCACCGTGTGCTCGAAGTGCGCCGAGGGCCGTCCATCCATCGTCACCACGGTCCAACCGTCCTTCAGCGTACGCACAGCTGCGCCACCGGCGTTCACCATAGGTTCGATGGCCAGCACCATGCCCCTCTTGAGCACCGGACCCGTGCCGGGCTTACCGTAGTTCGGAACCTGCGGGTCCTCATGCATCGCACGGCCTATGCCATGCCCCACGTACTCACGCACGACAGAGAACCCGGCTCCTTCGGCCACGCGCTGCACGGCGGCGGAGATGTCGTGAAGCCGATGGCCCGGCACACACTGTTCGATGCCGGCCCACAGCGACGCCTTCGTGGCCTCCATGAGCCGAGTGGATTCATCCGAGACAGACCCGACCGGAAACGTGACCGCCGAGTCTCCGTAATAGCCATCGACGATCGCCCCGCAGTCCACCGACAGGATCTCTCCCTCGCGAAGGCGTCGCGGTCCGGGAATCCCATGCACGACCTCGCTGTCCACCGAGGTGCACAGCGTGCCTGGAAAGCCTCCGTAGCCCTTGAATGCGGGAACGGCACCCTCGACGCGGATGGCCTCTTCGGCGATCGCGTCGAGCTCTGCGGTGCTCACGCCGGGCGCCACGGCCTCGCCGACGACTCTGAGTGCGAGCGCGGTGATCCTACCCGCCTCCCGCATGATCTCGAGCTCAGCTTTCGACTTCGAGATTATCATGCAAGGATGCTCCCGAGTTCGGCACTGATGCTCTCGTAGACCTGGTCGGGCGTCTTGTTGCCATCGACGGTCCTCAGGATGCCCAGTGCCTCATAGTACGGCACGAGCTGGCTCGTCTGTGCGGCATACGCATCCAGACGCTTGCGAACGACGGCTTCCGTATCATCGTCGCGCTGATAAACCTCGGCACCGCAGTCATCGCAGACACCATCGACGGACGGCGCATCACTGACCGTGTTGTACACCCGTCCGCAAGATCGGCACTGCCGCCGAGAGGTAATCCGGCTCACGATCGATTCTGGGTCGACTGCGACGTTGACCACCGCATCTAGACTCACACCGCTCTCAGCGAGCGCCACACCCAGGGCTTCAGCTTGAGGGATCGTCCTCGGAAAGCCGTCGAACAGGACGCCTCGCTCACGTGCGTCCGGCTCCAGGATCCGAGACTTCACCAGGCCGATGACGACCTCATCAGGCACCAGCGCGCCCTCGTCCATGTACCGCTTCGCCTCCAGGCCGAGGGATGTACCGTCGGCAACCGCCTTCCGAAGGATGTCTCCCGTGGACAGGTGAACGAGTCCGAACTCCGCGACTATCCGCGCGGCTTGGGTGCCCTTGCCCGCTCCAGGCGCGCCGAGAAGCATGATGTTCATTCAAGCCCTCCTATCCAACCGGACGGAGCCGCCTCATGAGAGAACGGGCCAGATGACTCAGTGGTCACCGGCCCGCTTCCTCTCATCGCAAGACGGCACAGTCGCGTGTCCTATCTCAGTCGAAGAACCCGTCGTAGTGCCTCATCTGCAGCTGGCTTTCCAGCTGGCGCATCGTCTCGAGCGCGACGCCCACCATGATCAGAATCGATGTGCCGCCAAACGATTGGAGCATCTGGTTCTGGGTCTGGATGAAGAGAATCTGCGGCAACACCGCGATAAACGCCAGGAAGAGCGCACCGGGCAGTGTTATGCGGTTCAACACCGTCTCGATGTGCTGCGCAGTCGCCTTCCCTGGCCGTACGCCGGGAATGAAGCCGCCGTTCTTGCGAAGACTGTCCGCAGTCTCGATCGGATTGAAAACGAGTGCCGTGTAGAAGTACGTGAAGAACACGATGAGAATCGCGTACAGCAGGATGTTGAGCCAGCCGCCGGTCAACGCCTCGGAGAAGCGCTGCAGCCAGGCGACACTCGGGAAGAACTGTGCAATCGTCGCGGGGAACATGAGGATGGACGACGCGAAGATGATCGGAATGACGTTTGCCGCGTTGATCTTCAGCGGGATGTATGTCCCCATGCCACCATACACGCGCCGGCCGACGACTCGCTTCGAGTACTGGACCGGTATCCGGCGCTGACCGCGATCCATGAACACGACCGCAACGATGATACCGAAGAACAGCACGAGCAGGATCAGCGCCATCCACGGCTGCGTCCTGAACGAGGAGAGAAGCGTCTGCGGGAAGCGTGCGACGATGCTGGCGAAGATGAGAAGCGACATGCCGTTGCCTATGCCGCGCTGGGTGATCAGCTCACCCATCCACATGATCGCGCCGGTACCTGCGACGAGGCTGATGACGATCACGGCCTCCGTGAGCAGGTCCAACTGAACGCCCAGGCCCGCAGGCGAGGGAGCCTGGAAGACGGTCAGGTAACCGAGTGACTGCACGAGTGCGATGGCAAGCGTCATGTAGCGAGCGGTCTGCGTGATCTTCCGCTGCCCGGACTCCCCCTCCTTCGCCCAGCGTTCGACCGTGGGGATGACTGCCTGCAGCAGCTGCATGATGATCGTCGCGGTGATGTATGGCATGATGCCGAGCGCGAACACCGCGAAGTTCTCAAGCGCGCCTCCGGCGAAAAGATTGAGCATGCCGAGCACGTTGTTGCCGCTCGAGGAGACGAGCTCCTTGACCGCGACCGGATCGATTCCTGGCACCGGGATGTGGGCGCCAACACGATACAGCGCGATGATCGCCAGCGTGAAGAGTATCTTCTTCCTGAGGTCCGGGATGCGGAATGCGTTACGCAGCGCCTCGATCACGAGAGATCGACCGTCCCTCCCGCCGCTTCGATCTTGGCACGGGCAGACGCGGATGCGCGATCGACCTTGACGGTCACCGCCTTGGTCAGTTCACCGTCGCCAAGGAGCTTGACCGGCACGGTCTTCGACTTGATGACGCCGCGCTCGAACAGTGTGTCCACGTCAACCGTATCGCCGGCTGCATAGATCTCCTCGATGCGACCGACATTGATGATCGCGAACTCGGTGCGGTTCCTGTTCGTGAAACCACCGAGCTTCGGAAGGCGCATGTGGAGCGGATTCTGGCCACCCTCGAAGCCCGGCCCCTTGCCACCGCCGGAGCGGGAGTTCTGGCCCTTGTCGCCGCGGCCAGCCGTGGTGCCGTGGCCGCTGCTGTTGCCACGACCGACCCGCTTGCGCGCCTTGCGGGAACCCGGGGCCGGGGAGAGATCGTTCAACTGCATGATGACTCCTTCATCGCTTGTCCGGACGAGTCCGGGCCGACTGCTCGCCGTCGGCTGACTGGTCATGTCCAAGGCCCGCAGGCCGTGGTACTACACTTCCTCTACACGCACCAGGTGCTTGACCTTGAAGACCATCCCGCGGATGACCGGGGTATCGGCCTGCTCGACCGTGTGGTTCATGCGCTTGATGCCCAGCGCCCGAACGGTCGCCTTCTGGTCCTTCGGCAGGCCCACGGCACTGCGGACCTGAGTGATCCTGAGCTTCTTCTCCGATGCCACGTGGTGCCTACCTCTCTATACCGTAGATCTCCGAAACCGACTTGCCACGGCTCCGGGCGACCTCTTCGGGGCTCTTCAGCTGCTGCAATCCCTCAGCGGCGGCCTTCACGATGTTGAGCGCGTTGCTCGTGCCGAGCGACTTGCTCAGCACATCGCCCACCCCACCGAGCTCTAGCAGGGCACGCACCGGACCACCGGCGATGACACCGGTACCGGGAGACGCTGGCTTCAACAGGACCTTGCCCGCACCGTACTCGCCGGTGACGGTGTGCGGGATCGTCGTCCCCGCCAGCGGGAACGTGAACATGTTCTTCTTGGCGTCCTCGACGCCCTTCTTGATCGCGACCGGAACCTCGGCCGCCTTACCCATGCCGACGCCGACGCGTCCCTTTCCATCTCCTACCACGACCAGGGCAGTCAATGAGAAGCGGCGACCACCCTTCACGACCTTCGCAACCCGGTTGATGTAGACGACGCGCTCCTGGAGCTCTGAGACCGGAGCGTTGCTGTCATGCGCCATGTTGAGATCCTCCTGTCTAGAACTTCAGTCCGGCGTCGCGAGCACCCTCGGCGAGTGCAGCCACGCGCCCATGGTAAAGCCGTCCACCACGGTCGAAGACGACCTCGGTGATGCCGGCGTCAAGAGCCCGACGACCTATAGCCGCTCCGACGGCCTTCGCAGCATCGGCATTGGTGCCGGAGCCGAGTCCTTCACGGAGTTCGGGGTCCAATGACGACGCCGCGACAAGTGTCGTTCCCGAGACGTCATCGATCAGCTGGGCGTAGACGTGCATGTTGGTGCGGGTGATGCGCAGGCGCGGCCGGTCGGCGGTCCCGCTCACCTTCCCGCGGACCCGGCGCTGACGGCGGGCAAGTGCCGCGGCCTTCGCTTTCGACTTATCCATGGTATGTCCTGCTTCCTACTCTCGCACCACTGGCGGTGCGTCCCTGGATCGTTACTTGGCGGCCTTGCCGACCTTGCGGCGAACATGTTCGCCGGCATAGCGAACACCCTTGCCCTTGTAGGGCTCCGGGGGACGGATGCCACGGATCTCCGCAGCGATCTGGCCCACCCTCTGCTTGTCGATGCCGCTCACGCTGATGCGGTTCGGCGCCGGGACCTCGAACGTGATGCCCTCGGGCGCCTGAACGACGAGCGGGTGACTGAAACCGAGGGACAGATCCAGACCCCCATCCTTGAGTGCGGCACGATATCCGACACCCACGATCTCGAGGTCCTTCTTGTAGCCGTCCGATACGCCGGTGACCATGTTCGCCACCAGGGTCCGCGTCAGGCCGTGAAGGCTGCGATGCTCACGTGCGTCACTCGGACGGCGCACGTAGACGGCGCCCTCCTCGAGTGTGATGGACATGTCATCGTTGAACGTTTGCGTAAGAACACCCTTAGGGCCCTTGACCGTCACGGTCGATCCCTGGATGTCCACTTCTACCCCGGACGGGACCGGGATGGGCTGCTTGCCGATACGAGACACGGCGGTTCGCTCCTTTCAGTCCGGTCCGATTACCAGATGTAGGCTAGGACTTCGCCACCGACACCCGCGGCGCGCGCCTGCTTCTCGGTCATGACACCACTTGAGGTGGAGATCACGGCGATGCCGAGACCGCCAAGAACACGCGGCAGCTCGTCCTTCTTCGCATACACGCGCAGACCAGGCTTGCTGATCCGGCGGATACCGGTGATCGTCCGCTGCTTCTTAGGTCCATACTTGAGCGTGATCACGAGGCTCGGCTGAGGGTCACCGGGAACCACCTCGTAGTCAACGATGTAACCCTCGTCTTTCATGATCTTGGCAATCGCAACCAGCTTCTTCGATGACGGCATCGACGTGCTCGCCTGGAACGCATTGTTGGCGTTCCGTATCCGAGTCAGCATGTCCGCTATCGGGTCTGTCATGCTCATGGTTTCAGTACCTCCTATGGTCCAGGATGGTCCAACCCGTCAGTACACCTCGGCCCATGACCGGAGTGCTTACCGGGCCTCGCCGCCTAAGGCCGATCGACGGCCTACCAGCTCGCCTTGCGCACGCCCGGCAGCTCGCCTCTGCTTGCCAGCTCGCGGACGCACACGCGGCACAGTCCGAACTGGCGGTAGAAGGCGCGCGGCCGACCGCAGCGATTACAGCGGTTCACGGCACGGACCGAGAACTTCGGCGTCCGCTTGGCCTTGGCGATCATCGACTTCTTTGCCACGTCACAAACCTCCTTGAAGAGGGCCGCCCGGGGTGGCCCGCATCTTCCTTATCGCTTGAACGGGAACCCGAACTGCTCGAGCAGTACCCGGCACTCCTCGTCTGTTTTCGCACTCGTGACAAACGTGATATCCATGCCCCGAATCTTATCGATCTTGTCGTAATCGACCTCCGGGAAGATCAGCTGCTCGGTCACGCCGAGCGAGTAGTTGCCCCGGCCGTCGAACGCGGTCGCGCTCACGCCGCGGAAGTCGCGGATGCGAGGCAGCGCGGTCGAGAGAAGCCTGTCCATGAATTCCCACATACGATCACCTCGGAGGGTGACCTTGGCACCGATCGCCATACCCTCGCGGAGCTTGAATGCCGCGATCGACTTTTTCGCGCGAGTGATAGCGGGCTTCTGGCCAGTGATGATCGTCAGATCGCCGACGGCTGCGTCCAGGAGCTTCGAGTCCTGCGTTGCACCACCCACACCCATGTTGACGACGATCTTCTCGAGGCGCGGGACCTCGTGCACGTTGCCGTAACCGAAACGCTCCATGAGCGTCGGCACGACCTCCGCTTTGTACTTGTCCTTGAATCGTGGTGCCACCTGTACCTCCGTATGCTCTGTGCCCGGCGGATTACCGACCCGACGGGGCTTCGCGACGTCCGGTCTCACCGGACGGAGTTCCGTGTCCGGACAGCGCTAGGCGATGTCCTTGCCGCACTTCTTGCAGGTACGCACCCGCACACCATCTTCACGACGCCGACCCACACGAGTCGCCTGTCCACAACTCGGGCAGACGAGCATCACGTTCGAAACGTGAATCGTGCCCTCCATCTCGACGATTCCGCCCTGGCGGTTCTTCTGGGTGGGTCGAGTGTGCTTCTTGATCATGTTCACGTTCTCGACGACAACACGTTCCCGTTCCGGCAGCGACCGCAGGACCTTGCCTTCCTTGCCCTTGTCTTTGCCGGCGATGACGCGCACGCGATCGCCCCTGCGAATAGTCATTGATTTCGCCATCGTATCCGCTTCCTCCTACAGGACTTCCGGTGCGAGTGACACTATCTTCATGTACTTCCGGTCACGCAACTCGCGCGCGACAGGGCCGAAGATGCGGGTGCCACGGGGATTGCCCTGGTTGTCGATGATGACAGCAGCGTTCTCGTCGAACCGGATGTAGCTGCCGTCGGGTCGCCGGACCTCCTTCTTGGTCCTCACGACCACCGCCTTCACCACGTCGCCCTTCTTAACCGCGCCGTTCGGCGTGGCCTCCTTCACTGCGCAAACGATGGTATCGCCCACAAACGCGTAGCGACGCTTGCTACCGCCGAGCACCTTGATGCAGGCCACTCGTCTGGCCCCGGAGTTGTCGGCCACCTTCAGCCGTGTCTCCTGCTGGATCATCATATCCTCCGTCGGTCGTACGGTCGTCGGGCATCTATCGTGTGCCCGAGAGGACCGGCCTTGTCATGCCTTGAACTACTTCGCCTTCTCGACGATCTCGACGAGACGCCAGCGCTTCAGTTTCGACAGCGGGCGGGTCTCCATGATCCTCACCACGTCGCCAATCCCGCAGGCATTGTCTTCGTCGTGAGCGTGGAACTTCGTGCTGCTGGTAATCATCTTGCCGTACAGAGGATGGCGCTTGCGGTCCTCGACCTTGACGACACAGGTCTTGTCGCCAGCGGCCGAGACCACCACGCCCTGGCGCTCCTTGCGGCGGTTGCGTTCGGTGCTCATCTACCGTCCTCCCTTACGCCTTGGACGACTGCACGGCGGCGATTTCGCGCGCGCGCAGTTCCGTGTGAAGGCGTGCAATATCTCGCTTGACCGCAGTGATGCGGTGCGGGTTCTCGAGCTGGCCAGTCGCAAGCTGGAATCGCAGGTTGAACAACTCGGTCCTGCTCTCCTTGAGCTTGTCGGCAATCTCGGTCTCTGAGAGACCCCTGATCTCTACACTGTTCATCTAGGCTTCACCGCCACTGTCAGCACGGGTGACGAACTTGCACTTGATCGGCAGCTTCTGGGCCGCGAGGCGCATGGCCTCTTTGGCGATCTCCTCGCTGACACCCGAGACTTCGAACATGATCCTACCGGGCTTGACGACCGCAACCCACTTCTCAGGGTTACCCTTGCCGGAACCCATGCGGGTCTCGGCCGGCTTCTGCGTGACAGGCTTGTCCGGGAAGATGTTGATCCACACCTTACCGCCACGCTTCATGTAACGCGTCATCGCGATACGTGCGGCCTCAATCTGACGATTCGTGACCCAGGCAGCCTCGAGAGCTTTGAGTCCGTAATCACCGAACGCGATCTCGGTACCGCCCTTCGCCATACCCTTACGCGAACCGCGCATCACCTTGCGATGCTTGACTCTCTTGGGAAGTAGCATCTAGCCTCTCCTTCCGGCACCCTCGCGACGACGGCCACGGGGCCTGTCGCGATCCGGACGAGGACGCTCGACGAGCGCAGCCTCTTCGGCGGCGGTCAGATTCTGACCCGGGAGCTTGTCGCCACGGTAGACCCACACCTTCACACCTACAACACCGAACGTCGTGACCGCGTCCGCCGTGCCGTAGTCGATCTTTGCGCGGAGCGTGTGAAGCGGAACCCGACCCTCGCGGTACCACTCGCGGCGACCCATCTCGGCGCCACCGAGGCGTCCTGAGCACTGGATGCGGATGCCGAGGGCCCCGCTCTTCATAGCGCTCGTGACTGCCTTCTTCATGGCGCGCCTGAACGATACACGAGCTACGAGCTGATCCGCGACGCTCTGCGCGACCAATGTCGCGTCGAGCTCCGGACGCTTGATCTCGACGATGTTGACTGCCACCGTGCCGCCGGCGAGCTGCTCCAACTCCTTGCGAAGAGAATCGACTTCGGAGCCCTTCTTGCCGATGACGATGCCCGGCCGGGCGGTCCAGATCTCAACGAACACCTTGTCGCCCTTGCGCTCGATATCGATGCGCGATACCGCCGCACGCTGCAGACGCGCTCTCAGGTACTTGCGCAGCGCGAGATCCTCGGCGAGGGTCTTGCTGTAGTCCTTGTCCTCGTACCAGCGCGAGCGCCACTCCTCGGTGATGCCGAGGCGGAACCCGATCGGGTAGACTTTCTGACCCATTCGCCTTAAGCCTCCTCTCGCTGCTTCACGACCACCGTGATGTGGCTCGTGCGCTTGTTGATGCGGAACGCACGGCCCATAGCGCGCGGGCGAATGCGCTTCAGCGTCGGACCCTCGTTCACATAGGCCTCCGAGACATAGAGCGTCTCGGGCTTGATCCGCAGATTCTTCTCCGCGTTCGCTGCCGCACTGTGGACGACCTTGCCCACTACCTCTGCAGCGGCTCGCGGAGTGAACAACAGAATCGCCTCAGCGTCGGGAACCGACTTGCCCCTGACGAGGTCGACGACCTCCCGCGCCTTGCGCGGACTCACCCTCACGTACTTCGCGGTAGCTCTTGCTTCCATCTACTCGAACCTCCGACCGTCATCCGGTCGACGCTTCCACGTCTCATGACCGGAGTCAGCGACCAAACGGCGAACTAGCGCCTGCCCTTCTTGCGATCCTCGGCGTGACCGCGGAACGTCCGGGTCGGCGAGAACTCTCCGAACTTGTGACCTACCATCGACTCGGTCACGTACACCGGTACGTGCTTCCGGCCGTCGTGCACGGCGACCGTGTGTCCCACCATCTCTGGGAATATCGTCGACGCGCGCGACCAGGTCTTGATGACCCTCTTCTCCCCGGCCTCGTTCATGTCCTGGATACGCTTCAGGAGGCGCGGCTCGACGTAGGGTCCCTTCTTGAGGCTTCTGCTCATCTGCAGCTCCTTCTTCCGCTACTTCTTGCGCCGACGGATGATCATACGATCCGACGACTTGTGCTTCGGCCGGGTACGGTGACCCTTCGTCGGAACACCCCAAGGCGTCACGGGGTGACGTCCGGCGGTCTTGTTCTTGCCCTCACCACCGCCGTGCGGGTGGTCGACCGGGTTCATCGCGGTACCACGCACGGTTGGCCTCTTGCCGAGGTGACGGTTGCGGCCTGCCTTGCCGATGGAGATGTTCGCGTGCTCCGAGTTGCCGACCTCACCCACCGTCGCCCTGCAGGAAAGCGGAACCATCCGCATCTCGGAGGAGGGCATACGCAGAATCGCGTTAGGACCCTCTTTGCCGATCAGCTGAGCCGAGGCGCCCGCCGATCGCGCGATAGCGGCGCCTTTGCCCGGCTGCAACTCGATGGCGTGCACGACGGTACCAGTCGGAATGCTCTCCAGTGGCAGAGCGTTGCCTGGCTTGATGTCGGCGCCGGGGCCGGACAGCACGGTGTCCCCGACACCCAGCTTCTCGGGGGCGATGATGTAGCGCTTCTCGCCGTCCGCATAGTGGAGCAGGGCGATGCGTGCCGAGCGGTTAGGGTCGTACTCGATTGTTGCGACCTTCGCGGGAACACCGTCCTTGTTGCGCTTGAAGTCGATCTTGCGGTAGCGGCGCTTGTGACCTCCACCCTGATGGCGCGTCGTGACGCGGCCGTTGTTGTTGCGGCCCCCCTGCTTGCTCAGCGGCTCGAGCAGCGACTTCTCGGGCGTCGTCGACGTGATCTCCGAGAAATCGGAGACCGTCTGGAAGCGACGACCCGCTGAGGTCGGCTTGTACTTCTTCAGTCCCATCGTATCTCCTTCCGTCCGATTGCCAGACCACCGGGACATGCGGAGCTGTGCAACCTCCGCGTGATCCGACGCCGGACTCGTCTACCACGGTGCCGGGTGGCTCCATTCACACACGAATCCAGAAAGCTTCGCGGATCCCTGTGACTACCGACCGGCGAACAAATCGATCGTGTCGCCCTCTTTCAGCGTGACGATCGCCTTCTTCCACGAGCGCGACAGCCCCTTATTGTAGCGGACTCTGCGCGGTTTACCAGAGACATTCATCGTGTTCACCTTCGTGACGGTGACACCGAAAATCTCCTCCACAGCGGACGCGATCTGCTCCTTGCGCGCGCTCTTGTGCACTTCGAACGTATAGCGATTCAACTCCATGAGCCCGTACGACTTCTCCGAAACGACGGGGCGGATGATGACATCGTATGCATTCATCAGCTCAGCACCCCCTCGAGATACTCCAGAACCGGACGAGTCATGAGCACAGAGGTATTGTCCACCAGATCATAGGTATTTGCCTCGGAGGCGGTGATCACGCGCGCCTGAGGTATGTTCCGCAGCGAAAGCATAGCCTGCACGTCGTCCTCGCCTACGATGATCGTCACGCGACGATCGATGCCGAGGTTAGCGAGAAGAGCCGCGGCCTGCTTCGTGGATGGATCCTCGAAGCCAAACTCTTCGATCACGAAGAGCTGCCCATCCGCGTGCTTCGCCGAGAGGGCACTCCGCATCGCCAGTTTGACGACCTTATTGGGCACCTTGAACGCGTAGCTGCGCGGCGTCGGCCCGAAGACCACACCGCCGCCCCTCCACTGAGCAGCACGAATCGTACCCTGACGCGCACGCCCGGTACCCTTCTGGCGCCACGGTTTCGCGCCACCACCGGAGACGTCGCTGCGCCCCTTCGTGCTGTGGGTTCCCTGCCGGCGGGCAGCCATCTGACTGCGCACCACTTGATGCACGGCGTAGGTGTTGGGCTCAATCGCGA
Source organism: uncultured Coriobacteriaceae bacterium (assembly GCA_964392965.1). Lineage (GTDB taxonomy): Bacteria > Actinomycetota > Coriobacteriia > Anaerosomatales > Anaerosomataceae > CAYMSA01. The sequence continues at coordinate 13,584 of CAYMSA010000043.1, forward strand.
ACACCGAGTCCGCGACCTCCGCCTGTCCCACCTTCTTGCCGGTGCTGTCCTTCACTTCGACAGTTGCCATTGTCACTACTCCTCAGTTGCGAACCGACGTCTCCGGCTCTAGCCGCGCCGGATGGTCAGGAGGCCGTTCTTGCCGCCCGGGACAGCGCCCTTGACGAGCAGGAGGTTCTGCTCCGCGTCCACGCGGATGACCTCGATGTTGCGGATGGTCACGGTATCGGTTCCCATGTGACCCGGGAGGCGCGTACCCTTGAACACCCTGGACGGCGTGGCGCACTGTCCCACTGAGCCTGGCTCACGATGCGCATGTGAACCGTGTCCGCCGGGACCACCGCCGAAGTTGTGACGCTTGATAACGCCCTGGAAGCCCTTACCCTTGCTGGTGCCGGTGATGTGCACACGCGTGCCAGCCTCGAACCCATCGAGTGTCACTGTGTCGCCGAGCTTCAGATCATCGCCCTCGACGAACGGAACCTCGGTCACGAAACGCTTGGGCGTCGTACCCGCCTTCGCGAAGTGACCCTGCATCGGCTTGTTCGAACGAGACTCCTTCACGTCGCCGAATGCCAGCTGAATCGCCTGGTACCCGTCGCGCTCGGTCGTACGAACCTGGGAGACGACGCACGGTCCGGCCTCGATGACGGTGACCGGAATCAACCGGTCGTCATCGGACCACACCTGGGTCATCCCCAGCTTCCGTCCAAGAATCGCACTTGCCATATCCATTGCCTTTCGTCCGTGCGGTCGATGGGGCACTGAACGTCGCCTCCTGCGACGCATCCCAGAGGACCGCGCCTCGTTCAACCGGCTGATGCTGCCGGGAGTGCCCTAGAGCTTGATCTCGATATCGACGCCAGCGGGTAGATCGAGTCGCATGAGCGAATCGACCGTCTTCGGGGTCGGCTCGAGAATGTCGATCAGGCGTTTGTGTGTGCGCATCTCGAAGTGCTCGCGGCTGTCCTTGTTCACGTGCGGCGAGCGGATGACGCAGTACAGGTTGCGCTCGGTCGGGAGCGGAATGGGGCCTGCAACCCGTGCGCCCGTCTTCTGAGCGGTCTCCACGATCAGCTTCGTGGACTTGTCCACGACCTCATGATCGTACGCCTTCAGCCGTATGCGGATCTTCTGGTTCGCCAACTTGCCTACCTCCGTCTTGACGCGGTCGAAAGCTACTTCAGGATCTTCGTGACGCGGCCCGAGCCGACGGTGCGGCCACCC
>CAYMSA010000044.1:0-13189 GCA_964392965.1 uncultured Coriobacteriaceae bacterium
TGGACGGGTCGCTCGCTGCTCGTCCGGGGACCGGGACGAGCAGATGTCTAGTATGATGGTGCCTGCTTGAGCTTCCGGCACCCGCACGACTATACTGCTACGGTTGCTGTAACCACTGCGACCCATCGGGTGGCACCCGTGAGGAGATATCTGTGGACGTCGTCACCTACATCGCACTCGCCATACACGTCATCTGCTCGTTCGGCCTGGTGGTATTCGTGCTGCTGCACTCGGGGAAGGGCACCGGTCTCTCGTCCTTCTTCGGCGCGGGGCTCACGCCCACGGCTACCGGCACGGGCACGATCGAGCGCAATCTCGATCGCATCACCATCGCTTTCGCCGCAGGCTATGGACTCACGGCTCTCATCCTCATGGTCACCTACCATCCGTAGGAAGCGCGTCTCGATCATGTTTCGCCCCTTTGCGACCCGCCCGAAATCGGCGGGTCGTATACTGTCCCGGGTACTTCAGACGGCGTGCACGCTTGCGCTTCGATACAGATAGCGCGAGACTACAAACATTGTCGTAGTGAGAGGGTTCGGCCGGCAGGGGCGGCGAGGCTCCAGTGTTGCCGGAGCGAGGAGGGCTATGTGAGACGGTGGCGTTGACGCTTCGAAACGGGCTTCAATCAGTACGACGCATGCACTAAGAGACGTATTCATCGAGAAACGTGTTTTGGAGGGAGGCTGGACTATGTCGAAGCGATTCCGCACGGGATTCGTGACGGTCCTGTCGCTCGCCCTGGTGGCGGCGTTGTTCGCCCTGGGTGGTTGCGGCGGGTCTGGCGGCAGCAATGGTGGCGACGCCACGAGCACCCCGGAGCCGGACGGCTCCGAGGCCCAGAAGGGCGGCACGTTCAACTTCTACATCAGCGAGCCTGCGTTCATCGATCCGATCAACCTGCAGGAGTCGGAGGGCACCCAGGTCGGTCAGGCGGTGTTCGACAGCCTCGTGGCTTTCGATCCGATCACCTCGGAGATCCTCCCCGCAGCTGCCGTCAGCTGGGAGAGCAACGAGGACGCCACGGTATGGACGTTCAAGCTCGTCGAGGGCGCGAAGTTCCATGACGGCAGCGAGGTGACCGCCGATGACTTCAAGTTCGCGTGGGAGCGCATCTGCACCCCGGCGAACAAGTCGGAGATCTCGTACCACCTGGCCGTCGTGCAGGGCTACGACGAGATGCAGGCCGAAACCGCCCAGGAGCTCTCCGGCGTGAAGGTCATCGACGACTACACGCTCGAGGTCACGCTCAACTACGGTTTCGCTGACTTCGAGTTCGTCGTCGGCCATCCGGCCCTCGCTCCCGTGCCCAAGGAGGCCGTCGAGGCCGATCCCGCCGCGTTCGGTGACATGCCGATCGGCAACGGTCCTTTCAAGATGGCTGAGCCGTGGGCCCACGACCAGTACATCAAGGTCGTCAAGTTCGACGACTACTACGGCGCCGAGCCGAACATCGACGGTGTCGACTTCCTGATCCTCGCCGACCAGGACACCGCATTCAACGAGTTCACCGCCGGCAACCTGGACTTCGTGCCGATTCCCACCGGCCAGATCCAGAGCACCGTCACCCAGTATGGCGAGAGCCCCGACGGCTACACCGTCAACCCGGGCGAGCAGGTCAGCCTCGGTTCCGAGCAGGCCATCTACTACCTCGTCGTGAACAACACCGACGATACCCTGAAGAACCCGCTTGTCCGCAAGGCAATCTCGCTCGCTATCGATCGCCAGGAGATCTGCGACAAGGTCTTCGAGGGCACCCGCGTGCCGGCGACCGGTATCGTCCCGACCGCCATCTTCGGCTATGAGGCCGGCAACTTCGCGTCGGCTGTCTACGACGTCGAGGCTGCCAAGGCGGCTCTGGCCGAGGCCGGTTTCCCCAACGGTGAGGGCCTGCCGACGATCAACCTCGAGTACAACAGCGGTTCGGGCCACGAGGACATCCTTGCGCTCGTCCAGGCTGACCTGAAAGAGATCGGCGTCAACAGCGAGCTCCTCGGCAGCGAGTGGGCGCAGTATCTCGACAAGCTGGGTGCCGCCAACTACAGCATCGGCCGCCTCGGCTGGATCGCGGACTACCCGATCATGGACAACTTCCTGTACCCGCTCTTCCGCTCGGGAAGCGCAGACAACTACTCGTTCTACTCGAACACCGAGGTGGACCAGCTGCTCGACAAAGCGCGTACCACGACGGATGACGCCGAGCGCGTGGATCTGTACAACGATGTCGAGAAGATCGTCGGTGACGACACCGCGGTCATCCCGATGTTCTACTACAGGCACACCCGCGTCGCCTCTGATCGCGTGCACGACGGTGTCTACAGCGCGAACGGCCTCTTCAACTTCGAGTCCGTCTGGCTGGAGCAGTAACATCAGACGTCAGTAGCGCATCACAGGTCGTGTGCCGGGGCTCCTTCGGGTGCCCCGGCACACGGGCATCAGAGCCGGTGATGGTGCTTTGTGGAAGACAGGACCCATGGCCAAGTACGTCATCCGACGCATTCTCCAGATGATCCCGGTGTTCCTCGGGGTCACCCTCATTCTCTTCCTGCTGAGGATACCGGGTGTCATCCCGGGCGATCCGATTCAGCTCATCGTGGGGGAGAAGCAGCTCACTCCCGCCTTGCGGGCCCAGATCGAAGCAGAGAACCATCTGAACGAACCGTTCCACGTGCAGTACGGTTACTACGTGAGCGACCTGGTCCAGGGCGACTTCGGCACCTCGTATCAGAAGAACCGTCCGGTCGCTGACATCCTCATGGACAAGTTCCCCAACACGTTCCGCCTGGCGCTCGCCGCCATCATCATCGAGATCATCATCGGCATCCTCGCCGGCATCATATCGGCGGTGAAACAGTATTCCTTCCTGGATGTGCTGGTCACCGTGAGCACCTCGGTCCTCGTGTCCGTTCCGGTCTTCTGGTTAGGCCTTCTGCTCCAGATGTTCTTCGGCATCAAGCTCAAGGAGTGGACCGGCGGTGCGATCTTCCTGCCGATGTCCCAGATGGGTACGCCACCGGACATCGCGCACCTCGTCCTTCCGGCAATCACCCTGGCCTCCGTCTCCACCGCCTACGTGGCGCGCATCATGCGCAGTCAGATGCTCGAGGCGATGGGCCAGGACTACATACGCACGGCACGTGCGAAGGGACTCACGAACCGCGCGGTCGTGTTCAAGCATGCACTCAAGAACGCGTTGATTCCCGTCGTCACGTACATCGGAATCGACATGGGCGCCCTGATGGGCGGGGCGATTCTGACGGAGACGGTGTTCTCCTGGCCCGGGGTCGGCAGGGAGATATTCCTTGCGGTGTCGCAGCGCGACTGGCCGGTCGTCATGGGGGGTATCGTCGCAGTCGTCCTCATCGTCATGATCATCAACCTGCTCGTGGACATCAGCTACGCGGCCCTCGATCCGCGCATCAGATACGGAGGTGCGTCGGAATGAGCACGCGTCGCACCACGGATTTCGAAGACGGGTCTCTCATGCCCGATAGGGACCCCGACATCCCGGGATCGCTTGTGGAGGCAGCTGTGACGGCCGCCCCCGATCGGCCGGCTAGAACACTCTGGGGCGATGCCCTGCGCCGCCTGCGCAAGAACAAGCTCGCCATCGCGGGGCTCATCTGGATCGTGATCGTCGTCGCGCTGGTCGTGTCCGCGGACCTCTGGGTGCCCCACTTCTTCGCGGAGCCCACCTCCACCGAGTTCGCGAGCCTGCAGTCTCCCTCGGCCGAGCATCCGTTCGGCACGGACCGAATCGGTCGCGACGTCTTCTCTCGCGTCGTCTATGGCGGCCGCGTCTCACTCGCAGTCGGTGTACTTGCCACCAGTATCTCTCTGGTGATCGGGCTGTTCATGGGCTCGATGGCGGGCTACTACGGCGGCATCGTCGACTCACTCGTGATGCGCACGGCGGACATCTTCTTCGCGTTTCCGTACACGCTCTTCGCCATCGTCTTGCTCGCTGTGCTGGGACCGAGCTTCTGGAACGTGTTCATCGCGATCGGCATCCTGGGCTGGCCGTCGACGGCGCGTGTCTTGCGAAGTTCGATCCTCAGCGTGAAGCAGAACGAGTACGTAGAGGCCGCCCATGCGATGGGTGCGTCGAACATGCGGGTGCTAGACAGGCACATCATGCCCAACGCCATCGCGCCTATCATCGTCTACGCCACGATGAGCGTCGGTGGCGCCATCCTGGCCGAAGCCGCCCTCTCGTACCTCGGCATGGGTGTTCAGCCGCCGATGCCGTCCTGGGGGCAGATGCTCTCCGAGGCCAAGTCGCTCATGGTCGCGGCACCCTGGCTCACCATCTACCCGGGTTTCGCGATCCTCACCACGGTCTTCTCGTTCGTCCTCATCGGCGACGGACTGCGGGACGCCCTCGATGTGAAGATGAAGGACTGATATGTCAGCGCTCCTTGAAGTCAGAAACCTCAAGACCCAGTTCGACACGCGGGACGGTGTCGTCCGCGCGGTCGATGGAGTGAACTTCTCACTGCAGTCCGGTAAGACGCTCGCCATCGTCGGTGAGTCGGGCTCGGGCAAGTCGGTCACCGCGCTCTCCATCATGCGTCTTGTCCAGGGCCCGAAGGGGAGGATCGCCGAAGGCGAGATACTCCTCGAAGGCAAGGACATCCTCAAGATGAGTGAGACGGCGGTCAGGCAGATGCGCGGCAATCGCATCGCGATGATCTTCCAGGACCCGATGACGTCACTCAATCCCGTGTTCCGGGTGGGTACCCAGATCGGTGAGTCGTTGCGCGTCCACAAGGGTTTGAAGCGCCGTGAGGCCGAGGCCCGTGCGGTGGAGCTTCTCGAGCTCGTGGGGATACCCAAGGCGGCCGATCGTGTGCGCGACTACCCGCACGAGTTCTCAGGCGGTATGCGTCAGAGGGCGATGATCGCCATGGCGCTCGCGTGCGATCCGGCCATCCTCATCGCGGACGAGCCGACGACGGCGCTGGACGTGACGATCCAGGCGCAGATCCTCGAGCTCATGATGGAGATGCAGGAGCGTACCGGAGCCGCGATCATCATGATCACCCACGACCTCGGTGTGGTCGCCGAGATCGCTGACGACGTTCTCGTCATGTATGCCGGCAGGCCCGTCGAACACGCTCCGGCCGACGAGCTCTTCTATCGCCCGCTGCATCCGTACACTTGGGGGCTGCTCGACAGCCTTCCCCGGCACGACATCAGCGACAAGGGTCTCCTCGTTCCCATCGACGGACAACCGCCCAGTCTGATCGACGTTCCGAGCGGCTGTGCCTTCCATCCTCGCTGCCCCTATGCGCGCGCCCGCTGTTCGGAGGAGGTGCCGGAGCCCCGTGATGTCGGCAACGGCCACTCGGTGGCATGCCATTTCGCCGGTGAGCCGGACTTCGAGCGCCGCCATGTGGTCGTGAGCGGGGAGGTGGCCTGATGACTGAGCTTCTCCGTGTCGAGGGCCTCGTGAAGCATTTCAGCACCGAGAAGGGCCTGCTTGCCTCCCGCATCAGCAAGAAGGTCCATGCGGTCGATGACGTGTCGTTCTCGGTCGAGAGTGGCGAGACGCTCGGTCTCGTCGGCGAGTCGGGGTGCGGAAAGTCCACCACCGGCCGTTGCCTCATCCGGCTCATCGAGCCGACGCACGGCACCATCACGTTCGATGGCCGAGACGTCCTGTCGCTCAAAGGTAAGGACCTCCAGGCGTACCGTCGCGAGGTGCAATTCGTGTTCCAGGACCCGTACGCGTCGCTCAACCCGCGCATGACCATCGGCGAGATCGTCTCAGAGCCGCTCGTCATCCACCAGGTAGGCACAGATGCCGAGCGCCTGGCTCGCGTGAGGGAGCTGCTCGACGTCGTCGGGCTCAATCCCGAGCACGCGAACCGATATCCGCACGAGTTCTCCGGCGGCCAGCGTCAGCGCATCGGGATCGCCCGTGCGCTCGCGCTGCATCCTCGGCTGATCATCTGCGACGAGCCGGTGTCCGCGCTCGACGTGTCCATCCAGGCGCAGGTCATCAATCTGCTCGATCAGCTGCAGAAGGAGTTCGGGCTGACGTACGTCTTCATCGCCCACGACCTTTCGGTCGTGCGTCACATCTCCGATCGTGTGGCGGTCATGTATCTCGGCAAGATCGTCGAGGTCGGCGATTGGCGGGGCCTCTACGACGCCCCGCACCACCCGTACACGCAGTCACTCCTCTCGGCTGTGCCGGTGCCCGACCCACAGAAGCAGCGTTCACGTCGGCGCATCGTCTTGGAGGGCGACGTGCCGAGTCCGATCGACCCGCCCACCGGATGCCGCTTCCACACGCGGTGCCCCATCGCGCAGTTCCCGCAGTGCAGTGAACAGGTTCCCGAACTGCGTGAGATCGCTCCGGGGCACCGCGCGGCCTGCCATTTCGCGGCTCCGTTCCCGATACCGGAGACCGCCGAGATGACCGCGCAGCGTCTCGCTGAAACGGTCTAGGCAGGGCGGGAAGGTCTTGTTATACTCTCGTTCGCTGCCCTGAAGGGCGGTTCGAGTCCGAGTGGCGGAATGGCAGACGCGCTAGGTTGAGGGCCTAGTGGGGGCAACCCCGTGCGAGTTCAACTCTCGCCTCGGACACCAGAAACTGACGGACCCCGTCCACTCCGGACGGGGTCTTTCTTCATGCGTAGACCGGGTCTCTGCGAAGGACCGGGGCAGCGGTTCAGCGCGTGACGCGTCAGCGGCTGCGGGCGCTTCGACACAGAGCGGGGCTTGCTCTACCATCGTGGCAGACTTGACGGCCGTTGCGATGCGCTCTGACGATCCAGGGCACGTGGTGCCTCTTCCGCGTTGCTCCGGCCTTTCGGACGTCACCTGGTTGACGGGAGGAGGCACGATGCTGCGATTCGCGACTGTCGCTGTCGGCGAGGGACCCGCGACTGCGTGTGTCAGGTGCGCGGCTACTGCGCCCGCGGTCTATCGCGACGTGGCCGATATCGAGACCGAGCTCCATGCCATCGTCGCCGACTGGCACGATGGGCCGGGCCCGAACGTCACGCTCGGCGGTCCCGAGCCCTTCGGGCACCCTGACCTGCCATCGGTGGTGGCTGCCTGCACGCGAGTCGGCGTGCGACGCATCGCCATCGAGACGGCCGGTGATCCGCTTGCCGTACACGGCAACGCGCCCGGGATCCTCCACGCCGGCGTCACGCACGTGGACGTGCGCGTTCCGGCACTCGGCATCCTCGGCGATGAACTCACCGGTCGGCCGGGTGCCGTCGCTCGTGCCGAGGCCGGCGTTCGCCTGTACGTGGCGGCGGCACAGGAGCGCTCGCGGCCCGCCGTCGTGACGGTCGTTGTTCCCGTGTGCTCTCATAACGTACGCGAGCTCCCGGCGACCATCGCGGGACTGGCGCTATGGGGAGTCGATGCGGTGCGGCTCGTCCGAGGCGGTGGCTCGCGGTTGCCCGACTCGGCGGAGGCCTTCGTGTCGGCTGCGTGCGACACGGGCATGGTGAACCGTCTTTGGGTCGAGACTGACGGTTCGTTGCCGCTGCCGGTCACGCACTACCTGCACGATGTTACCCTGTCGCCCTCGGCCGCTCATGCGACCGGGACACCTCCCGGCTTCAGCGCTGCGCAGGGTCCCGGACAGGCGCACCGGGACGGGGGAGGTGCCTCATGTCCAGCCCGCTGAAGGTGGCCTTGCTCGCACTGAACGTGCCCGGCTACCAGTCGCTCGCTTTGGGGTATCTGCGCGCGTATGCGATGGACGACGACCGGCTCACGGGGCGTGTCGCGTTCGAGACGCTCGATCTCTCGACGGATGACGATGCCTGGTGGGTCGCCTACCGCCTCATCGGCCTGCGACCGGACGTGCTTGCGGTGTCCGTGTACTGCTGGGGCGCGCGTGTCACCTACGACGTGTGCCGCATCGTGAAGCGCGCACTGCCCGAAGTCCGGATCGTGCTCGGAGGCCCGGAGGTCGGTCCCATCGCCGAGGAGGTGCTGCGGGCCCATCCTGAGGTCGAGGCCATCGTTCGCGGGGAGGGTGAGGCTGCCTTCGCCGACCTGCTCGACCAGGCCCGCCGGGGGAAGCCGTTCACGCGCGTAGAGGGGGTGAGTGTGCGGACCGCGGACGGAGAGATCCGTCACTCGCCGGACCGTCCTCTCATCCGCGACCTCGATGCCATACCCTCACCGTATCTCGCCGGTGTCCTCGAGCCGCGCGAGGGTACTGCCTACCTCGAGACCTATCGCGGGTGTCCTCACAACTGCGCGTACTGCTTCGAGGGGAAGGGGTATGGGCGGATCCGTTCCTTCAGCCGGGAACGTACCGAAGCCGAGATCCGCCACCTCGTCGAAGACCGCGGCGTCATGTCCTTCACGTTCGTGGATTCCGTGTTCAACCTCACGGCCGAGCGCCTCGGCTGGTTGACGTCGATACTCGCACCGTACGCTCGCCGGGGCGTGAGGCTCCACACGGTCGAGGTGGACATCGAGCGTGTCGATGCGGCTGCTGCGGCCGCACTCCGCGACGCGGGTGTCGTCTCAGTCGAGACGGGCCCGCAGTCCGTAGGGCCGACAGCACTCGAGACCTGCCATCGGCGGTTCGACCGGGAGCGTTTCGCTGCAGGTGTCGAGGCGTTGAAGTCGGTCGGCATCCGCGTGGAGTGCGATCTCATCGCAGGACTGCCCGGTGACACAGCAGACGATTTCCTCGATGGGCTGACGTTCAGCTTGTCGCTCGATCCGGGCAAGATCCAGACGTCGACACTCCACGTTCTTCCGGGAACCGAGCTCTACACCAGAGCGGAGGAGTTGGGCCTGAAGTACGACCCCGAGCCGCCGCATGAGATCATCGAGACCGAGACGATCGGCTTCACCGACCTGCGGCGGCTTGAGGCGCGTTCGATCTACGTGGCGGCCCGCTATGCCGCCACCGCTGAGGGGAGCGCAAAATGAGCGGGAGAGGCGACGGCGGGGTCGTGCGTCCTCGGACGGAGGCGATGCCGGGCGTCTCGGCCCGTGCCCGCGCGATCAGGCCCTTTCTCGCGATGGACATGGTGGCCCGTGCAGCCGAGCTTGAAGAGGCGGGTCACGACATCGTCCATCTCGAGGTGGGCGACCCGGACTTCCCGACGCCGCAGGTGGTCGTGCAGGCTGCCGAGGCTGCGATGGAGAGCGGAGGGACCGGGTACACGGAGTCTCTCGGTCTGCCGGACCTGCACGAGGCGGTCTCGCAGCACATGCAGGACGCGTACGGTGTTCGGGTGAACCCGGCGCACATCGTCGTGACCCAGGGGACGTCTCCCGCGATGCTGCTGTTGTTCGGTACGTTGTTGGACCCGGGCGACGAGGTCCTGCTGGCCGATCCATGCTACCCCGCATATCCGAACTACGTCGCCTTCCTCGGTGGTGTGCCGGTCAGTGTCCCGGTACACGCGAGAGACGGGTTCCGCTTCGATCCGGCAGCCGTCGAACGCGCCATCACGCCCCGGACGAAGGCGATCGTCATCAACTCGCCTGGAAACCCCACCGGCGGTGTGCTTGGTCCAGCGGACCTCGAAGCATTGGCGGGTATCGGTGAACGCCACGGCGTGTGGATCGCCAGCGACGAGATCTACCACGGTCTGCAGTTCGACGGCCGGTCCCACTCGATTCTCGAGTTCACGGATCGGGCCTTCGTGCTCAACGGGTTCTCTAAGGCTTACGCGATGACGGGCTGGCGATTGGGGTACCTCATCGCCCCCGAAGAGTTCGTCCGGCCCGCCGAGAAGATCCAACAGAACTTCTTCCTGTGTGCCAACCGGTTCGTGCAGGTGGCCGGCACCGTGGCGCTTCTCAAGGCGCAAGGCGACGTTGCGCGCATGCGTGATGCGTACGACGAGCGCCGTCGATTTCTCGTGCCTGCGCTAAGGGACGCGGGTCTCACCGTTGCAGCCGAGCCGATGGGTGCCTTCTACGTCTTCGCCGATGCCTCGCGATGGGCACAGGCGGCCGGCACTGACTCACTGGGCCTTGCATCGATACTGCTCGAGGAGGCGGGTGTCGCCGTGACGCCCGGTGTGGACTTCGGTCCCGGTGGTGAGGGCTTTCTCCGTCTGAGCTACGCCACGTCCCTGGATCGCCTGGAGGAGGGTGTCCGGCGTCTCACCGGCTGGAATCAGCGGCTCTGAGGGCCTGTTCCCGTGCCTGAAGCGGAACCGTTGCCGGGCGGGACTGGAGAATCGGCGCAATTTCGACGATACTATGTCGGACTGAGCCGGCATCGCGGGGTTGTCACGAAGGCCGGACGAACCGATGCAAGGGGCGTATGTGAACTCAGAGGTCTGGAGCAAGGCCGATCTCCACATCCATTCGACGCACAGTGACGGATGCGGCAAGATCCCGGAGATCCTGGAGTACGCGGCCACGAAGACGGACCTCTCCGTCATCGCGATCACCGACCACAACACTCTCGAAGGCGCGCTCTTCGCCAAGGAACTCGAGGACGTCTACGGCATCGAGGTCGTCGTAGGCGAGGAGATCTCCTCCACCAAGGGCCACATCCTCGGACTATTCCTCGAGGAGTACATCGAGCCGGGCCTCACTCCGCTCGAGACCATCCGCCGCATCAACGACCAGGGTGGACTGGCCATCATCCCGCATCCCTTCTCGAGCCGTGGCATCTTCGGCCCGCTCGGCACGAACGCGTTCACGTCGGCCATGAACGAACTGGCCTTCTCGGCGCTCGAAGTGTACAACTCGGTACCGTACCTCGGCTGGGCCAATCGCGTGGCTGCCAAGATGTTCACCGGTGGTCAGGGCATCGCCGCCGTCGGTGGTTCGGACGCGCACATCCTCTCGAGCGTAGGCAAGGGCTACACCGTCTTCCGCGGCACCACCGCCGAGGATCTGCGCAGGAGCATCGATGCTCTCGAGACGCGTGCCGAGGCGGACCGTGGCGGTCTCGCGGTCGCGTTGCAGTACGTTCGCAGCATCCCACGCATCAGGCGGCTGCAGGCGTGGAACTGGGAGCGCTGCAAGGTGTCGCGCAGGAGTATGGTGCAGGCGGACTCCTAGTCGCGTCTCTCCGCCGCAGAGGCGGTGTTCTAGAGCTTCGATCAGCGCAGCGACTCGAGCGTCTCGATGGCGATGTCGGCGATCGTCTGCGCAAGTCCTTCAGCATCGCCCCAGGGCGGCATCGTCACCACACTCACGCCTTCGGGCACGCGTGCGAGCGACACCGCGGTTGCCAGGTCGGGAGAGGTGCTCACGCCTGGCATGGCGATCGTCGACGGGGCCACGAGTATCTGGGTGCAGCCGAGGGCCGCGAGGTGACGCACCGCGTCGGTGACGTCGGGTTCGTGCCAGTCGAGCCAGGCCTGCCTGACGTGCTCTGACGACACGCCTCTCTTGGTCATCGCGAGCTGCACTCGCTGGTGGAAGCTTTGCTCGGCCTGCTCCGCGCGTCGTACTCCCTCTGTTTCGCCCGGCGGCATGCCGGATCCTACCAGGACGACTCCGCTGGCGTTGTCTGCGGGTGTGCTCCGGCTCGCGGCGATGCGCTCGGCGAGTCGATCGGAGAGCGCGGGGTCGGTCCATATCGAGCGACCGAAGCCGACCGAGATCGCCGGTTCACGGGCGACCTCCCGCTCGAGTATCGTCCGCGCGCGTTCCGACGGGCCGACGTCGGGGGAGCCGATCGTCACGACGGCGATCCGTGAGCAGCCGGCAGCTGCGAGTGCTGCCACCGTGTTGGTGAGCGCATGGGGAGGGACGGCCGACGTCATGCGCACCGTCACGTCAGGGAACCTCACGGTCAGGATGTCCGTGATGCGATCCGCAAGGGAGGAGAGGAGTGGTGTGGCCGGAGAGATGTCTCCTGTGGCCCGGTAGCGGGCCCGCGTCGTGGCGAACACGAAAGGGATGGCCGCGGCGGGGATGTCTCCGCGGCGTCCCGAGGCGAAGGGCTCGATGAGGGTGGCCACAGCGCGGGGGTCGTAGTGAGGCGGATCCGTGAGGTGAAGCAGGACGACGCCCGGGCGGGATCCCGAGGGGCTCGGGAGCGGGAACGGGCGGGGGGCAGGGGCGAGACGGTTCAGGAGCGCGGCTGCGAGCCGGTAGCCGGTGAGCAGGCCGGCGACGCAGAACAGGCTCACGAGCAACCACGCTTCTGTCGTCCCATAGAACGTCCCGGTCGTCCGGGACGCGAGGAACATGCCAGATGCTCCGAGAAGGGACACCAGAGCCGCAAGGGGGATGCCGGGTCGGGGTACAACGAGGAGAGCCGTGACGGTCATGCCCGTCACGAGAGCGGCCAACAGCAACCATATCCACGTCACGGTCACGTCATCCCTCCTCGGATGACGATACGGCATGCGAAGCGGGTACGCTAGGGCCGCCTTGACAACCGGATACCCCCAAGGGTATAAAGCTGAGTGACAGATTCCTTCGAAGGAGGAGATTACCGTGGGCACACTTGTCCGAGAGATAACCGAGGCGGAGTTTCAGAAGACCGTACTCGAGTCCAAGACCCCCGTCGTCGTGGATTTCTGGGCCCCGTGGTGCGGTCCCTGCCGCATGGTAGGTCCGGAGCTAGAAAAGCTCGCGTCCCGTGTGACTTCAGACGTCGCATTCGTGAAGGTGAACGTGGACGAAGCGCAGAGCATCGCCCATCGTTACGGCATCATGAGCATCCCGACCATCGCGAAGTTCGAGAACGGTTCGGTCGTGTCGCATGTGGTCGGTGCGCGCAGCGCCGACGCGCTCGGGAAGGAGTTCGGCCTCTTGTAGTCGCGAAGGGGTGGGCGAGGAATTCTCGCATCGCTCCGGGGAGCTCAGGCTGATCCGCCCGAGTACTTCATGAAGAGCGCGATGGCTTCTTCAACGATGTCGTCGCGCTCTTTCGTTCCTTCTTTGAGGCACGAACGCATCGAGTGGCCGATCACTTGAAGTGCCGCTTGGTTGAGCGCCGAGCGAGCGGCCATGACCTGAGTGAGTATCGCGTCACAGTCCTTGCCACTCTCGACCATCGATTGCAGTCCGCGAATCTGGCCCTCGAGCCGCTTGAGGCGGTTGATGATCCGCTGTCGCTCCTCGCTCATGGCGAGGGCGTCCATCTCGGAGGTCGTGTCCATCGGGTTCTCCACTCTGGTCGGCCGGGGATGCGCCGGGTGCGGCGGGTCTCTGTTGGTGTAGTATACCCCCTGAGGGTATGTCGACAAGTGAAGGGCGTGTCTTGAGCAGT
>CAYMSA010000044.1:13289-14539 GCA_964392965.1 uncultured Coriobacteriaceae bacterium
CAGTGGAGCCGCAGGTGCTCGCTGCGGCCCGCGCGACGCTCGCGTTCGTTGTCCTCGTCGCGTATCTGGGTGTTCGGAATCGACCTCTTCTGAAGGTCCACGTGCGTGACCTGCCGTTCCTGATTGTGTTCGGCGTCGTCGGACTGGCTCTCCTGCAGTTCGCCTACTTCAAGACGATCTCGCTCACGGGTGTCGCGACGGCGATCCTGCTCGAGTACCTCGCACCGGTCATCGTGATGGTGTTCTCCGTCGGCTTCCTGCGCGAACGCTTCACGATGACGCTGCCTCTGGCGGTCGCCATGAGTGTGCTGGGCTGTGCGCTTACCGTAGGAGCAGTGGACGGCGCCGGGGGCACCGTGTCTCCTGAGGCAATCGCGTGGGGTCTCGGTGCGGCCGTGCTGTTCGCGACGTATCAGCTGATGGGCAAGTACGCCGCCGACCGCTTCACGCCCTGGACATTACTGGTCTACGGACTGGGTGCCGCCACGGTCTTCTGGCTCTTTGCACTCGGTGGGCCGGGCCCGCTCGTCACGCTGCTGTCCGACCCGCGGGCGTTCTTGGCGGTGCTGGTCCTGGCGGTGCTGAGCACCGTGATACCGTTCGGCGTCTTCCTGATCGCACTGCGCCACATCGAAGCGACGAAGGCCTCGGTCTCGTCGACGCTCGAGCCGGTGTTCGCGGGCCTGGCGGCCTGGGTCCTCTTCGGCGAACGTCTCACGACGCTGCAGCTTCTTGGCGGTCTTCTCGTGGTCGGAGCGGTCGTCCTCTCGCAGCTACAACCGCGTGGCTCCCTTGCAGGGTCCCGTGCCAGGAAGCCGGCATCCCTGCCGGGTCTGTCTTCCGAGGTGGACGATGGAAGCTAGCGTGTTGCCCTGGACCGCGCTGGGCGCGGGGGTCCTGACGTTCGTCTCGCCGTGCATCCTTCCACTGCTGCCTGCATACATCGGGTTCATGGCCGGTTCGGCCGCATCAGGAACTGCGGATGGCGGTAGCCGACGGGGGCACGTTCTGCGACAGTCGCTCCTCTTCGTCGCGGGCTTCACCGTCGTGTTCGTGGCGTTGGGAGTGTCGGCATCCTTGCTCGGTGGTGTGCTCGACGGTCTTGGCGATGTGCTCGACATCGTGGCCGGCGTCGTCCTGATCTTGCTCGGCGTCTTGATGTCAGGTGTCATCAGACTCCCGTGGCTCTACGCCGATGCGCGGATCGACCTCACCAAGGCGCGGCGGTTCGGGTCGTGGTCGTCGCTCGT
>CAYMSA010000045.1:0-14431 GCA_964392965.1 uncultured Coriobacteriaceae bacterium
TGGAGAGCGAGGCGGCGGCGAAAGCGGCCGGCAAGCTGCGCATCGAGGGCAAGGAGTACGTGATGGCCGACGGCGACGTGGTGCACTTCCGCTTCAACGTGTAGGGCCGAGCGTCGCAATCCCGACTCGTCCGCCCGGCAGATGCGGGTCATGGATGGCCCGCTTCGTGCCGATACCATCCATGAGGACTGACGTCCTCCCGGTCGTTCGCGTCGTACGGGAGTCATCATGATTCGCAGAGCACACCTTCTCGTCGCCCTCACTCTCACGCTCGTCTTCGGCTTCGCTGCGCCCGCGTTCGGCTGGGCCAACGGCGGCGATGACGGTAACGGCTACGGTTCCCATGACTGGATCCTCGACGAGGCGCTGAGGCTCGCGGGAACCTCGGGCAGTTGGGTGGACCGCGACACGGCGCTGCTCGCGACCGACGACCCGGACAGTGAGGGCGTCTCGTCCGTCTACCACACGTTCCGTGAGACCGGCACCACCAGGGGCGGCGTCCATCAGGTGTGCTACATGTACGAGAAGGCGGTGAACGCTTACAAGGCGGGCAATCGCACGCTCGCGAGCAAGTACCTCGGTCAGCTCTCGCACTACTACTCCGACATCTGTCAGCCGTACCACACGGCTGTCGCGGCCATCGGCGAGGACACGCTCCACAACGCCTACGAGCTCGCCGTCGACGACTATCAGCATCAGCCCGGAAACGTCCGGTCGTGGATCACCGCAGTCTCGAGGACGTCGGTCTCCGACATGCGGGCGCGGGCCCTCTCGGCGGCGTACTACTCCCGGTCCCAGTTCCCGGCGCTCCACTCGGCGTGGGGTAGCAGCAGGAGCGTCGGCAACGCCACGGTGCTTTCGATCACCAAGGCCGTTCAGAGCAGGGCCGTGAACGATCTGGCCGATGTCATCGCCGCGATCCCAACCGGGCAGGGGGTCTCCGACGCGCCCGCCGAGATGACGCTCACGATGTTCAGGACCTACTGCGCGCAGAACGCGAACGCGATCGTGAACATCGTGTGCACCGATGCCGAAGGCGAGCCCATCGAAGGTGTGGGGATATCGCTCTCCTGGCGCTTCGCGAGTGGCACCGTCGAGACGGTCGCCTTCTCCGGGGCGGACGGGACGGTCTCGGCACACTGCAACACCGGCTCGGCGCCGCTCATGCAGTGGGTGACCCTGGTCGGCACGGCTTCGGGCAACGGCCGCACGGTGACCGCGTCGACGCAGTTCATGCCGTCGCCGGTGCTCGGTGAGGACACGGCCGGCACGCTGACCACGCTCTCGACGAGCCGGCCCGAGCAGTACTCGACCGTGACCGCCACGACGCTGTTGCGCGACGAGGCGGGGCGGCCCGTCGGCGGGCTTCCCGTCACCTACGCGTGGGAGTTCGACTACGGCACCAGGACGACGCAGTCCGTGACCAACTCACAGGGCATGGCCACGAGCACCATGGACGTGGGCAACGCAGCCGTCGACTATCGTGTGTACGTGAGCGCGACGACGCAGTCAGGTGGCGGCAACCGGACGTCGCGCGCGAGCTTCGTGACCGTCGCGGGCACTCCTCCCGATGACGTGCCGGTAGACGAGTCCGCCGAGGTCACCCTGGAGGACGCTTCATCCGGCGTGACGTTCGACCGCTTCGTGCCGTGTGCGTCGTCTGCCTACTCGGGGGGCACCTACACCTACGGCCGCTGGACCGGGACGAGGTTCGAGTGCCGCTTCGTGGGGACCAAGATCGCATGGGTGGGACCCAAGCAGCCCTTCTACGGCAAGGCCGACGTCTATATCGACGGGGCGAAGCAGGCCACGGTCGACTGCTACGCACCGGCCGAATCCGCAACGCACTCGGCGACTATCTGGGAGAGTCCGGCCCTCTCTCCCGGGACGCACACCATCTCCATCTGTCTTGCGGGTGCGAAGAACGCCGCATCCAAGGGCTACGTCGTCGTCATCGACAACCTGCATGTGACCGGTGCCGCAACGGGCGTGAGTACGCACGCGAACGAGCGCTCAGGCAGCTTTGCCGGGAGCTGGGTCGCCTGCGCGAACACGACGTACACCGGCGGGACCTACCGGTATAGCCGCTGGGTCGGGGCGAAGACCACCTACACGTTCAACGGCACCAAGGTCGCCTGGATCGGCCCGCGCAGCCCGTTCTACGGCAAGGCCGCTGTCTACATCGACGGCGCGTACAAGGCGACCGTGTCCCAGTACGGCCTGCTCGGCTGGCGCTGTCGCGTGTGGGAGAGCGGGACGCTCTCACGCGGCACACACACGATCGAGATCCGGGTGCTCGGCACCAAGGAGGCCGCCTCGACGAGCGCGAACGTGGTGGTGGATGGCTTCGAGGTGAGGCCGTAACCGAGCGGGCGGCGGGTGGGGGCGCTCACAGTGGAGATCTGACTCTGCGCGAATGCCGGCCTTCACGAGTGCCACGCTATCCCGTGGCCGCACAGGAGATCCAGGCGTCGTCGTAGGTTGGTGCGCCGTGCTAGACTCTCGTGCAGTCCGATGTTGTCGCCGAAGGATCCACGGGGGAGTCCTTGTGTCAGACCGCGCACTGTTTTCGCTCGTCGTTCCCGTCTATGGCGTAGAGGCGTATCTTAGCGAGTTCCTGTCCTCTCTGGAGCAGCAGACGTATCCGCTGGCGAATCTCGACATCGTGTTCGTGGATGACGGCTCTCCAGATAGGTGCGGTGAGATTCTCGACGCCTGGGCTTCAGGGCATTCCGATTGCGCTCGCGTGGTCCACAAATCGAATGGAGGACTGTGTTCGGCAAGAAACGCCGGTCTGGAGTTGGTTCGCAATCTGTGGGTGACGTTCTGCGACCCCGACGATGTTCTCCCTCCCGACTACTTCGAGCGTATCGAGAGCTTCCTCGCGCAGTTCGCTGACGCCAGGCCTGCGATGCTCGTATCGCGCATCATTAGGCTGGATGATGCCACCGGAGAGACCAGTGACACCCATCCACTCAAGGCCAGGTTCCGGGATGGGGACAAGCTGGTTGACATGGACCGCTTTCCGGACTTCATACATTTGCAGGCCGCCAGTGGCTTCTACAGGGTGGATGACATACGGCGGCTGGGTCTTCAGTTCGAGTCTCGTGTACGTCCGGTGTTTGAGGATGCGCACTTCACGCTGCGATACCTCGCTGAGCAAGACGAGCGGATTGTCGGTGTGGTCGCATCTGCTCACTACTGGTACAGGCGCCGCCAGTCCAGGAGCTCTCTTGTCGATGTCTCATGGAAACGTGATGAGCGGTATCTCGTACTGCCGCGAGAGGGCTACCTTGACGTGCTGCAGCGTCTCAACGAGCGGCTCGGCGTCGTTCCACTCTGGGCGCAGAACACCGTACTCTACGACTTGCTGTTCTACTACCTGAATGACGCGAAGATGCAATCGCCGGTGAAAGCTCTTGACCCTGCAACCGCAACCGCGTTTCACGACACTGTAGCGCGCGTCATGGGCTACATCGATACCGAGACGATTCGCGCGTATTCGATCAAGAGAATCCCATGGTCGCTCAAGCATGCACTGATTGCCGCCTACAAAGGCGAAGAGCTGAGGCCCCCGTTCGTGCATGTTCGCAGTGTTGATAGCGAGCAGCGTCTGGTCCAGATTACGTATCGATTTGGCGGGGAACCGCCGTCAGAGCTGTTTCTTCTCAAGGGAAGACCGGTGAGCCCAGTCCACATGAAGACTCGTCAAGTAGTCTTCCTTGGGAAGCCGATGGCGTTCGAGAGAATCGTGTGGCTACCCCTTGGTGGCACTCTCCGCGTCTTTCTGGACGGCGTGAGTGTTCCGCTCTCGGACCGATGGTATTCCTATGAATCCTATGCGTTCAGGCCAGCGGACTTCCATCGAGTTGCGGGCAAGGGTTCGGCCAAGAGCCCGGATTCAAGACGCCGCGTCGGCGCCGCCTTCATCGCCTCAGCTCAGCGGCACTCGGCTCGCGTGCTGCGCTGGTTGGCCAGCACTCACATGATGCGCCGTCGGCTTGGTGCGGCGTGGGTCCTGATGGACAGGGATTCGCGCGCTGGCGACAACGCGGAGCATCTGTATGATTACCTTGCCGAGATGCATCCGGAGAAGAATACCTACTTCGTGCTGAGAAAGGACTCTCCCGACTGGCCTCGTTTGCGTAAGCGAGGATTCCGTCTCGTCGCCTACGGCACATGGCTCTGGAAGCTGCTGCTGCTCAATGCCGAGCACCTGATCTCTTCGCAAGTGGACAACTACGTCTGCAAACCTCTTGATTGGAGATTGTGGGGCAGGCCCGCGTGGCGGTTCACATTTCTGCAGCACGGAGTGATCAAGGATGACCTTTCGCGCTGGCTCAACAACAAGTCGATCGACCTCTTGGTCACCTCGACACAAGCCGAGTATCTGTCCATCGTGGGCAGCCACACTCCATACACGCTCACATCCAAAGAGGTTAGGTTGACTGGACTTCCGCGGTGGGATCGACTGCTCAAGAAGGCATCTGCACATTCCCTGAAGGATGCAGTAGTGGTGATGCCCACGTGGCGCCGCTCTCTTCTCGGAGACCAGATTGAGGGGGGCAATGATCGTCATGCGGTCGCAGGCTTCACGTCGACTCCCTACGCTCGCAATTGGAGGGATCTTCTGGGTTGCCCTATGCTGAGGGAGGCAATCAAGAAGGCAGACATGAAGCTCATCTTCATGCCTCACCCGAACATGAAGCCGTACCTCGACCAGATCGGTGTGTTCGACGGCGAAGTGAGACTATGCAGTTATGAGACGTCAGACGTTCAGGACATACTCGCAAGGGCATCTGTCGTTGTGACCGACTACTCCTCAATCGCTTTCGATGCGGCCTACATAGACTGTCCTGTGGTGTATTTCCAGTTCGACCAGGATGACTTCTTCGGCGGCGATCATCTGTTCAAGCCGGGTTACTTCGACTACGAAGCGGATGGCTTCGGCCCTGTGTGTGCTGACGCTGAGACAGCGGCCACGGCGGTGGTGGAAATCCTGGGAGGGACGGCGCCAGCCTCGGAGCTGTATTCCCGGCGACGGCGCCTTACCTTCGGTCTGCGGGATGCTCGTGCGTGTGAGCGCACCTATCAGGCCATCAATGAGCTGACGCGACCGTATTCGCGGCGGGTGCGGTGGTTGCACGAAGCAGAAGCCCTCGTGGCGCCTGGCAACGAAGGCACAAGCTCGTTGACGCCTGGTTGCTCGGTCGTCGCCGGGGAGGTCGGCTGCCCATGAAGGCGGAGGTCCTGTGCTGCTGATGTTCATAACGTCTGACGTTCCGGCTGCTTGCGACGCATCGCGTTCTGGCGCGAAGCGTCGCTACGCCCGTTGCCCACATCTCCGCCTCCCGAATCGTAGAATCGCAATCCTACGGATGGTCGGATACGATCAGCCATGGGAGTGAGCATGTCGCATCCCCGCCGTGAAGTCGGCTTCGAGCTCCTCCGAGTGCTTGCGATGATTCTGATAGTCACCCATCACTTCTTGGTGCACGGCGGGCTGAGGGCGGGTGCTGAGGCAGGTACTGTCAATGCTCATATCGTCTGGGGCATCGATGCCGTCAGCGTGGTTGCTGTGAACTGCTTCGTCCTTGTCGGCGCCTACTTCGCGAGTGGTAAGCCGTTCAAGTTCTCGAGGGTCGCTAGGATATGGCTGCAAGTGCTCTTCTACAGCGTAGGTATCTACGTCGTCCTTGGTGTTATCGGTGTTGTGGATCTCTCTTCGATTGAGACGTTGCGCTCAGCACTTCCGCTGTTGTTCAATCGCTACTGGTTTGCGACGGCCTACGTAGCGCTTCTCCTGCTATCACCGTTCCTGAATCGCGGACTCGACACGCTGACGCCATTTCACCATCGAATTCTTGTCGTGCTGCTGAGCGCACTGATGCCCGCTTGGTTCGTTGTGCTCCCGTTCTTGCCACTCGACTACTCTTCGGTGATTGACACCAGGCATGGATACAGTGTGTTCTGGTTCGTCTACCTGTATGTTCTTGCGTCATATGTCCGTCGGCACAACAGGCGCGGCCTATCGCCTGGGGCAGCGGCTCTGCTGTTCTTCATTGCCAGCGGAGTCACGGCTGCGGGTCCCGTTCTGTCGGGTAGCCTGGATCGGCTCTACTGGTATAGCTCGCCCACGGTTCTGGCTGCGTCTTTGGCGCTCTTCCTCTTCGCGAAATCACTCGACATCAGAGAGGGCGTGTTCAGGCGCGCGATTCTTGGCTTAGCACCCATGAGCTTCGGCGTGTATCTGATAAGCGACAATCGGATGGTACGATCGGTGCTCTACTCACGGTTACTTGACACCGCCGACTACGCGAACGAGCCGAGTCTAGTTGCATACCTTGTCTCGTGGGTGTTGCTGACATACTTGACCTGTGTGTTGATTGACTACATCAGACAGAAGGTGTTCGGCGCTCTGGGAGTCGAGCGAGCAATGCATTGGATTGATGCGCGTGTGCGTAGAGCGCTCAGGGCGGCTGCAGACAGCGGCTGTGTTGGCAGAGAGGCAGACACTCCCTGACGCCGACGTCTCTGTCAGGTGAGCAGAGCCAGCATTGGATCCGAGGACCGAAATCTGGAAGTGTCCGGATAGTGCGATGGGGTCGACGTTGAGAAGACCGTTCGATGTACGATGCCTATGGTTCTTGTGTGGCGGGCACGCTTCTCGCGGGGCACTCGCGTGGGCGGCCTGCGAGTGCCCCGCGTTGTTCGAGCGGACGGGACCGTTGCGAGTTGGAAGAACTTAAGCAAGATACCGTCGATAGCGCTGGATGCGTCCGCGTCGGCTATCAGCAGATTCTGAGCGGCCTGTCACCGAGAGGTCTCTGGCTGGTTGGCATGCTGGCGTCACGCTCTCGAGCAGGTACTTGTCCTACAGCTGATTCCGTGACCCGGATGCAAATTGCGGCGTGCGCTTGCGATGAGGTGCTGACAATCGGGTCACCAATCTGCGCGGGGGGTTCTCGGCTGAAGTTCATACTGTTCCGAGTTCCCCGCTCGGCACTCGCATCCATGCCCATCCACAGTCCGGTCCAGATCGAGATCCCCACCGCCGACGGCGGGACGGTTCTGCGCAAGCTCTCGTACTCCCTCATACGCCGCAAGCCGCGCGGAGCCCGCGGGAGACTCCACTTCCTGCGTGAGCAGAATGCGACGGTCTACGTTCGCCAGAGCGCCAAGAACCGGCTCTACATCACCGTCAGGCCCCGGAATCACACCGACAGTCCCTGGATGGCACCGCGCATCGCGCTTGCCCGGTTCGTCTCGCGCTTCATGCGCCGCGACAAGGTGCTCCTGTACGAGAAGAACGCCAGTCGCTACGAGGAAGGCGCCTCGGCCGTCTTCGAACGGCTCATCGATTCGGGGCATCGCGATGTCCGCTTCGTTCTCTCGCGGGAGCAGATCCACACGGTTCCCGAGCGCTATCGTCCGTACGTGCTGCCTCGCTTCTCGTTCGCCCACTTCGTGCGCCTCTTCTCCTCGCGCACGCTCATGGGTACGGAGGTGCCCGCGCACGCTGCCGAGCTTCGCACCGCCAATCGCACCCTGCTGCGCTTCCTCAAGGCCGGCGAATTCACGTTCGTCCACCTGCAGCACGGCGTGATGTACATGGTGTCGCTCGATTCGGACGCGCGGAAGATGGTTCGCCAGGGCAAGGACTTCCCCCTGAGCACGAAGGTCGTCTGCAGCTCGCAGGCCGAGGCGGACCACTTCGCCGAGCAGGCGGACTTCCCCCCGGAGGACCTCTATGTCACCGGCCTCCCCAAGTTCGACCGTGCGTCCCGCGCGTCCGATGCGGACCTGATCCTGATCATGCCCACCTGGCGTCCGTGGGAGTACAACGCCGTGCGCCAGGACGCCCTCGGCACCTCATACGGCAAGGCGCTGCTGGAGATGCTGGGCGCCGTCCCCGGGGACCTGAGGGACAGGGTCCGCCTGCTGCCTCACCCGCTTGTGAGCGACGGCTTCCTCGGCACCCCCGCCGAGCGCCTCATGTGGACCGAAGGCTCCTATGATGAGGCGCTCCAGCGGTGTGCGCTGCTCATCACCGACTACTCGTCGATCGCGTATGACGCCTTCTACCGGGGCGCGAACGTGATCTTCTGGTGGAAAGAGAAGGACGAGTGTATGGAGCGGTACGGCGGCCGTCTGATGCTCGATGTGGACACGGCTTTCGGCCCCGTGTGTCACTCGGCCGACGAGCTGACCGCTGCCGTGGAGCGCCACTACGGCGCACCGCAGGACGCCGAGTACCGCCGGAGGTTCGAGCGCATCGTGGAGTTCTCGGACGGCCGGAACACGGAACGCGTGATCGCCGCGCTCGAGAGGGACGGGCTCCTCGGCTGCAGCGCCCCGCCGTCAGCAGACTGACGGGCCTGTCGCGGGCGGTGGTGCGAGTGTCGCCGAGCCGTTCGCCAGATCGACCTTCACCTCGGTCGTCGAGACGCCCTCGGTGCGCGGCAGGAACACGAGCTCGCAGTGGTCCTTCAGGTAGTCGAACCGGTCGCTTTCGGCCCAGTCATCGCCCATGACGACGACGTCGATGTCGTACGTCTTCACGTCGTCGATCTTCTGGTCCCAGGAGTACTCGGGAATCACGAGGTCCACGTATCGGACGGCCTCGAGAATCTCCTTGCGGGTGGCGTAGTCGTAGTACGCGAGCTTGCCCTTGCCCGCGTTGAACTCGTCGGTGGACAGCGCCACCACGAGGAAATCGCCGAGCGCGGCAGCTCGCTTCAACAGCCGGATGTGGCCGTGATGCAGCAGATCGAACGTGCCGTATGTGAGAACGCGCCTGCTCAAGCCATCAGCTCCGGGGTTGCGTCGTGCGTGCCGTGTAACACGGATGATACGCGAACCCCGCGCCCCCGGTACACCGGCCGGAGCGCCGCGCCTACCCTGGAGTCCCGAAGATCGCGTCTACCACACGCTCACTCGCGCGCCCGTCGTCCATCGGCGTGAACCGCTCGCGGAAGCGCTCCCGCTCGGCCGCTCGATCGCGCAGGTCCTCTGCGGCATGCTCGATGGCGTCGAACAGCGCTTCCTGCGTGCGGACCACCGGCCCCGGCAGCGCGTCGTAGTCGAGGTAGAAGCCGCGCAGCTCCTCGGCGTAGCGCTCCCGGTCGTAGGGGAAGAAGACCATCGGGCGATTGAGGTTGGCGTAGTCGAAGAAGACGCTCGAGTAATCCGTCACGAGCACATCGCTCACGAGGTAGAGGTCGTTGATGTCCGAGACGGTCGAGACGTCGATGACCGAACCGCCGAACGGCGCGAAGTCCACTTCGCTCGCCACGAGGTAGTGCGCGCGGAAGAGCAGCACGTGCGTGTCGCCCAGCCGCGTGGCGAAGGCGTCGAAGTCGATGCCAGTCTCGATCGTGTAGCCCACGCCGGGCGCGCGCTGGTCGTCCCGGAACGTCGGCGCGTAGAGTACGACCGTCCTGTCCGCAGGGATGCCGAGCCGCCGGCGAATCGCGGCCACATCGCCCCCGGTCGCGGTGCGCAGCGCGTCGTTGCGGGGGTAGCCGAGCTCCACGATCGCCCCGGCCGCCCGCCCGGGCGTAAGCGCGAAGGCACTTGCAAGCTTCTCCGAGACGTACGCCGAGGGCGAGAGCAGCCGCGTGAAACGCGCGCCCTCGCGGCGGTAGCGGTCGTAGACGTCGTCCATGCGGAACATCGCGCTCGTCTTGTCGGGCGGGATGTCGCAGCCGAGGCGCTTGAGCGGCGTGCCGTGCCACGTCTGGACGTACGTCTGCCCCGCGCGCACGTGCATGTGGAGCGGCAGGATGTAGTTGCTCACCCAGTACGCTGCGCTCGCGTGCGCCTCGAAGTACTCCTGCGAGCCGTACGCGACGATGCGCGCCCCGCCGAGCTCGCGTAGGGCCGCCGCGCCGAAGTCTCGCTCGGCGGCTTCAGGCCGTGCGAGCAGGTCGACGAGCTCCTGCCGGAACGCCCAGACGAACGTCCAGCCCGCGAAGCGCTCGTCGGCGAGCATCTGGCGGTAGATCGCGCGCGGGCTGCAGGCGTAGGCGCGACCGGCGTAGCACTCGAAGATGACGGTCTGCGACTCCACGGGCACCCGTCGGCAGATGCGGCGGTAGGAGAGCCCGCGACTCGCGTAGAGCAGCCGCCGCGCCAGGGCGCGCAGCCACGGCGAGCGCGTGACGACCGCATCGAGCCGCCGCCGTACCGCAGACGCGCTCACGGCCGCTCCGTCATGCCGATCGCGCGCTCGATGAGATCGGCGACGCGCTCTGTTGCGCCCGCGAGGGGTGTCGGCAGGTAGGGGCCCATGAGCGAGTCGAGCATCGCCTGGTCGTACGGCTCAGATTCGATCCTGCGCGCGATGACGTCGATGTCCCGCGACGAGATCGACGGCGCCGTGGTGAGGGGGTCGATGTTGAGGCCGTGCCGCTCGGTGTACTCGTCGATGTCGGGGACGTAGAAGTACACGCGCTTGCCGATGAGCGCGGCCTCGAAAGCCACCGCCGAGTAGTCGGTGATCACGATGTCGACGAGCGGTAGCAGCGCGAGCGTGTTCACGCCCGTCGCCGAGATGAGCCGCGGGTGTTGGATAGTGATGGGGTCGAGGTCGTGCGGCCGCATGACCAGCCGGTAGGGCCCATCGAGGAAGCGCTCGGCCACAGCACGGTAGCCAGGCCTGCCCTCGGTGCGGAACGTGGGCGCGTAGAGGATGGTCGTGAGGTCGCCTTCGAGGAGCTCGGGATGCCGCTCGGTGAGCGCTGCAAGCGACGCCGAGCGGGGGAGCGACTCCTCGGCGGCTGCGGCGGCCAGCAGATAATCGATGCGCGGCAGGCCGAGGGGGAGCACCTGCGCGGGGTCCACGCCGAACGCCTCGGCGAACACGGGCACGGAAGCCGGTCCGCCGCAGAGCACGTAGTCGTAGTTGTAGTGCATGCGCAGGGTGCGCGCGAGCCAGGACGGACGGCCGCTCGGCCGGTCGAGGCTCTGGTAGCCGAACTTCTTGATGGCGCCGAGCGCGTGCCAGATCTGGATGATCGCCGTGCCGCGCCGGTGCTCGAGCACGCTCACCGGTATCGCGTAGCCGTCGAGCACGCACGCCCGGGACGTCGCGAGGTGGTGCATCTGGCGGAGTATGACGGGGAGGTAGGCGAGCCGGCCCATGATGCCGGGGCGCATCGTGTCGCAGAGCATCACGATCTCGGTGGAAGGATGACGCTGCTGCCACTCTGCGGCAAGCAGCCGGAAGTCACGCGACGGCCGGTTGGACTGGCGGCTGATCATCACGATCCGGTCGCGCACCGGCAGCAGGCGCATGAGCGCATAGAGCGCCCGGGCGCACGCGACGGCGATACGGAGCATGAGTTCGACGAACATGGCGTCCTTCGTGCGCAGGACTGCACTCGGGCAGTCGGTGGAGCGGGAGATAGGACTGCCGAAATCATACCAGTCCGCGGAGCTGT
Organism: uncultured Coriobacteriaceae bacterium; assembly: GCA_964392965.1. GTDB lineage: Bacteria > Actinomycetota > Coriobacteriia > Anaerosomatales > Anaerosomataceae > CAYMSA01. The sequence continues at coordinate 11,445 of CAYMSA010000045.1, forward strand.
TGCTGCGGGGTGCGTTGATCAGCTGCCGCCTGGTTCCGGGCGCGGGCCGAGCGGTGTCCGGAGCGCGCTTGCTCCTCGGCACTTGCAGTTACTGGAATGTGACCTCTCCGGATGCATCGGGGTGCGGAAACGCATACAATGCGTGATACCGATGGCGCCGTTCATGTGTGCGGTCCGGCGCATACGGCGTACCACAGCGACAGTCGTAATCAGACCAGGTGGCCGCCCTCATGATGTACGGGTGTGCGTCCTGGTCTTGTCATATCGTCAGGTGGGAGTCCCTGCGGGGGATTGAAGAGGAAGGCGCTGATAGCATGGAGATCGAGATCGGACGAGGCAAGACGGCACGGCGGGCATACGGTTTCGACGATATCGCTATCGTCCCGAGTCGTCGGACGCGTGATCCCCGCGACGTGAACATCGGTTGGGAGTTCTCGTTCAGAGGCCGCGACTACTCGTTCCCGCTTCCCATCCTGGCTTCCGCGATGGACGGCGTCGTGGATCCTGCGTTCGCGATCACACTCGGCAAACTCGGCGGCCTTGCGGTACTCAATCTCGAGGGCATCCAGACCCGCTACGAGGACCCGGCCCCGCTGCTCGACGCCATCGCGTCGTTCGACCGCGACGAGGCCACCCGCAAGATGCAGGAGATCTACCGCGAGCCGGTCAAGGAGCACCTCATCACGCAGCGCGTGAAGGAGATCAAGGAGGGCGGCGTGCTCGCGGCCGCCTCGCTCACGCCGCAGAACGTCGAGCGCTACATCGACGCGGCGCTCGCCGGCGGACTCGACATCCTCGTCATCCAGGGCACGGTGGTCTCCGCCGAGCACGTGTCGAGCTATGACAAGCCGCTCGACCTGAATGCGTTCATCAAGGATCTCGACATCCCCGTGATCGTGGGCGGCTGCTGCAGCTACGCCGGAGCGCTCCACCTCATGCGCACCGGTGCCATCGGCGTGCTCGTGGGCGTCGGCCCTGGCCACGCGTGCACCTCGCGTCGCGTGCTCGGCATCGGTGTCCCGCAGTGCACCGCCGTCGCGGACGCCGCGGCGGCCCGCATGCGCCACCTCGACGAGACCGGCGTCTACTGCCACGTCATCGCCGACGGCGGTATGCGCACCGGTGGCGATCTCGCCAAGGCCATCGCCTGCGGTGCGGACAGCATCATGATCGGCTCGCCGCTCGCTGCCGCTCTCGAGGCGCCCGGTCGCGGCTACCACTGGGGTATGGCGACCTTCCATCCCGACCTGCCGCGTGGCGCGCGCGTCTACGCCGGCCAGGCCGGCACGCTTGAGGAGATTCTCGTCGGCCCGGCCCACGAGAACGACGGCACGCTCAACCTGTGCGGCGGCCTGCGAACCTCGATGGCCACGTGCGGTTACGAGAACCTCAAGGCATTCCAGACCGCCGAGGTGATGGTGGCCCCGTCGCTTCAGACCGAGGGCAAGGTGCTCCAGAACGCACAGCGCGTGGGCATGGGTCGCTAGGGTGACCGGATATCGCGAGAGCCTGCCGGTCGTCTTCGTCCTGGACTTCGGCGCGCAGTACGCGCAGCTCATAGCACGGCGCGTTCGCGAGTGCCGCGTGTACTCGGAGATCGTGCCGTTCGACATCACCGCAGAGGAGGTCGCAGCCAGGAAACCGGCTGCGATCATCCTTTCCGGCGGCCCTGCGAGCGTGTATGCCGAGGGCGCCCCGCACATGGACCCGGCGATCTTCCAGCTCGGCGTGCCGATCCTCGGCTTCTGCTACGGCATCCAGGAGATGGCGCTACGGCTCGGCGGCGAGATCCCGCGGACGGATGTGGGGGAGTACGGGTTCGCGGAGCTGCAGGTGCTCGACCCCGCCTCGCGGCTGCTCGACGGTGTGCCCGAGCGTTCGCAGTGCTGGATGAGTCACCGCGACAGTGTGGGCACGGTGCCCGAGGGCTTCGTCGTGACCGCCCGTACCGCCACCACGGCCGTGGCGGCGATGGAGGACCCGGCGCGCAACCTCTACGCCACGCAGTTCCACCCGGAGGTGGCGCACACCGAGTTCGGCCAGCACATCATCCGCACGTTCCTGCACGAGATCGCCGGCATCCCGCCGGTGTGGACGATGGTGAACATCATCGACGACGCCGTGGAGCGCATCCGCGAGCAGGTGGGCGATGCCAAGGTCATCTGCGGCCTCTCGGGTGGTGTGGATTCGAGTGTGGTCGCTGCGCTCCTGCACCGCGCGATCGGCGATCAGCTGACGTGCGTGTTCGTCGATCACGGCATGCTGCGCCTCGACGAGGCCGCAGACGTCGTCCGCGTCTTTCGTGGACAGTTCCATGTGGAGCTCGTGCACGTGCAGGCGCAGGACCGTTACCTGCAGCTGCTCGCCGGGGTCACCGACCCGGAGCAGAAGCGCAGGATCATCGGCGAGGAGTTCTGGAAGGTCTTCTTCGAGGAGGCCGGCAAGCTTGAGGGCGTGCGCTTCCTCGCGCAGGGCACGCTCTATCCGGACGTGATCGAGAGCGGTAACAAGACCGCTGCCAAGATCAAGAGCCATCACAATCTGATCCCGTTCCCCGAGGGCGTGCACTTCGACCTCATCGAGCCGCTCAAGACGCTCTTCAAAGACGAGGTGCGTGCGGTGGGAAGCGAGCTCGGTCTGCCCGACGAGATCGTGCACCGGCAGCCCTTCCCGGGCCCGGGTCTCGCGGTCCGCATCATCGGCGACATCACGCGCGACAAGCTCGACCTGTTGCGGAAGGCCGACGCGATCGTCCGCGAGGAGATCGGTGAGTGGGACACCAACCGCGAGGTGTGGCAGTACTTCGCCGTTCTCCCCGATATCCGCTCGGTGGGCGTCATGGGCGACGAGCGCACGTACGGCCACCCCATCATCGTGCGCGCCGTCGCTTCGGCCGACGCGATGACGGCCGACTGGGCGCGTCTGCCGCACGAGCTGCTGGCCAGGATGAGCAACCGCATCATCAACGAGGTCGACGGCATCAATCG
>CAYMSA010000046.1:0-13819 GCA_964392965.1 uncultured Coriobacteriaceae bacterium
CCCGTATACACACACAGGGCCCGTTCGACCAAGGGGATTCCGGTGAAGCGGCGCCGCCCCCCGGCCATGGTTCGACACTCCGCTGCTGCCCGCCGTGCCTGGCGGGAGCTCTGGGCTCTCCTGGACCAGCACTCCATGGGGCAGGACATGTTCGCCCCCATGGTCGCCGTCATCGCCGTCGAGCTCGGACTCGCAGACGACGCGTCCACCGCGATCTACCGGCCGAGGGATCCCGAGACGGGGAAGCGGGGCCGGCGGACCCTGGAGACCTACCTCAAAGGCCGCAACAGCCAGACGGCCCCGGAGCTGTCTGTGCTCAGGGACTCACTGCGGCAGGCGGCGAAGCTCGCCGCGGAGTTCGGGACGTCGCCGCTCTCTCAGAAGCGCGCCGGCACCGGCGAGGAGAAGCCGGCTGAGTCTCCGATGATGCAGTACGTCCGGGCCGCGAACGAGCGGATGAAGCGGAGGGCGTCGTGACCGCCACGCTGCCCTGCCAGGATGTCGTGCCGGTCCGCGCCATCGGGGACTACCGCTGGCAGCAGTACGCGGAGCAGGTGGCCAGCGGGAAGATCGCCGCCTGCAGGTGGGCGCGACTTGCCGCCGCGCGATTCCTGGCGGACCTGGGGCGGGAGGACGACCTGCAGTACCCCTTCTACTTCGACGAGGAGGAGGCCGGGCAGGGGGTCGACTTCTTCCCCATCTTCCTCCGCCACTACCAGGGCGACCTCGAGGGCGAGCCGATCTTCCTCGAGCCCTGGGAGCAGTTCATCGTCGCCAACATCTACGGCTGGAAGCACAAGCGGACTCACCTCCGCCGCTTCCGCAAGGTCTACATCTCCGTCGCCCGCAAGAACGGCAAGAGTATCCTTGCGGTCGGAGTCGGGCTGAAGGGGCTCCTGCTGGACGGCGAGGGAGGGCCGCGGGTGGTGTGCGCGGCCACCAAGCGGGCCCAGGCGCGGATCGTCTGGGACATCGCGGCTCTCACGGTCGAGCAGAATCCGGAGCTCATGCGGGAGTTCGGGATCAACATCTCCAAGAGCCTGAACACGACGCGGATCTCCATCGTCGGGACCGCGGCGGACTTCATCCCCCTCGGGCAGGACTCCAAGACGGAGGACGGCCACAACATCCACGTCGGGATCGTGGACGAGTACCACGAGCACCCCGACGACAAGATGGTCGGCGTCATCCAGACCGCCACGGGCGCCCGGAGTCAGCCGCTCCTCTTCATCATCACCACCGCTGGATTCGACATCTCGAGTCCGGCCTACGAGGAGGAGCAGTACCTCAAGAGCGTGCTCGAGGGAGCAGTCACGGCCGACGACTACTTCGGGATCATCTACACGCTCGACGAGGAGGACGACTACCGCGATCCGGCCGTCTGGATCAAGGCCAACCCCAACCTCGGCGTAGGCAAGAAGGCAGAACAGATCGATGCCATGGTCCGGGAGGCGGAGCACAAGCCGGGGACGCGGCTGCAGGTGCTCACGAAGGAGCTCAACGTCTGGACGCAGTCCCTGACGACCTGGATCGAGTGGGAGGTCTGGAAGCCGAACAACTCGCGGAGGATCCTCGAGGAGGAGCTCGCCGGACGCCCTTGCTGGTCCGCGCTCGACTGCTCGATGGCGCGGGACCACACGGTGCTCACGCACGTGTTCCCGCCGGATAGCTCTACGGACCGATGGATGTACCTCCACCGGATCTGGGTGCCGGCCGACGACCTCGGTGCGAAGGCGACCCAGGACCACGCCGACTACCTCCAGTGGCTTGCCGAGGAGTGGATCGAGCATCCCGGTGAGACCATCGACCGGATGGCCGTGACGGAGCGGCTCCGTGAGGACCTCAAGCGGTTCAACATCCGGGAGCTCAGCTACGACCGCTACGGGGACGCCCAGCCGATCGCCCTCGACTTGGAGAAGGAGGGTCTCCCGGTCGTGATGTTCCCGCAGTCCGCGAAGGAGTTCACGGCGCCCACGAACGAGTTCGAGCGGCTCGTGAAGTCGGCGGCGATGGAGCACGGCGCCAATCCCGCGATGGACTACTACGTCAAGTGCGCCCACATCTGGGAAGGGCCGAACGACACCAGGAAGCCGGTCAAGCGCAAGCCCAAGGACGACACCTCCAGGATCGACGGCGTGATCACCTCGGTCATGGGGACCTGGCGGGCGCTGATCGCGCGGGATAACGGGCGCTCGGTGTACGAAGAGCGGGGGATGGTCTCGGTATGAGAGCGCCTCGGTTCGTCCAACGGATCCTCAGGGCAGTAGCAGCCCAGCAGTTCGAGGAGGTCCTCCGCGCGTACCTGCGGGGAACGGACTCGGCCGCGGGGATCCCGGTGACCGAGGAGAACGCGATGCGGGTCGCGGCGGTCAACGCCTGCGTCCGGGTGATCGCAGAGACCGTGGCGAGCCTGCCGCTCAACGTCTACCAGCGCACCGACGAGCGCTCCCGCATCAAGGCCATCCGCCATCCGCTCTATCGCCTCCTGCACGATCGGCCCAACTCCTGGCAGACGAGCTTCGAGTTCCGGGAGCTCCTGCAGAACCACCTCTGCCTTCGCGGCCGAGCCTATGCGTACAAGCTCCGTGTGGGCGGGGAGATCAGCGAGCTCATCCCTCTCAACCCCGACCTCGTGACCGTGGAGCAGACGCCGGACTACCGCCTCGTGTACACGGTGGACCGCTCGGACACGGGCGGCGGCCCTCTCGTGCTGAAGCAGGAGGACGTCCTGCATCTCAGAGGTCTTTCCTCCGATGGGGTCGACGGCCGGAACGTGATCGCTGACGCTCGCGAGACCCTCGGGACCGCCCTGGCGATGCAGGCCTACGCGGGACGGTTCTTCCGGAACGATGCCACCCCGAGTGTGGTGCTGAGCCATCCCGGGAAGCTCAGCAAGGAGGCGGCCGCGCGCCTCGAGGAGAGCTGGAACGCGAGCCACTCCGGGTCCGTCAACGCGCGCCGGACTGCGGTCATCGAGGAGGGCATGAAGGTCGAGAAGCTCTCGGTGGCTCCGGAGGACGCGCAGTTCCTGGAGAGCCGGAAGTACTCGAGGGCTGAGATCGCGGGGCTCTTCCGGGTGCCACCCCACATGATCGGGGATCTCGAGCGGGCGACTTTCTGCCTGCCGGCAGACGTCGAAGTGCTCACTGAGTCGGGTCCGAAACCGATCGCGAGTGTTCAGGCGGGGGAGCGAGTCTGGTCGGCCACCGATGCGGGTATGGTCCTATCGCCGGTGCGACAGATGGTGTGTTCAGGCGTGGACGAGATCCTTGAGATCCGTACGACGAACCGAACACTTCGGTGCAACGCTGCACACCGCGTCTTGGCCCGACGGAAGGTCCCGTCGCCCCGTCCGGGCGTTGGAGGCTATCAGTCGGTCAGTTGGACGACCACCTATGTCCCGGCCGGCGATCTTGCGGTTGGCGAGACCATCGTGGTCCACGACGGCCTGCCTGCGGATGGCACCGACGTCGCGCCGAACGGACGCAGGCTGTCGGTCGGCTTCATGGAGTTCTGCGGTCACCTGCTTGGCAACGGGCACGTGTACCCGCATCGGGGTGTACTGATCGCCCGGGCAGAGAACGCCCGCTACATGGATGCCTACCGCGACATCATCAGGAGCGAGTTCGTCTCGTATGTTCGGGCCCACGACTCCCGTGAAGGATCAGCGGTTGCCGTGGCACCGGTTCGCATGACCGAGGACAGACGGAGCACCAGGTTCGCGTCGGTCCTGGCGGCCGACGAGCTGACCGAACTTGGCCTCGCCGGAGTCTCCCGCACGAAGCGGGTGCCCGACTGGGTGTTCGGTGCTCGATCCGACCTTCGCTTGGCGTTCGTTCGCGGGTTCCTGGACGCAGACGGGCACGTCGACAGGATGGGCCGCGCGAGCTTCGGGAGCGCCAACCGGGCGATGCTCTCTCAGATCCGGCATCTGTGCATGGGGCTCGGGTTTCCAGTCACGAACCTGTACCGACGCCAGCAGGAGGTGACCCTGCCTGATGGCAGGCCCTTCGCAAGCGAGTTCTTCACGTTCACCTGTTCCGATCCGGCCGCGATCCAGAGGATCGGTTCACATGATCCACTCGACCGGGCACGGTTCTGCGCCGGCAGGCCGTTCCGACGAAAAGGCCGGGCGTACCCGAGGCATGGCGGACGGGGCTTCGCCATGCCGGGGTGTTCTCTCGCTCGGGTGACGGGAATCCGCAGGCTGCCCGCGGAGCTGGTCTACGATCTGGAGGTCGAAGAGACCCACTCGTTCATCGCGAACGGAGTCGTGGTTCACAACAGCAACATCGAGCACCAGGCCATCGACTTCGTGACGCACTGCATCCGGCCGTGGCTCGTGCGGTGGGAGCAGGCGTTGCACCGGGATCTCTTCGTCGCCCCGATCCTGTACTTCCCGGAGTTCAACGTGGATGCGCTCCTGCGGGGAGACACGGCGAGCCGGTACAACGCCTATGCGGTAGGCCGGCAGTGGGGATGGCTCTCGGCGAACGACATCCGGGATCGGGAGAACATGAACCCCATCGAGGGCGGCGACACCTACCTGACGCCGGCGAACATGCTCCCGGCCACCACCTCGGGCGAGACCGAGCCGTCCGTTCCCTCGGGGAACGGGAAGGAGAAGGCCCATGCCCTATCCGAATGAACATGCCTGTCGGGTCAACGATCCGGGGAAGTACGAGCGCTTTGCGCGGAAGAACTGCGAGATCAAGGTCGACGGCAAGTGCGTCGACGTGATCTACGGCATCAAGAAGGGCGGCGCGAGCGAAGTCCAGGCCTACCGCTACCCCAAAGGCGTCTGGACAGCCGAGGCAGCGCGCAAGCACTGCCGCGAGCACGGCGGGACGTTCGAAGCAGCTGGCGAGGACGCGACCGACAAGACGCCCTGTGTGCCCTGTGGCGACCGTATCCAGTCGCGATGGTACGCGCTCGAGGTCCACGACCAGGTCGCGGAGATCTCCATCTTCGACGAAATCGGGGGCTGGGGGATACCCGTGGCCGAGTTCAAGCGGGCCTTCGATCAGGTCCGCGACCAGCCCGAGCTCCGGCTTCTCATCAACTCCCCTGGCGGGAATGTCTTCGACGGCATGGCGATGTACAACCTGCTCGCCAGCGTGCGCTCGAAGCTCGACGTGGAGGTGCTGGGGATCGCCGCATCCATCGCCTCCGTCGTGGCTCTCGCGGGCCGGAAGCTCACCATGGGCGAGGGATCGTACCTCATGATCCACAATCCGTGGGCGCTCGTCGTGGGGGACGCCGAGGCCATGCGCGAGACCGCCGAGGTCCTCGAGAAGATGGGGGGCGAGCTTGCGAACATCTACGCCGCGCGCTCGAGCCTGACCAAGGATGAGGTGCTCGGAAAGATGGACGCCGAGACTTGGTTCACGGCGTCGGAGGCCGTCGAGGCAGGGTTGGCCGACGATATTGTGCGCCACGCCGAAGTGGCCGCGCTGGCTTTTGATCTGGGCAGGTACAACTACCGCCACGTGCCCGGGGGCATCCGGGCGACGGCGAGGGCGGAAGACCGATCAGCAGTAACCGAGCGATTCGTGGAGCGGGCCCTGCGGGAGGCAGGCTGCTCGCGGAGTACGGCCGAGCTCATCGCCAGCCATGGCGTTCGGGCACTGCGCCAGGGGGAGCCTGGCGCGGAGCAGGGGGAGCCTGGAGTCCCGGGGCTCGAAGCCGGCAGGATCGAAGCGCTCACGAGGAACATCCACATCCTGGGAGGGGAACATGGGAGATGAGGTGAAGAGCCTGATCGAGGCTCAGGGCCGCGCGTTCGAGGCCTTCAAGAAGACGAACGACGAGATCCTGGCCAGGAAAGCCGATGGCCAGGGGGTGGCGGAACTCGAGAGCAAGCTCAAGCGCATCGAGGCGGAGCTCTCGCAGGGGCAGGAGACGCTTCGGCGCCTGGGCGAGGTCGAGGCCAAGCTCGGGAAGATGGAGCTCGGGACCGGGGGCGCCGGCAGGGATCCGAAGAAGAGCGAGTACCGGGCCGCCCTCGCGAGCTGGCTCCGGACCGGCAACGGCGAGGAGCAGCTCCGAGGACTGGCGCCGCGGGCATCGCTCACCGCGGGAAGCGACCCTGACGGCGGGTTCCTCCTCACCGAGGAGCTCGAGGCGGGGATCGACCGGGTGCTGCCGCTTCAGGGGGCGGTGCGCCGCCTCTCGCGCGTGCTCCGGATCGGGGCGGCTTCGTACAAGAAGCTCGTGACCAAGTCCGGGGCGGCCGGAGGCTGGGTCGAGGAGACCGGAGCGCGGCCGGAGACGGCAGGGCCGCAGCTGAGCCAGCTCGAGTTCGTGCCGAAGGAGGTCTACGCGCTTCCGTACGCGACGCAGACGCTCCTCGACGACTCGTCCGTGGACATCGAGCGGTGGCTCGCGGAGGAGGTGGGGATCACCTTCGGGGAGAAGGAGGGAGCGGCGTTCATCTCCGGAAACGGGGTGATCTCGCCGCGCGGGATCCTCGCCTACGACGCGGTGCTCAAGGCGAGCTGGGAGTGGGGCAAGCTCGAGTACGTGAAGAGCGGGAACGCGAGCGGCTTCCCGACCGCGGCCCCGGGGGACGTGCTCATCGACCTGCAGACGGCGCTCAAGGGCGGGTACCGGCAGGGGTCGGTGTTCCTGATGAACCGGGTGACGGAGGCCGTGATCCGGAAGTTCAAGAACGCGACCACCGAGGAGTACTTCTGGCAGCCGAGCCTGCAGGCGGGGGTGCCGGCGACGCTCCTCGGGCATGCCGTGGAGATCGACGACAACATGCCGGACGTGGCGGCGAACGCCTTCCCGATCGCCTTCGGGAACTTCCAGCGTGGCTACCTCGTCGTCGACCGGGTGGGCGTCAGGGTCCTCAGGGACCCGTACACCAACAAGCCGTACGTGGGCTTCTACAGCACGCGTCGGGTCGGTGGCGGGGTGCAGAACTTCGAGGCGATCAAGCTCCTGAAGATCGCCGCATAGAGCCGCGGGCCCTGGTGGGAGCCGGGGCCTGCCTTGCGTAGGGAGGGGAACGAACATGCAGAGGGACCTTCGTTCGAGAATCTCGCCGGCGATCACCCTGGGTCCGGCGACGCTCGCCGCGGACCAGACCGGCGTGACTGTGGATCTGCAGGGCTTCGAGAGCGCGGTCGTGGAGCTCGCGATCGGCGTCGGGGGGATCACCTTCGACGCGACGAACAAGATCGAGTTCGTGATGCAGCACGGGGACGCCGCAGACATGTCGGACGCGGCTGCCGTGGCTGCCGCGGACGTGCAGGGGGTGACACCGAGCTCGGGCATCATCAAGGCGCTGACGGCTGCGCACGCGGCGGCTGACGTGACCAAGATCGGCTACGTCGGAGGGAAGCGGTACGTGCGGGTGAACGCCGACTTCTCGGGGACGCACGGGACGGGCACGCCCATCTCGTGTCTCATCGTCCGCGGCCATCCGCACCTCGCGCCGGCGGCGTAGGGGAGAAGGGGCGTCCGGTGATCCCGGGCGCCCCGAGAGGAGCTGGTTACCATGCCGGTCGGGGGATGTCTCAAGATCGAGTACACCGGGGCCGAGGCGAGCTGCCTGCTCGTCGCGGACGCCACGGGCAAGACGCTGAGCTCGAGCATCGGTGCCGCCGGCGCGGAGGCTCCGGATCCTGCCTTCGGCACCGCGGGCACGATCGACCTCACCGAGGCCTCCGCGGACTCTCTCGAGGAGCTCGCGGGGCTCATCGATGAGTATGCGGACTACTCCGCAAGCATCCTCTACGGCGACGACATCCCCACGGAGGCAGTGCTCGACCAGGTCGTCCAGGCCAAGGGCGCGCCGGGGTACGTCCTCTTCAGCCTGACCTCGGTCCTGAGCCCCTACGCCCTGACCACGTGGGCTCGGGTCAAGGAGGCGCAGGCACACCTCAAGGACTCGGATCAGCTCTTCGTGGAGCGACTCATCAACGCCGCGACGGAGTTGGGCGAGGGGATCGCCGGCCGGCGGTTCAAGGCGCGGAGCTACCAGCGGGACATCGACGGCACGGGACGGGAGCGCCTGGTCCTGCCGGACCTGCCTCTCGTTTCGGTATCCGCGGTCTACATCGACTCGCTGGGCGTCTTCGGGGCGGAGACGGAGATCTCCGACGTGGTCCTGTACCTGGAGTCCGGCATCGTCGCTCGCCGCAACGGCACCTTCCCCCTGGGCCGACAGAACGTGCGGGTGGTCTACGAGGCGGGACTCGACCCGGTGGATGAGCGATTGCAGTTCGCCGCGATCGAGGTGGTGGCCTGGAACCTGCAGCGGTTCCGGGGCGCCGGGGGCGTCGGTCTGAGGTCGGCCAAGGTCGACGACTGGGACTACTCCTACGAGATCACGATCCCGCTGAGCGCGCAGCGGGTCTTCGAGAGCTACCGGAGCGGCGCATGATCCGGATGAGCCTCTCGCGGGTCAACAAGGGCGCGTTCAAGCGGTTCGCGGACCGGATGCCCAAGCAGGCCAACTTCATCGTCTCGAAGATCGCCTCGCGCTTCGCTGAGTACGTCCGGGAGCAGTACCTGAGCGGCCAGGTGCTCAGGGAGCGCACGCAGACGGAGCGGGCCAGGAGCGCGCGCCCGGGGAAGCCGGTCCGGACTCGATCGACGAGGGAGTCGACGCGGTTCTTCAAGATCGGTACGGGGCACACGCGTGGGGTGGGCAGCGCCCGTGGCGCCATTCGGTTCGGGGTGCGGCCCGGGAGCCGGATCCGGGGTCGCCTCAACTACCTCATGCGCTTCGAGCGGGGCGAGCGGCCGTTCATGGAGCCTGCCTACAAGGACTTCCGCCGGCGGAAGATGCACACGCAGATCGCCCAGGGCTACATGGACCGCTTCATCCGGGAGGAGAACAGGAGGGGCAGTGGCCAAGCTACGGACGTATGAGGCGCTCCTGGCCATCCGCTCGTACCTGATGGCACAGATCCCCGCGGAGGTCGCGGCCGCGGGAGGGACCAGCCGGATCCAAGACTGGCTCATCGGCCGCTACGACCCGGAGAGACTGCTCGCCTACGACGCGCTCCTCATCGCGACGATCCCGGAGCGGGTGGCAGCACTGGACGACGAGCAGACGATCCGGATGTTCCTCGACCTGGCCTTCGCGGTCCGGGGCTCGACGGAGGCGGAAGTCATCGAGCGGCAGCTCCGGTACGGCGATGCCCTCGTGAACCTGGTGCAGGGGGACCGAACCCTGGGCGGCGCGGTCTTCGGAAGCACGGTCTACAACCCGGAGCCGGAGATGCCGGCGCCCGGGGCGAAGATGACGGGACTGACAGTCGTGAGGCTGCAGATAGAGCTCAATCTACTGGGAGGGGAGTGACATGGCGGAAAAGAGACTGGGTGGATCGAAGAACTACCTGTACTTCGGGGAGCTCGGCACGGAGGTGACCACGGGCGCCCTGTCGGGGGAGAGCTTCTTCAAGATCACGGCGAAGGGCGCCTCGAGCGCCTTCCCGGCGACCTCGGTGGTGGGGGACGTGATCTACAACAAGCCGGCGATCACGCTCGCGACCGGCGACAAAGCGAAGCCGGTCACGCTGACGAAGCTCGGTTTCGTCACCAACGTCCCGCAGAGCGCCTCGAAGGAGAAGTTCGAGGACACCGTGCAGACCGACGACGTGAAGAGCTACTCCGAGGGAGACAAGCCGGAGATCACGGGGAACGTCGAGGGGTACTTCGTCGCCGAGGCCGAGAAGATCGACGAGATCCTGAATCGGTTCTTCCGGGTCGTCTCGGACAACGGCGCCGGCGTGGTGACCTACGCCCCAACGACTACCGGAGTCGTTCACCTCTTCCTCGGACGCAACGAGACGGCCGTCGTGGGCGAGATCGAGATCATGGAGTACATGCCCTCGATCGTGGAGAGCCTGACCGTGGACAAGCCCATGGAGGGCAAGCAGACCTTCGGGTTCGCCTACACCGTGGTGGGCTCGGAGCGGCCGAGCATCTACAACCGCACGATCACGGCCTGACAGATCGCGAGTGCCGGCCCTGGGGTCTCCCCGGGCGGCCTCGCCGAGGCGCAGGGAGGGGATGGTGGACATCAAGAGTCTGGACGGGGAGACGTACGTCCCGGAGTTCAACGGGAACAAGAAGCTCCCGAAGGGCGAGCAGGTCACGGTCACGCTGCGCTACCCCACGATCGAGCAGTACGAGCCGTTCGCGGGAAGCCGCGACAAGGACCCAGACGCCCTCGGCCTGGTCAAGTTCGCGGTCACGGGGATCCGGAACCTCGCGGAGAACGGAAAGGCCATCGAGACGGGGGCGGACCTCGTGGCATGCCGGCGTGGGCTGATGAGCGATCTGGTCAACGAGCTCTTCGTCCACGTCCTCACCGTGAACCGGATGAGCGCAGCGCAGGAAAAAAACTCCGCCGGGCAGTCCAGCTCATCCTGAGCGGGGCTGCCGAGCAGACGGACCTGGAGACCTTCGCCCCTGATGAGTGCGAGGTGATATGGAGCAGCTCGAGCGACACGGGGAAGGAGTTCGTGAAGCGCCGGGAGATCCCTGCTCTGGTCTCTGGGGAGCTCGTGATCGGGGCGTGGCACGAGTGGCAGCGCTGGAAGCGTTTCGGCCTCGCGCACGGGAAGGGCTGGATCCACGAGCGGCCCATCTACGTCCGGGCCATCGAGATCTGCGAGCAGGAGTTCGAGCACTGGCAGTACTGCAGGGCGAGCGAGCATGGCAGGCAGTGACGAGCTGAGAGTCATCGTAACCGCCGCGGTCAAGGACGCGATGCGGGATCTCAAGAAGGTCGACAAGGCCGTCGACGACTCGGCGAAGCGGATGGCGGCGGCCGGCGCCAGCCTGAACAAGATCGGCTCGAGCCTGACCCGCTATCTCACCGCCCCGATTATGGGCGCCGCCGTCGCCTCGGTGAAGTTCGCGGCCGACCTCGAGAAGCAGCAGGTCGCCTTCGCCACGCTCCTCGGTGACGTGAAGAAGGGCGCAGAGCTCTTCGAGCGGTTGAAGAAGTTCTCCGCGTCGACGCCCCTGCAGCTCGAGGACATCACCCAGGGCGCCCAGACGCTGCTCGCCTTCGGGTCCTCCGCCGCTGACGTGGAGTCCGAGCTCCGGATGCTCGGGGACGCAGCGATGGGGGAGGCGGACAAGCTCGGTGCCCTGACGAGCGCCTACGGGAAGCTCCAGGCCAAAGGCGTGGCGACCCTCGAGGAGATCAACCGGTTCACGGAGAACGGAGTCCCTCTCCTCGATGCCCTCGGGCGAGAGCTCGGGGTGAGCACCCAGGAAGTGCTCAAGTTCGTCTCCACCGGGAAGGTCAAGTTCGCCGATGTCCAGAAGGCGCTCCGGAGCCTGACCTCGGAGGGCGGGCAGTTCGCCGGCATGATGGACAAGATGAGCCAGACGACCGCCGGCAAGTTCTCGACGGCGATGGACAACCTGAAGCTCTCCGCGGCCAAGCTCGGGGAGGCGCTCCTCCCGATCGCCAATCAGATCATCGACCGGATCAGCGCCGCAGCGGAGAAGTTCGGCGCCATGGACGAGGGGGCCCAGAAGGCCGTCATCACCCTGGGCGCGATCGCGGCGCTGGCCGGTCCGCTCATGAAGACCGCCGGGAGCGTGGCGCAGCTCGCGGCCAAGATGGCCATGGTGAACTGGGCCCAGGTCGGAGGCGTGCTCGCCAAGCTGGGACCCGCGGGTCTCGCGGTGGGCGTCGTCGCCGGGGCGACGATCGGCATCGGAGCGGCGATCGACAAGAGTTACACCCGGAAGATCAACGAGGATGCCGCCTTCCGCCAGAAAGCCATCGCCGAGGACCTGTACCTCGCCGAGCGCTCCCTGAGTGTGTACCTCCGCATCGCAGACAGCTACGGCGAGAGCCTGGACACGGTGGTCAAGATCAGCCGCGAGCAGGGGTACATCACCAAGGAGCTCGAGGAGCAGTATGCGCTCTGGAAGCGGGCCAGCGAGATGGAGCCCGGCGCCATGCTCGAGGCGGCCGGCGGCGGGACGGGCCCTGGTGCCGGAGCGGCTCCTACCCCCTCGGCCGGGGGCGGGGAAGCGAGACGAGCCTGGCAGCTCTACTTCGAGGACATCACGGGATCCTTCGGCGAGACAGGTGAGAAAGCCGCCGGCAAGTTCATCGCGGCGCTGAACGACGAGCTCACGCGCGAGCAGGTCGTGGGCGCGCTCACCGGAGGACTCGATATGTCCGCCGCGATCGCGCAGCAACAGGAGAAGGTGAAGGCTGCCCTGACGAGGCTGTTCGAGATTGACCCGACCACGATCGATCTGCCCTTCCAGGTCATCGATGACGCCGTCAAGGCTCTGTCCGCCTACTACCAGGAGCTCGAGGAGAGGAAGCAGGGGTATGCCGCTACCCTCGAGGAGGAGGCAGCCGCCGAGGCGCCGCTCATCGCACAGAAGACCAGGCTCGCCGAGCTCCTCGATCAGGAGAGCACCAAGATCGAGGAGGCCAATGAGCTGTGGTCCGTGTACTGGCAGGTGCAGGAGGAGCTCAAGAACCTCGGCTACACGGAAGAGGAGCGGCTTGCCCTCGAGAGCCTGAACCAGGCGCTCCGCGACCAGCTCGGCATCACCGAGGCGCTCAAGCAGGCGCAGGAGGGCCTGACCGAGGCCGAGAAGGAGCGAAAGGAGATCGCGGGGCAGATCCAGGAGATCTACGCCTCCATCGGGCAGGACCTGAAGAGCGTCGCCGAGGGGGTCGCCCTCGATCTCCTCGAGTCCATGACCGAGGCCTTCATGAAGGCGGAGAGCGCCAGTGACGCCATGCGGAAGCTCGGTGACACCGTAGTCGAGACCGCGGCGAGCATCATGAAGCAGGTCGCCCCGCTCCTTCTCCAGGCCGGGCTCAAGCTGATCGCCGCCGGCGCGTATCCCGTGGGCATCGCCCTCGTGGCGGCTTCGGGCCTGGTGGCGATCGCGGGAGCGGCAATCGGAGCGAGCGTCACCAGCTACCAGTCGCAGAACGACTACGAGTCTCTGATCATGGACCAGGAGCAGGAGCTCGCCGACCAGCGCATGGAGCTCCTCAAGGAGACTCTCGAACGCGAACGGGAGCTTCGTGAGGAGAACCTCCGGAAGCTCGACGCGACGTTCAACCAAGAGTTCGAGGTCCTCCGGGATGCCTGGGAGCGGAACCTCATCGGCACCGAGGAGTTCATCCGGAAGGCAGGGGATCTCAACGTCGACTACGAGGCCCAGCGCGAGACCGCGGAGCAACCCTACGAAGAGGCTCAGGCCGCCGTGGCCGCGGAGGAGCAGGCCCAGAAGGACCTCGAGAAGGCGCGGACCGCCAAGCTCGCGGCCCTCGCCTCGGCAGCACTCGTCCTCGAGCAAGAGCTCCAGGGGATGTCGAGTTGGCAGAAGTTCTGGTCAACTCGGGACGAACAGATCGCCGCGGAGCTCGCGGTGCTGGACCGGCGGATCGAGGTAGCCCGCAACGCGGGCACCATCGCCGAGGTCCAGGCGGCGCGGGAGGGTGCTGATTTCGTCACTTCGGGTCCGCGCCTCCTCATGGTCGGGGACAATCCCGGCGGCCGCGAGCGGGTGAGCGTCACGCCGTTCGGCTCGCCCAATCGGTACGGGCCCTCGGGCGAGGTGATCAACTTCAACCTGGGCAACGTCTATGGGATCGACGACCTCGCCGAGAAGCTCGAGCAAGCGAGGTCCCGCCTGGAGCGGCGGCGGAGGATCCCGGCGTGAACCTAAAGCTGCGGGTGTTCTTCCCGGGAGCCGGCGACTGGACCGACCTGACTCACCTGGTCCGCCATGGCACGAAGTCCGTGACGTGGAAGCTCATGAACGACGACCGGAAGAGCGTGGTCGACTCGTTCAAGGT
>CAYMSA010000047.1:0-1600 GCA_964392965.1 uncultured Coriobacteriaceae bacterium
GCCGTCTTCTGGAGATTGGCGGTCTCGGCGTTGACGAGGCGGTTCACGTCGTTGCGCATCTCCTTGAGGATGCGCACGTCCTCGGTCCTGAGGAGCGCGCTGTGCGCCCCCGCAAGCGCGAGAAACGTCACGATCGGTTCGGCGCCCTTGAGGTAGACCGCGTACGAGCCACGCCTGGTCATCGTGCGCGCCTGGATGTCGAAGCGCGCCATGAGCGCCACGAGGTCCGCAGCGATCGTCTCGTCCTCGGCAGTGAGCTCGAAGTGGAAGTCCCCGTGCGGATCCGCGACGAAGCCGCCGCCGAGAAACGCTCCGCGCAGGTAGGCCACGGCGCAGCACTCCTTCTTCACGAGCCATGACGGCACCTCGTAGAGCGGCGTGCGGTCTGCATCGATGAGACCCAGGTCGACGAGCGCCGGCCTCAACGCGGGCTGGTCGATGACCGTGATGAGGTAGTTATTGGACTTGTGCAGCACCGAACGGCGGACGGTGATCTCGGTCTTGAGATCGTAGACGCTGTGGAGCAGCTTCACGATGCGGCGGGCGACCGGTGTGGTCTCCGTAGCGACCTCGAGACGGACCCTGCCGCCGCCGCTGTAGTGGAGCGTCCCCTCCACGCGCAGGAGGGCCGAGAGCTCGGCCCGGGGGCAGCACTGCCTCCGCGGCTCCACACGTGCAAGCTCCTCCTTCACCTCGGCGGTGAACGACATCACCACACCTCCGCGAGCGCCGCACACAGGAGCGCGGGATCGTGGCGGCGGGGGTCGGCGCGGTCGACGGTGTCGACCAGACGAGCCTCGATACCATAGGCCTCGATCGCACGGCGAACCGCCTCGGCCGAGCGCACGACCTGAGGCTCGCCATCGCCTACGAGACCGCACTGGAGCGACGCGTCGATGAGGGCGACGTCGATGAGACCGTCGAGACCGTGCCGGAGGAGCGCTTCGACGTGATCGACCGGATCCATGCCGTTCGTCTCGCCGGCAAGCGTCGCCACGTTGCAGACGTAGACCACGCGTGCGCCGCTCTCGCGCACGGCATCGGCGACCCCGTCGATGAGGAAGTTCGGCAGCACGCTGGTGAAGAGACTACCCGGGCCGATGACGATGAGGTCCGCCTGCTGCAGCGCCTCGAGCGCTGGCCCATAGCCGGGAGCACGGCCGGAGGTGAGCGTGACCCGGGCGATCGGCCCTTCAGCACGTGCGACGTTCGCCTGTCCGGTGACCGTCCGGCCCGCCGCGTCCACACCCGAGAGCACGACGTCCGCGAGCGTGGATGGAAGCACCCGTCCCCGCGCACCGAGGAGACGCCCGGCGGCCTCCACGGCCTCGGCGAACCCGCCCTTCAGGTCGGTGAGCGCTGCGATGACGAGGTTGCCGATCGCGTGACCCGGGAAGTCGTCCGTGCCGCCGAGGCGATACTGGAAGACGCGCGCGAGCTCGTTGTCCGGCTCGGCGAGCGCCACGAGACAGTTGCGGACGTCGCCGGGCGGCAGCATGCCGAGCGCCTCACGCAGCCGCCCGGAACTGCCGCCGTCATCGGCCATCGTCACGACCGCGGTGGTTTCGAAGCCCCCCGCGAGGAGACAGCGGAGCACGAC
>CAYMSA010000047.1:1700-13816 GCA_964392965.1 uncultured Coriobacteriaceae bacterium
ACGGGCCGGTCGAGCCCGCTCTTGCCCCGCAGGCGCGGGACGTAGTAGGGATTGGGGAGGAACCGCACGTCCATGACGATGTCCGCGTCGATCGGGAGCCCGTACTTGAATCCGAACGACGTGACGGTGACGCTCAGCTGGTCGGTCGTCTCGCCCTCGGCGAACGACTCCCGTATGAGGCTCCGGAGCTCCATCGGACGCAGGTCGCTCGTGTCGATGATGTAGTCAGCGCGCGCTTTGAGGGCGCCCAGGAGCGACCGCTCGGCCGAGATGCCCGCCTGGACGGAACCGTACTCCCCGAGCGGATGCCTTCTGCGCGTCTCCTTGAAACGCCGGATGAGCGTCCGGTCGTCGGCGGTGAGGAAGAGGATGCGAAAGCGGTGACCCTCGGCCTCGAGTGCGTCGAGTTCGGCGAGGAGCTCCGAGAAGAACGTGCCGCCACGGGCGTCTGAGGCCACGGCGATGTGGTGGATGCGGCTCCCGGGGAGCGCCGTGAGCATCACGACCTGCCCGAGGAGCGTGGGCGGGAGGTTGTCGATACAGAAGTAGCCGAGGTCCTCGAACGTGTGCAGCGCCTCGCTCCTGCCGGCGCCAGACATACCGGTGATAAGGACGAGGTCGCGCTCTTCAGCCGGCGCGTCTCCGGGACGGACGTCCTCGGTCATCATCGCCTCCCGTCAGTCGCGGTCGATGAGCGACGAGCCGATGCTGTTGACGACCGAGATGATGAGCGCGGCGATCAGCGTGTTCCAGAACCCGTGCGTGTACAGTCCCGGCACGAGCGCGGCGACGAGATAGAGCATGGCGGCGTTGATGACGAGCGAGAAGAGCCCGAGCGTGAGGATGTTGATGGGAAGCGACAGCACCTTCACGACCGGCCGCACCACGGCGTTCATGACCGCGAGAACGACCGCTGCGATGACCGCCGACGGCCAGAACGCGTCGACGCTCAGGAGCGTCCCGCCCGACAGGTATTGGACGCCGAAGATGGCGAGCGCGCTGATGAGCATGCGCAGAAGGAACTTCATGACGACTCCCTCCGGTGACCAGGTCAGGTGATCGACTTCCAGTATACCCTTAGGCGAACGGGCTGCCCGTCACCACCCGGCCACATGCGGACGGCCGGGTACCCCCGAGCGTTCCCCTCACACCTCTGCGGGCGGATCGGGCACCTCCGGCACATCGCCGCGCGTGCGGTCCCCGTCGGTGTCGGTCTCCGGGCGGCCGTCGCTCCTGAGTGCCTCGGCGATGACGGGAGCGAGCGATGCGGGGATGCTCGCAACGCTCGCGATCTCCTCGATGGTAGCCGCACGCAGGCGCTTCACCGACCCGAAGTGCTTGAGCAGCGCGCGCTTGCGAGCGGGACCCACCCCGGGGATGCCGTCGAGCGCCGAGGCGGTCATGGTCCTCGCGCGCAGCTGGCGATGGTACTCGATGGCGAAGCGATGCGCCTCGTCCCGGATGCGCTTCACGAGATAGAGCGAAGGCGAGCCGTCGGGCAGCACGACCGGCTCGTCCCAGCCTCGCACGAACAGCTCCTCCTCGCGCTTCGCGAGAGCGGCAACGGGGATCTCGCCGAATCCGAGTTCCTCCATGACCCCGGCCGCGACACCCAGTTGCGGCGGTCCGCCGTCGACGATCACGAGATCGGGACGCCCGGCGAATCGTGTGTCGCCTACCTGCTCGCGAGCGAAGCGGCGCCGGAGCACCTCGGAGAGCATCGCGACGTCGTTCGCCTCCTCCGCCGGGAGCCGCACCTTGAAACGGCGATAGGCGGCCTTCTCGGCGCGACCGGCCTCGAACACGACCATGGAGCCCACCGAGTGCGTGCCGTGCAGCGTGGAGATGTCATAGCACTCGATACGCATCGGGGGTGCGGGCAACGCGAGCGCGCTCTCCAGCTCGAGGAGCGCGCGGTTGAGCCGCTCCTCGTCGTAGCGGGTGCGATGCTTGTAGCGGGCGAGCGAGTGGCGTGCGTTCGTCCCGGCGAGGTCCGCGAGCGCGCGCTTCTCGCCACGCCGGGGGACCAACAGCCGTACGCGCGAGCCTCGCAGGCCCGAAAGCCACTCCTCCACGACAGCGAGGTCCTCCGGAAGCTCGGGGAGGACGACCTCCTTCGGTACATGCGAGGCCTGCGTGTAGTAGCGCAGCAGGAGGCCTTCGATGAGCTCCGGGCCTGCCACATCAAGGCCCTTGTCGAGTACGAACTCGTTGCCGGCTAGCACGCGGCCTTCACGCACAAGCAACAGATGCACCCCGGCGATCGTCTCCTCGCGCTCCAGGCCGATGACGTCGATGTCAAGCCGTCGGTCCGAGACCACCCGCTGGCGCTCGAGCACCGCTCTCACGGCGTCGAGCGAGTTTCGGAGCCGGGCCGCGCGCTCGTAGTCGAGCTGAGCCGCGGCCTCGAGCATCGCGCGCTCGAGCCGCTCGGCCACCTCGGCCTGCCGCCCCTCGAGGAAGGCGGCCACGTTCGCGACGTTCTCGGCGTACGCCTCCTGCGTGATGGCGCCCACGCACGGCCCGGGGCCCTTGCCGATGTGGTAGTCGAAGCACGGCCGCCCGCCCGGAGCGCCGCCCTTCGCGGTGAGACGCTTCCACTCAAGGCAGGTGGTGCGGCACACGGGATAGACCCGTCGCGCGACCTCGATGGTCTCACGCGCCGCCCGCGCGTCCGTGTACGGCCCGAAATACCTGGTTCCTGGCCGATGCTTCTCGCGCGTGTACTTGATCGCGGGAAAGGGGTCGTCTGCGGTCAGCGCGATGAACGGGAAGCTCTTGTCGTCCTTGTAGTCGACGTTGTAGGGCGGCCTGAGCTGCTTGATGAGGTTCGCCTCGAGGATGAGACTCTCGACCTCGTTGCCGGTGACCACGTAATCGAAGCCGTCGACGCGCTCCATCATGAGCGGGATGCGCTCGCGTTCGTCGTGCCCGCTCACGTACTGCCGCATGCGCTTGCGGAGGGACTTCGCCTTGCCGACGTAGAGGATCTCGTCGGCCTGCTTCCACAGGTAGACACCCGGCGCGTCCGGGACGACGGTCAGTCTCTCGGCGACCGAAGGCCGCCCGTCAGGCGTGGTGTTCATGTCTCAAAGCATAGCGCGGCGAGGCGCTTTCGGGCACCTCGCCGCACCGAGCGGAGCGTGGTCTTCGCTACTTCTTGTCGAACAGGCCGCTGATCTTCCCCTTCACATCCTCGATGACGTCACCGACGGCCTCGCCGAGATCCTCCATCTTCTCCCCGCCGATGGACTTGGCGACCTCGTCCCAGTTCTCATCGAGGAAGCCGATGACCTTCTCGGCAGCAGCCTCGTCGATGCCGGTCTTCTCGATGAGCAACGCCTTCAGATCTTCCATGCACAACCTCCCCACGTCGACGGTCAGGCTCTCATTCCCTGTATATCCAATCCGCGGCCTGCGTCACGACTCCCGGCCTCTGTTCGCTCAACGGGAGTCTGACGAACCCGCTCCTCCACGCTCGAGTACCGGCTTCAGGAAGCGGCCGGTGTACGACTCGGGGCAGGCGGCGACTTCCTCGGGTGTACCCGTCACAACGACCTCGCCGCCCCGGTCCCCGCCCTCGGGACCGAGGTCGATGACCCAGTCGGCGCTCTTGATGACATCGAGGTCGTGTTCGATGACGAGCACGGTGTTCCCCGCGTCGACGAGCCGTTGCAGAACGTCGAGGAGCTGACGGACGTCGTCGAAGTGGAGTCCCGTCGTCGGTTCGTCGAGGATGTAGAACGTGCGCCCGGTCGAGCGCTTCTGAAGCTCGGATGCCAGCTTGACGCGCTGCGCCTCTCCGCCGGAGAGCGTCGTCGCCGGTTGGCCGAGCTTCACATAACCGAGACCCACGTCGTAGAGCGTCTGGAGCTTACGTCGGATGGGCTGGATGTTCTCGAAGAAGTGGAGCGCCTCCTCCACCGGCATGTCGAGGATGTCAGCAACCGTCTTGCCCTTGTAGGTGACCTGGAGCGTCTCGCGGTTGTAGCGAGCGCCCTTGCAGACCTCACACGGCACGTAGACGTCCGGGAGGAAGTGCATCTCGATCTTGATCTGCCCGTCACCCTTGCACGCCTCGCAGCGGCCGCCCCGGACGTTGAAGGAGAACCGTCCCGGCGCATAGCCGCGTGCTTTCGCCTCGTTGGTGGAGGCGAGCAGCGAACGCACGTCGTCCCAGATTCCGGTGTAGGTGGCGGGATTGGATCGCGGCGTCCGCCCGATGGGACTCTGGTCGATGGTGATCGCCTTGTCGACCTCGGAGAGCCCTTCGATGCGATGGTGCTTGCCGGTGCGATGGCGGGTACGATAGACGGCGTTCGAGAGCGCCGGCGCAAGCGTGTCAGCGATGAGCGAGCTCTTGCCGGAACCGCTCACGCCCGTCACCACGACGAACATGCCGAGCGGGATCGCAACGTCGATGTCCTTGAGATTGTTCTCCCGCGCGCCACGGAGCGTGATGTGCCCGCGCTCGGCCGAGCGGCGGTGTTCGGGTACCGGAATCGTCACCTCACCCGCCAGGTACCGGCCGGTGAGCGAGTCCGGGCATGCGAGGATCTCCTCCGGCGTACCCACACACACGAGCTCGCCGCCGTGCTCTCCGGCGCCGGGCCCCATGTCGATCACGTAGTCCGCAGCGCGCATCGTCTCTTCATCGTGCTCGACGACGATGACCGTGTTGCCGAGGTCGCGCAGCCGCTGAAGGGTGTCTATGAGCCGCGCGTTGTCCCGCTGGTGCAGACCGATGGACGGCTCGTCGAGGATGTAGAGCACGCCCACGAGTCCGCTGCCGATCTGCGTCGCGAGCCGGATACGCTGCGCCTCCCCGCCCGAGAGCGTTGCCGTGGCCCGCTCCAGCGTGAGGTAGTCGAGGCCCACGTCCACGAGGAAGCGGAGGCGTGCGACGATCTCCTTCACGATTCGCCGGGCGATCGTCTCCTCGCGCGCCGTGAGCTCGACGCCCTCGAAGAACGCGAGCGAGTCCTTGGCAGAGAGCCGGGTCACCTCGTGGATGTTCTTCCCTCCGAACGTCACGGCGAGGATCTCCGGCTTGAGTCGCGTTCCCCCGCACTCGGCGCACGGGATGACCGCCATGTACTCCTCGAGCTTCTCCTTCGTCACGTCCGAATCGGTCTCGGCATGCCGGCGGGCCACGCTCGCCACGGCGCCCTCGTACTGTGTGTGCCAGAACGTCTCGCGGCCATCGCGCGTCACGTAGTCCAGACGGATGCGCTCCTTGCCCAGCCCGTGCAGAAAGGCGTGCCGGACGTCCTCGGACAGCTCGTTCCACGGCGTGTCGATGCTCACGCCGAGGTGTTTCGCCACCGCCTCGACTAACTGCGGGTAGTAGTTCAGGTTCCCCGAGTAAGGCTTGATCGCACCCTCGGCGAGACTCCGGTCAGGATCCGGGACGAGCAGGTCCGGATCAACCTCGAGCCTGCTACCGAGACCGGAGCAGGCCGGGCAGGCCCCGTACGGCGCATTGAACGAGAAGTCGCGGGGCGCGAGCTCATCCATCGAGAACCCATGCTCCGGACACGCGAGCGCCTGCGAGTACTCGAGCTCGTCTCCGTCCACGACGGCCACGATGACCGACCCCTCCGCGAGGCGGAGAGCCATCTCGACGCTCTCGGCAAGGCGCGTGCGTATCGAGTCCTTCATGACAAGGCGGTCGAGTACGACCTCGATCGTGTGCTTGTACTTCTTATCGAGGTCGATCTCCTCCTCGAGGCCTCGCACGGTACCATCCACCCGCACCCGCGTGAACCCCTCGGCGCGCAGGTCGGCGAGGAGCTTGCCGTACTCCCCCTTCCGGCCGCGCACGACGGGCGCAAGCACCTGGAACCGCGTCCCTTCCGGGAGCTCCAGGATCGCGTCCACGATCTGCTCGGGCGTCTGGCGCTCGATCCGACGCCCGCAGATCGGGCAGTGCGGAACACCCACACGGGCGAAGAGCAGACGGAGGTAGTCGTATATCTCGGTCACGGTTCCCACCGTCGAGCGCGGGTTCTTGCTCGTGGTCTTCTGGTCGATGGAGACTGCCGGCGAGAGGCCTTCGATGTGGTCGACGTCCGGCTTGTCCATCTGGCCAAGGAACTGCCGCGCGTAGGCCGAGAGCGACTCCACGTAGCGGCGCTGTCCCTCGGCGTAGATGGTGTCGAATGCGAGGGACGACTTCCCGGAACCCGAGAGGCCGGTGACGACGACCAGTCTGTCGCGCGGGATCTCGAGGTCGATGTTCTTGAGGTTGTGTTCGCGTGCACCGCGAATGATGATGCGATCGAGGGACATCGTGGGGGTGTCCTTCCCAGTGGAGAGGATGGTTCTCACCGGAGCGTTCTCTCCGGTAAACGTCCATTGTACTACCCTGCCCGAGTACGCGACGGCGAGTGCGGCCCGCGATGTGTTGCCGACGCGCCACGCGGGACACCCGCGATCCGCTACCGCCCCGGCTCGACGCGGGCTGACCCTCCGTCAAAGTCGACCGCTAGTTCTTCACACCCTCGACCCGTGCTCGAAACACTCCGGAAACCTCACCCTCCTACGCTCGATGTGTCATGGAGGACCACCGGCGACGGCGACCGGCGCAGGTGCTACGAAGGAGGAGGCGGCTATGCCCGGACTCGATACAGGCGACACCGCATGGGTGCTCGCATCAACAGCTCTGGTGTTGTTCATGACGCCAGGTCTGGCAGCGTTTTACGGCGGCATGGTACGGCGCAAGAACGTGCTCTCGACCACGATGCACAGCTTCTTCGCGATGGGCACGGTGGGGGTGATCTGGGCGCTCATCGGGTACTCGCTCGCGTTCGGTGAGGGCAGCGGAGTACTCGCTCCGTTCATCGGCGGACTGGATCTTGTCGGGCTCGGCGCCGTGACCGGACTCGTGGGCACGATCCCGCAGAGCGTCTTCGCGATGTTCCAGGGCATGTTCGCCATCATCACGGTGGCCCTCATCACCGGTGCGATCGCCGAACGCATGAAGTTCGGGGCCTACGTCGTGTTCACGTCGGCCTGGGCGATCCTCGTGTACAGCCCGCTCGCGCACTGGGTGTGGCAGGCCGACGGCTGGCTGTTCAACCTGGGGGCCCTCGACTTCGCAGGCGGCACGGTCGTCCACATCTCCTCGGCCGCCGCAGCTCTCGCCGCCGCGCTGGTGCTCGGCAAACGCAAGGGACTCGACAGCGAGACGATGCGCCCCAACAACCTGCCGCTCACCGTCCTCGGCGCCGGCATCCTCTGGTTCGGCTGGTTCGGCTTCAACGCCGGTTCCGCGCTCGGCGCGAACGAACTCGCCGGGACCGCCTTCCTCAACACCATGGTGGCCGCATCGGCAGCGATCATAGGCTGGGTCGTGACCGAGAAGCTCCACGCGGGCAAGCCCACCGTCCTCGGCGCCGCCTCCGGTGCGGTGGCAGGACTCGTCGTCATCACGCCTGCGGCCGGGTTCGTGGCACCCTGGGCGGCGATCCTCATGGGTCTCATCGGCGGAGCGCTCTGCTACTTCGGTCTCAGCCTCAAGAAGAGGTTCAAGTTCGATGACGCGCTGGACGTCGTGGGTATCCACGGTGTAGGCGGAACCACGGGCGCCATCCTCACAGGCGTCTTCGCGACGACCGCCGTGAACGCGGCAAGCAGCGGCCTCATCGACGGCAATCCCATGCAGGTGGTCGTGCAGATCGTCGCGATCGTCGCGGCCTGGCTCTTCTCCTTCATCCTCAGCATCATCATCCTCAAGGTCACCGAGAAGGTCATGGGACTACGGGTCGAAGAGGAAGCCGAGGTCACCGGTCTTGACCTGGCCCTGCACTCGGAAGAAGGCTATGCGGCTGACTGAGCGAGCGGACCACCCGATCCGACGCCTATCGGCACCGGACGAGACCCCGCAGCCATCCGACACGACACAAGAAGGAGTGACCATGAAGAAGATCGAGGCCATCATCAAGCCCCACAAGCTGGACGAGGTGAAGGAGGCCCTGCACGGGCTCGGCGTGGCGGGCATGACAGCGTACGAGGTCAAGGGCTTCGGACGCCAGAAGGGCCACACGGAGATCTACCGCGGCGCCGAGTACACCGTCGACTTCGTGCCGAAGCTCAAGATCGAAGTGGTTGTCACCGACGACCTCGCCACCGCCGTGGAGGAAGCGATCGTCGAGGCGGCCCGCTCGGGCAAGATCGGTGACGGCAAGGTGTTCACCTACGACTGCGAAGCCGCTGTCCGGATCCGCACCGGCGAGCGCGGCACCGAAGCGCTGTAGGACTACTGCCATGGTCCCCGGCCCGCTTACGACGTTCCTGCTCCAACGCCAGGAGCTCGTCGTCTCAGCGTCGCCGGGGACTGCGGCTGCCCGGGAGCTGTCGGACCTCACGGATGCCGCCGTCTCGGCACTTGCGGCCCCCGCGCTCGAACGGATGCGCACCCCGGCTGCCCTCTTCGCAACCGGTGGCTGGGGTGCGAGACGTCTCCTGCCCGCTTCCGATCTCGACCTGCTGGTCGTCACGAGTGCCGACCAGCACGCCCTTGAACCGCTGGTGACCGCGCTCCTCTACCCGCTCTGGGACGCAGGGCTCGCCGTCGGACACCAGGTCCGCTCGCCGAGGGAGCATCTCGCGGCACTCGGCTCCGAGCTCGAGAGCCTCACCGGCTTCCTCACCGCCAGACCGATCGCGGGCGACCGACGGCTGGCCTCCCGCGTCTCCGCGGACGCGTTTCGGCGCATTCGACGGCGTGGTGTCGCAGGAGACGCCCTGTCCGCGATCATCGCACGCGAGCGCCCGGGCTCGCCCTACCTGCTCGAACCGGAGCTCAAGAACGGCGCTGGCGGTCAGCGGGACCTCGACGAGCTCACCTGGACCGCTGCGCTTCTCTCCGGGGTGCATGCGCTCGATCCGCAACCGCTCGTCGGCCTCGGACTGCTCTCCCCGGCCGAGTATGACGCCCTCACCCGCGCCGCCGACGTCATCACCTCGGCCCGGTGGCGCCTCCAGGCACACGCGCCACGCGCGACCAACACGCTCACGATAGAGAGCGCACACGACGCCTCGATCGACGCGGAGAACCTGCAGCACGCGCTCGCCACCGCCCACCACACGCTACTCGACGTCCGCGATCGCGTCCACGGCGTCGAGCGGGCGTCCCTCGACAGAATCGCCCTGCCTGGACTGCTGGCCACGGCGCGGCGCGGGGAGACGTCGCTCGACGACCTCGAACGCGCGGCATGGGACGGCGCCTTCGAGGACGCGCTGCCGGGCTTCCGGGAGCTCATGCTCCTGCGCCGACCCGGCCTCACGCACCGCTACACCGTGGGAGCACACTCCCTGCGCACGCTCGTCGCGCTCGGCGAGCCCGCTCCGGGTGTGATCGACACCGCGCTCGAGGGTCCGTACGCCCGAGAGCTCTGCGTGGCCGCCCTCACCCACGACATCGGGAAGCGAGCGCCCGGGGAAGGCCATGCGTCGCGCGGCGCTGTCGAGGCGCGCGGTGTCGCCCGGCGGCTCGGCCTCCTGCCCGCCGAGGCCGGCATCGTGGCCATGCTGGTAGCAGAACACCTGCTCCTCCCGCACGTCGCCACCACCGCGGACCTCGCCGACGAGGACGTCGTGCTCACGACGGCCGCCCGCATCGGCGATCAGGCGCTCGTCGCTCCGCTCTACCAGCTCGCGGTGGCGGACCTCCGGGCCACCGGGCCGGACGTCTGGACCCCCTGGCGCACTGCACTCATGGGGGACCTCGCGAGCAAACTCGAGGCCGCGCTCTCGCCGGACGTCGACGGCGCGGGAATCGTCGCCTCCGCGGAGGAGACGCGCGCGGCCGCACTGCGCGTGGCCGCCTCCCGGGGCTCCTCCCGCACGGTCCTCGACTTCCTCGAGCGGGTGCCGCTCCGCTACCTCGCCACACGCGACCACTCGGCAGTGCTCCGTGACGCGGCTCTCGTCCGCGAGACGACGGCCCCGGGCGGTGCGCGGGAGGTGTCGTTCTCCGTGCGGCCCGGCCCGATCGCTGACACGCACGTGCTCGATATCGTCATGCGGGACCGGCCGGGCCTCTTCGCCGGCATCGCGGCCGCCATCGAGCTCAGCGGCCTCTCGGTTCTGGCCGCCGAGGCGTACACGAGCGCGAACGGTATCGCGCTCGACTCGTTCACGGTGACGACAGCGACACGCGCACCGGTGACCGGCGGCACGTGGAGCACGTTCGAGCACCAGCTCCACACCGCGCTGGTCGACCGTGAGCTGACCGCGACCCGTCTCCGGGAACGCCGCGCGTGCTACGACCGTGACCGGCTCAGGCCGAGAGCCGCCGACGTGCGCACCGGTCCGCACGAGAGCTTCGGCACGACGCTCACCGTGCGTGCCGACGACCGCACCGGGCTCCTCTACGACCTTACCCACGTGCTCGAGGAGGCGAGTCTCGACATCCGCCGGGCCGCGGTCGACACCGTTGCCCGCAGGGCCCGCGACACGTTCGTCGTGACCGACGCCACAGGGGAACCACCCGCGCCGGAGTGGCTCCGGGAGAACGTCGTCCCTCGTCTCGTGGCGGTCGCGAGCCGCTGACGACCACCAGACCGCAACCGGCTCTAGCCCGGACGTCCCGCGCCTTCGCCCGCCCCGTCGATCACGTCCCTCACGGCGCTCGGCTCGGCCAACGTCGAAAGGTCACCGAACTCCAGGATGTCCCGGCTGCCACCGGCGATCTTGCGCAGGATGCGTCGCATGATCTTCCCGCTCCGCGTCTTCGGGAGCTCTCGGACGAACTGTATGCGATCGGGCCGCGCGATCGGGCCGATGATGCGGGCCACGTGTCCCGAAAGGATGGTGGCGAGCTCGTCGCTCACGGAGTAGCCGTCGCGCAGCACCACGTACGCGTAGACCCCCTCACCCTTCACCGGATGCGGGAAGCCGACGACCGCCGACTCGCTCACGCTCTCGTGACTCACCAGTGCGCTCTCAACCTCGGCCGTGTCGAGACGATGACCGCTCACGTTCATCACGTCATCCACCCTGCCGAGGAGCCAGAAGTCGCCGTCGGCGTCCATCCGTGCACCGTCCCCGGTGAAGTACCGACCCGGGAAGCGCGTGAAGTAGGTCTCCCGCATGCGCCGATGCTCCCGATCGCCCCACATACCGCGCGTGAGGCCCGAGAACGGACGGTCGATGATCAGGTAACCGGCTTCCTCGCGCTCAGCGGGCGAACCGTCCTCGCGCACGACCACGGGCACGACACCGAAGAACGGCCACGACGCCGACCCCGCCTTGAGAGGTGTAGCGGCCGGGAACGGCGCGATCAGGAAGCCGCCCGTCTCCGTCTGCCAGTAGGTGTCCACAACCGGCGTACGGCCGGCACCGATGGTGTCGCGGTACCAGTGCCAGACCTCCGGGTTGATAGGTTCGCCGACGGTCGCGAGCAGGCGGAGTGAGGAGAGGTCGTACTTCGCCGGCCACTCGGCGCCATGCCGCATGAGTGCCCTGATGGCCGTGGGCGCGGTGTAGAAGATGCTCACAGCGTGCTTTTCGACGATGGACCAGTACCGTCCCGGATCGGGATGGGTAGGCACTCCTTCGAACATCACGATCGTGGCACCGGCGGCGAGCGGCCCGTAGACGACGTAGCTGTGCCCGGTCACCCACCCTATGTCGGCGGTACACCAGTAGACGTCGTCGTCGCGGTAGTCGAGCACCGCCTTGAACGACAACAGCGAATGCAACAAGTAACCGGCGGTCGTGTGCACGATGCCCTTCGGGATACCGGTCGATCCCGACGTGTAGAGCACGAAGAGCGGATCCTCACCCCCGACCGGTTCTGGCGTACGCGGTCGATGGAACCCGTTCGTGCTCATCTCGTCGTGCCACCAGGTGTCGCGCTCTGGTTCCATGTCGACGGCTCCCAGACCGCGGCGCACGACGATGCACGACTCGACGCCGGGGCACTCGAGAAGCGCCTCGTCGGCTGCTGCCTTGAGTGGCACGGTGCGGCCACCCCGGAGTCCCTCATCGGCCGTCACAAGCAGACGCGCGCCACAGTCCTGGATGCGACTGCGCAGGGCCGTCGCCGAGAAGCCCCCGAAGACCACCGAGTGGACTGCCCCGATGCGCGCACAGGCGAGCATGGCGAC
>CAYMSA010000048.1:0-1360 GCA_964392965.1 uncultured Coriobacteriaceae bacterium
ACCGAGGTGCTGGCGCTCCAGGACATCGTGGACACGGCTCGTCTGCTCGCGGCGTTCGTCCTCCGGCTGGAGCCGGGCACGGACTTCAGGCCCTAAGGAACGGACATCATGGCGCGCGAGAAGAAGACCATCGCCTCCAATAAGAAGGCGTACCACGACTACTTCGTCGACGAGACATTCGAGGCCGGCATCGTGCTCACCGGCACGGAGGTCAAGTCCTTGCGCGAGAACAAGGCGAACCTGCGTGACAGTTTCGCCACCGTGCGCAACGGGGAGCTGTGGCTCCATGGAGTCCACATCTCCCCGTACAGCCACGGCAACCGTAGCAACGTCGACAGCGATCGGGCGCGCAAGTTACTGCTACGCAAAGCCGAGATACGCTACCTCATCGGTAAGACTAAGGAGCGTGGCTACACGATCGTGCCGCTGGCGATCTACCTTTCGCCCTCGAATCTCGTGAAGATCGAGCTCGGGCTCGCTCGCGGCAAGAAACTCTACGACAAGCGCGATTCCATCGCCGAGCGCGACCACACGCGCGATGTCGAGCGTGCCCTCAAGGAGCGAAGCAGGGGGTAGTGACGCGGACTTCCTCCCGGCGGCTCGCGCTGCGGGGCGGCAGTCGACGTTGCGGTACAGACACGTCCGCGCGGCACGATTCCCCGCAGCGCGCTATAATGCAGCTCCGGACATGAGGGTTCGGAGCACCTTCACATACCTCACACCCCGGGGGCGACTGGTTTCGACACGGGAGTTCTGAGGGGAGCAGCAGGCCGAGGTCGCCTTACCTCGCTAAACAGGGGCAACGACGCTCAAACGTCGACAAAAATTACGCTCTCGCTGCCTAAATAGTGCAGCGACGTCTCCCGGTGCGCGTCCCTGTCACCGGATCAGATGTCATCTCAGGGGACTGCCGCGGCAAACGTAGCCGGTATGTTGCCGTGAAAGACCGAACCAGCTAGGAACGGGCACGCTCGTCACACCGTGTCGCCCGAACCGAATGCCAAGATGTGACTGAGCCTGGAGATACTCCCTAGGGGGCTGTCGTGGACAGGAGTTCGATTCTCCTCGCCTCCACCAACAAGACACCGCCACCTGTCGTGACGCATAGCGTCGTGACAGGTGGTTTGCTTTGTGTGGGCTATCGCATCAGCCAGTCATCGCAGGGCAGGGTACCAGCGGCGAGTCACTGCTAGGATATGACGGGTGCAGGTTTCGAGCAGGGGGAGGGGCCGTCTGTGGAGGAGAGGATCCGGATTCTCGTGGTGAACGGGAGTCCCAAAGGTGAGCAGAGCCTGACTTTGCAGCACAGCCTCTACATGCTTGGGCAGGAACCGCACATCGAGTGGCGGGTACTGCACGC
>CAYMSA010000048.1:1460-6192 GCA_964392965.1 uncultured Coriobacteriaceae bacterium
GGTACGAGCGAGGACCTGGGTATGCGCTTCATGGAAGGGCGGACGGCGGACAACACCGATATGCTCGGAGAAGAACACAGGGCGAGCATGCGATTCTTCATGCATGAATTCGTGCAGGCGTGTCGCGAACACGCTGTGGTCGAACGGAAGTTCATGCCGTTGCCCTCATCGGGTTCCCCCGCGTTCAAGCCGGGCAAGCTCGGCGCTGTGGATGTGCGCGCCGGCGAGAAAGGGGCCGGGATGCCCCGGACGGTGCTCCTGACGGACGAATCTGGCAAGGAGCGGAACCTCTCGCGGATGATAGACGTCTTCATCGACGCGTATCCGCATCCTGTCGAGGTGGTCGACATCAATGAGTTCCCCTACGAGTCCGGCTGTCACGGATGCCTCCGGTGCGAGTTCGTCGGCGAGTGTGATCGGACCGACGGTTTCCAGGACTTCTACCTGAACCTTGTCGACACGTGTGATGTGCTGGTGTTCGGCATGAACATCGAGGACCGCTACCTGGCCCCCGTCTGGAAGCTGTTCCTGGACCGCACGTTCTCGAACGGACATCGGACGAGCATGATGGGTAAACACACGGCCTATCTCGTCGCGGGGCCGCTCCGCGCGCTGCCGGGAGTGCGCCAGTTCCTGGAGGGCAAGGACAACGTGGGCCGCGAGAACTCGATGTGCATCATCGGCGACGAGTACGAGGACTCGGCGGTGCTCGAGGAGCTCATTCGCGGTTCAGCTCGTCGGCTGGCGCGAGCCACCGCAGCGAAGTATCAGAAGAGTGTCAACTTTCTCGGTCTCGGCGGGCTTAAGATCTTCCGCGACCTCATCTACAGCATGAGGGGGGTCGTCGGCGACGATCATCGCTTCTACAAGGCCCACGGCTTCTACGATTTCCCCCAGAAGGACATCGGAAGGCAGTTCTTCAACCTGGGCATGGGTGTGGCGTTCAGGTTGAAGTCCGTGCGCGTCCAGGCGTATCAACGGTTGCCGGAGCTGTACATCCAGGCGCACAAGCGAATCGTGGACTCGGGAAAGCCCTGAGGCCCCGGGTCCGGGAATCGGTTTCCGGGCCCATCACTCGTCGCTCCCGCGGACCCGTCCCCGTGTGTGTTTGACGCGCGACCGCAGATGCTTCGCGCGAAGCTGACGTTCCTTTGCCCCTCGGGACTTGCGGGTTGGGATGCGCTTGGGCACATCGAGTGCGGCGTTTTGCTCCATGAGCCGTCTTCGCAGGCGCGCGAGGCAGTCGCGCTTGTTGAGGAGCTGACTGCGCTCCCGTCGGCCGACTACCACGATGCCGCTCGGCAGGTGTTTGAGGCGTACGGCACTGTCAGCGGTGTTGACGCTTTGGCCGCCTGCTCCGCTGCTACGAAACGCCGACACTTCGCACTCGGCGAGGAGAGCGTCGTCGGATTCGGGTATAGGAATGCGTTCATCCATTGCACGACCATGTTACTCCTGTCCATGTGCGATACTCACGGTATGTCCGACCAGACTCGATACGGCTTCTCTCCTTCCGCGTGGGAGCATGCACGTGACGAGGCCGAGGAGATCCTCAGACGGTGCGCCCGGGAGCGCGGCACGATCACGTACGGTGAGCTCTGTCGTTCGATCGCATCGATCGAGCTCAAACCGAGGTCGTGGGCGATGATGGCGTTCCTCGACGAGGCGTGTGACGCGGCCGACCGTGAACACGGCGTCGTATTGGCCACGTTGGTCGTGCGCGCGGACACCGGGCGCCCGGGCGAAGGCTACTTCCGGCATGCTGCAGGGCGCGGCGAGGATGTCTCGGATCGGGAGGCCTACTGGCGGAGCTGCGCGGAACAGGTGTTCCGGGCATTCGAAGGGGAGTGAGGTGGAGTGAGCGGCCTCGAAGGACTGCGGGACACCGCCCGGCAGCCGTTCCCGTTCGGCCTCTCCTTCATCCCCGAGGACCTGGCGGGTGCTTGCGGCGACACCGGTGATTCCGACCCCGTCGCGGGGCTCGTCCGGCTGTGCGAGGACCTCGACGCGGCGTTCGCGTTCGTCCCGGAGGACTCCTCGCACGCGACTGCGCTTGTCGACGCACTGATCGAGGCGGGTGTCGCGCCGATGTGGGTGCTTTCCGGACCCCTCTGGCCACTCATCGAGGAGCGTGGAGTCCTTGAAGGGCTCCGCCAGACGCTCACCGATCCCGAGGGCTTCTGCTCGGTACTCGACCACGGCATCGCAGGACTCTCCGGCTCGATGCGCGTCGGCCACGACCTGGGCTCCCGGGTGCTCGTGCTCGCCGAGGACCTCGCGGGAAGCGAGGGGCCGCTCGTGGCGCCGGACTTCGTGATCGGCGAGCTGATGCCTCGCTATGGACGGCTGACCGACGAGGCGCGCGAGCTCGGGATGCCGGTCGTCCTGCACTCAGACGGTGACATCCGCGTGCTGCTGCCGTCGATCGCACGGGCGGGATTCGCGGGCGTGCACGTGGGTGGCGGACTCACGGTGGACGGCTATCTGCGAATCGTACACGCTGCGCAGATGCTGGGACTGGCGGTGTTCGGGGGGCTCATCACCGGTGAGCTGGTGAGCGCGACCCGGGCCGAGGCGCTCGGCGGTCTCCTCGGCAGACTGGCGCGCTCCGAGGGCATCTTCCTCGCCGATGACGGGGGCATCACGACCGGGGAGGAACTCGAGCGGCTCACCATAGCGCTCGGAATCGCTCGCGGCGTCTGACGTGGCCCGAAGGCCAGATGTCACTCGAGCGCGTCGAGCGCCGCTCTCAGATCGTCCTCCGACATCGTGCCGATGATCGTCTGGGCGACAGAGCCGTCACCATTCACCATGACGAACGTCGGCAGGTACTGGACGTTGAGGCGGTTGGCGAGGTCCGACCCTCCCCGTACGCCCACATCGATGATTGCGAACTCGACGATACCTTCATACTCGGGCGCTATCCCGTTGACCACGGGAGCCATGTCGCGGCAGGCGCCTCAAGTGTCAGAGTAGAACTCGTACATCACCGGGGTGCCATCCGCGAGCGCATCGGATGCGGCGGGAATCTCATCCTCGGGCACGAGTACCGGATCATCGGAGCCGGTCGGTCCGGCCGAGGTGCCCCCGCCCCCGCACGCGGTGAGCGCGATGAGCAGCGCCATGGTGAGCACGAGCGAGAGCGATGTGCGTCGCCTGTTCACGAGAGCCTCCTCCGGGAGCGGGGCCGGCAGTCTTCACGGAGCCGGTGGCCCCGACGTGTCTGATGACAGTGTAGCCGACGGGGATGGCGTATGCCGTCACTGTCTGACCGCGAGCGAGAGGCGTGGGCGCCGCTGCGCGGCTCCACGGCGACGGGTCGCGAGTGCTAGACTCGGCGAATGCAGATAGCACTCGCACAGATCAACGCCGTGGTCGGGGACATCCGGGGCAACCTCGAGCGCTGCCTTCGCGCCGCCGAGAGCGCCGCGGGCGCGGACGTCGTGCTCTTCCCCGAGCTCATGCTCACGGGCTACCCTCCCGAGGACCTGCTCGCCAGGCCCGACTTCGTGGACCGCTCCGTCGAGGCAGTGGCCGAGTTCGCGAAGCGTTCTCCCGTACCCGCGGTCATCGGTTTCGTCGACCGCGTGGCCGAGGCCGCCCTGTCTGGGCCCGTCGGCCGGGTGGGCAACGCCGCTGCGTTCGTGCGTGACGGTCGCATCGAGACTGTCTATCACAAGCGGCTGCTGCCCAACTACAGCGTCTTCGACGAAGAGCGCTACTTCGGCGCTGGATCCGCGGATGTCATCGTCCGCATCGGCGGCGCGGCATGTGCGATCACCATCTGCGAGGACATCTGGATCGACGAAACGGTGGCACGGCTTTCGGCCGCGGGTGCGGAGGTCATCCTCAACCTCTCGGCATCGCCCTACCACATGGGCAAGGCGGGGGAGCGTGAGGCCATGCTCGCGGGGCGGGCGCGCGAGCATGGTGTGTGGATCACGTACTGCAATCTCGTCGGTGGGCAGGACGAGCTCGTCTTCGACGGGCGTTCGGTGGTGCTCGCATCT
Source organism: uncultured Coriobacteriaceae bacterium (assembly GCA_964392965.1). GTDB lineage: Bacteria > Actinomycetota > Coriobacteriia > Anaerosomatales > Anaerosomataceae > CAYMSA01. Next base: position 5,471 of record CAYMSA010000048.1, read on the forward strand.
GACGGTGGAGTCGCGGGCAGGCTTGCCGCCTTCGCAGAGGAGGTGGCGCTCATCCCGGTCGGCGTGCCGTGCGACACTGGCCTCGGCGCGTCGGGCGCTGCGGTGACGCCCGACACTCGCCGTCGCATCGAGCCGCTACCGATAGAACATCAAGCTCCAGGTGAGGTCTACTCTGCACTCCTCACCGGCCTTGGCGACTACGTGCGCAAGAACGGCTTCACGGATGTTGTCCTCGGTCTGTCGGGCGGCATCGATTCCGCGCTCGTGGCGACTCTCGCCGCCGACGCGCTCGGCCCCGGGCACGTCCATGGTGTACTCATGCCGGGTCCGTACTCGAGCGAGGGAAGTCTGACCGACGCGTACGCGCTCGCGGACGCTCTCGGCATCGAGGCCGTCGAGATTCCTATCACCGGTTCCCTCGCGGCCTTCGAGCACACTCTGAGTTCGGCGCTCGGCGAACTTCGTCTGACACTCGCCGAGGAGAACCTCCAGGCTCGCATCCGGGGGACGATCCTCATGGCCCTCTCGAACGCCAACGGGTGGCTTGTGCTGGCGACCGGCAACAAGAGCGAGCTCGCGGTCGGCTACTCCACGCTCTACGGTGACATGGTGGGAGGATTCGCACCCATCAAGGACGTCTTCAAGACGCACGTCTACGACCTGGCGCGTTGGCGTAACGCGCAGGGTGCGGCCGTTCCCGAGGCCACGCTCACGAAGCCGCC
>CAYMSA010000048.1:6292-12383 GCA_964392965.1 uncultured Coriobacteriaceae bacterium
CGCATGCCGATCACCAACCGGTACCGGGGCTGACGTGCACGCCCTCACCATCGAGTGGATCGCACCAGATGACTCGCGCATGGCCGACGTGCACGTGCTGCGGCACGAGGTGCTCATGGCGCCGTTCGGGCTCGAGCGGTGGGACCTGGACGAGAAGACGCTCCCGGGCAGCACCGTCGTCATCGCCGAACGCGAGGGCCGCCTCGTGGGCACGGCGGCGCTGGTCGTGGAGCCCGGGTCGGAGACCGGGTGCGTCCGTATGGTCTGCGTGTCGCACGGTGTACAAGGACGGGGCGTGGGGCGCGCGGTGATGCTCGCCGTCGAGCAGCACGCGCGTGAGCTAGGTCTGGCGTCGATCTGGCTGCACTCCCGGTGCACCGCCGAGGGCTTCTATCGTGGTCTCGGGTGGCGGACCACTGATGGGCCGTTCCCCTCGGGCCGCACACGGATACCGCACATGCGCATGGAGCTACCGCTCGGCTGAGAAGCACACGCCTCCACTGTTCGTGGGTCGTGTGGCGGCCGGTGGGTGAATCGGCTAAGGTTATGCCGGTGCGGCTCCGGAGGGCGCCGTCCCTGCTGTCACGCTCGATCCACCAAGGAGGAGTCTCATGCCGACCATCACCCGCAGTGAAGTCCGTGTTCCGCTGGATGTGCCCGCATCGGCCCGTGAGACGTACATCGACAACTACCTGGCCGCTACGCGAGAGACCGGCAGGCTCATGCTGTTCGCGTGCGACCAGAAGATCGAGCACCTGAACGACGACTTCTACGGCGAGGGTATCGACTCGGCCGACGCCGATCCCCTGCACCTCTTCCGCATCGGGAGCGAGGGCGTGTGCGGCGTACTCGCCGGTCAGCGTGGTCTCATCGCGCAGTACGCCGCTGACTTCCCTGACGTGAACTACCTCGTCAAGATGAACTCCAAGACGCACCTCGTGAAGACGTCGGCCAAGGACCCGGCCAAGCACCAGGACGACCCGTACTCGCCGCAGCTCCACGATCTGCAGAACGTGCTCGACCTGCGCGACAACGGGGCGAATGTCGTCGGCATCGGCTACACCATCTACCTCGGCAGCGAGTACGAGTCGCAGATGATGATGGAGGCTGGACAGCTCATCGCGGACGCCCACTCGGTGGGTCTCATCGTCGTGCTGTGGATCTACCCGCGGGGCAGGGCCGTCGCAGACGAGAAGGACGCGCACCTGATCGCGGGTGCAGCAGGTACCGCGCTCTGTCTCGGCGCCGACTTCGTGAAGGTGAACCCGCCGAAGGGCACCGCTGAGAAGACGTCGGCCGAGCTGCTCAAGGAGGCGTCGCTCGCCTCTGGCCGGACCGGCCTCGTGTGCGCTGGCGGCTCGACGGTGGACGCCGAGACGTTCCTGACTCAGCTCTGGGAGCAGATACACGTGGGCGGGGCCAAGGGCAACGCCACCGGACGGAACATCCACCAGCGTGCGCTCGACGAGGCCGTCCGACTCACGAAGGCCATCTCGTCCATCACACTTGCGGACTACAGTGTGGCCGACGCTCTCGCCGTGTTCAGCGGCGAGAAGGACTTCGTGCTCTGAGAGGGCTGCCGACGTACGGTCACCATCTCCCCGTCGATCGGTTCCCGGGTCACGGCCCGGTATCGAACACCTGCCGCGGGGTCGCCTGCAGGGGCGGCTCCGCGCTATCCTACCGTCTGATCGTCCCCGCACCATCGGAGCAGCATGTCCATTAATGACTGGTTCAGGCAGCGCGAGACCCGGCGCTACACGGTCTCCTCCGGCGACCGGGGGGAGGGTTTGCCACAGGGCGTCTGGCGCAGGTGCCCGTCGTGTAAGCGAACGCTGTACGAAGGTGAGCTCACGAGCTCACTGAGCGTCTGCGGGCACTGCGGGCATCACTTCGACATCCCGGCACTCGAGCGTATCGCGCAGCTCGTGGATCCGGGGAGCTTCGCCGAGACCGACGCCTGCATGAGTTCAGGTGATCCCCTTGCGTTCGCGCTCGCGAGGCCCTATCCGGTGGCGCTTGAGACCGCCCGCGAGACCACCGGCCTTGGCGAGGCGGTCGTGACGGGAACGGCCACGATCGGCGGGCAGCACGTGGTCGTGGCGGCCTTCGACTTCCGTTTCATCGGCGCCTCGATGGGCTCCGCTGTAGGCGAGAAGATCGCGCGGGCGTTCGAGCTCGCCGAGACCGAGCGCCGTGGAGTGGTCATGGTGATCGCTTCCGGCGGTGCCCGCATGCAGGAAGGCACGCTTTCGCTCATGCAGATGGCGAAGACGTCCGCCGCCGCCGAACGCCTGGCGCGCGCGGGTCTGCCGTACATCGCCGTTCTCGTGAACCCCGCCTACGGGGGCGTCATGGCGAGCTTCGCGTCGCTCGCCGATGTCATCTTCGCCGAGCCGGACGCGAAGATCGGGTTCGCGGGCCCCCGCCTCGTGGAGCAGGCGGTGCGCCGTTCGCTTCCGAAGGGCTTCCAGTCGGCGGCCTCGCTCGTCACGAACGGCATGATCGACGATGTGGTGCCGAGGAGTGATCTGCGCGAGCGCATCGCGACGGTGCTCGGCTATCTGATCCCCTCCGGAGACGAGTCGGAGGTGAGGAACTAGATGGCGCGGTTCATCATGGAGTTCGAACGCCCGCTTGCAGAACTCGAGGTGAAGCTCGAGGAGCTGAAGCGCCTCGACATGGCGGCACTCCCCGAACTCGCCGCCGAGATCGAGGACCTGGAGCGCGAGGTCGAGCGGCTGACCCGCTCGCTGTATGCGGCGCTCTCACCCTGGGAGCGTGTACAGATCGCGCGCCATCCGGAGCGCCCCAAGACCACCGACTACGTGGACGCCCTCTTCGACGATGTGGTGGAACTGAAGGGTGACCGCGGGTTCGCTGACGACCAGGCGATTCTCACGGCGCTCGCCACGCTCGAGGGCCGACGGGTGATGGTCATCGGACATCGCAAGGGTCGTACCACGAAAGAGAACGTCGCCCGCAACTTCGGCAGTCCGCATCCCGAGGGGTTCCGGAAAGCCGAGCGCGCAATGCGTCTCGCCGAGAAGTTCGGGCTTCCGGTCGTGACGTTCCTCGACACCGCCGGCGCCTCGCCGGGCATCGAGGACGAGGAGCGCGGGCAGTCGTGGGCGATCGCGTCGTGCCTTGCGACGCTCTCGGACCTTCCCGTGCCCGTGGTGGTGGTCGGCATCGGCGAGGGCGGGAGCGGCGGTGCGCTCGCCATCGGCTACGGTGACCGGCTCATCATGCTGGAGAACGCGTACTACTCGGTCATCAGTCCCGAGATGTGTGCGCTCATCGTGTTGAAGGACGCTGCGCGAGCCGCCGAGGCCTCCGCAGCGCTGAAACTCACCGCGGCGGACCTCCTCGAGCTCGGCATCGCCGACGAGGTGGTTCCCGAGCCGCTCGGCGGCGCCCATCGCGATCCCGCTGCCGCGATCGTGCGGGTGGGCGTGCGCATCACCGCGGCCCTCGACGAGCTTCACGGGACGGCGCCCGAGACGCTCGTGGCGCAGCGGTACGAGCGCCTGCGGGGTGTGGGTGTGACGACTGGCGTGTGACGGCCGGGAGGGCCGCCACCGGGAACGCGGGGTGCCGAGGGGCGTCCCGAAGGCATCGATCGGGAGGGTTCGCATGAGCCACGGTACGGGCATCGCACGGGTCGGAATCCTGTTCAGCGGCGGACCGGCTCCTGCCGCGAACGCCGTCATCTCGGCGGCAGCGCTGTCGTTTCTGAACGACGGCATCGAGGTCATCGGTTTCTTCGGCGGCTATCAGGCGCTCGAGAAGTACTCGGCGGAGAGTCCGCTCGTCGAGGGCCGCGACTTCGTGCGGCTCACGCCCAATGACGTGTCGTCGATCCGCAACCGCGGTGACATCATCCTGCGCACCGCGCGCGCGAACCCCGGCAAACTCGTGAGTTCGCTCGCTGACCTCGCCGACGATGCGAAGAACGCCAAGCTCCGGGCGGTATTCGGCGCGTTCGAAGCGCTCGGCGTCGACGCGCTCGTGTCCATCGGCGGCGATGACACGCTGAAGACCGCGAACTACGTGAAGGCCATCCAGGACGTGGTGCCCGGTCTCCGTCCGGTGCGCGTGGTGCACCTCCCCAAGACGATCGACAACGACTACTTCGGCATCGACTGGACGTTCGGCTTCTTCTCGGCCGCCGATTTCGCCGCACGCGAGGTGCGCAACCTCGGCGCAGACGCCCGGTCCACGAGCGTCTGGTACGTGCTGGAGATCATGGGCCGCAAGGCCGGCTGGCTCACGTATGCGGCGGGCATCGCCGGTGAGGCGACGCGGATGATCTCGGTCGAGGACTGCACGGGCGAGTTCGATGCGCGCGCCGAGGCCGAGCGCCTGGTCGACCTCATGCTCGCGCGAGAGGCCGATGGGCGTCAGTACGGCATCATCTGCATGGCCGAGGGCCTCGCGGACCTGCTGCCCGACGACCTGCGGCCGCAGACGGTCGACGAGCATGGTCACACGAAGCTCGGCGACGCGCAGGTGGGACGCGTGCTCGCCGACGAGATGGAGCGCGTCTATCGTGAGCGCACCGGCCGCTCGATCAAGGTCCGCAGCAAGCAGATCGGCTATGAGACCCGGTGCGTGCAGCCGACCGCCTTCGACGTCCTGCTCGGGACCCAGCTCGGCGTGGGTGCGCACCGGGCACTCATCGAGGAGGGGCTCACGGGCGTCATGGTGAGCATCGAGGGCCAGCTCGCGCTGCGGTTCGTCCCCTTCGGCTCGCTTATCGATCCGGAGACCATGAAGACGAAGGTGCGTCTCATCGAGACCGGCAGTGACTTCCACCGGCTGGCTCGCGCGCTCGAGTATCCGCTGCCGCGAAGCGACGAGCGGGCGGGGGAGTAGCGGCGTGATCGACCGGGAGCTCACGAGGGTGTTCAAGGAGATCGGCCGCGACATCTTCGTGGCTGGCCTCATCACGAGTCACGGCGGCAACATGAGCGTCTGCGACGGCGAGCGGATCGTCATCACGCGCCGTGGTTCGATGCTCGGCCGGCTCACCGACGATGACTTCGTGGAGACGCGCATGGAGCCGGGACCCGGCGACGAGCGTGCGAGCCGCGAGCTCGTGGTGCACCGCGCCATCTACGCGGCGACCGGCCCCGGGGCCATCGTGCACGCGCATCCGGTGCACACGATCGCGCGCAGCTTCTCTTCAGAGCGCATCACGCCGGTCGACTCCGAGGGGCTCTACGTCCTCGGCGACGCGCCGGTGGTGACTGCGCGCGAGACGATCGCGTCACCGGAGGCGGCCACCGTCATCGCCGCGGCGCTCGAAACGGCGTCCGTGGCGGTGCTGCGCACCCACGGGTCCTTCGCCAAGGGTGCCACGCTTGAGGAGGCGTTCATGTACGTGAGCGTCCTCGAGGCGAGTGCCACGGTCCTGGACCTGCTCGGCAGGTGATCCGGCGGCTTGCCGTCACTCCCACATCGCGCGAATCGAAGCGCGGACGTCCGCCGTCGTGGTGACCGGCACGGCGGGCTCGTCGGCAGCGACGGCCGGTACCGCCTGGATCTCGCGGAAGAGCGGCCGAAGGTCGTCGGGGATGAACCGCGTGCGCTGGGCATAGCCGTAGGCGTCGGTGAGCCCGCGCCCGGCGGCATAGTAGCGCAGCGGGTGGGTCACGTAGAGCGCGTCGCGCGCGCGTGTGCACGCCACGTAGAAGAGCCGCCGTTCCTCATCCACTTCTTCGGGCGTGCCGGTCGCCATGTCCGAGGGGATGTTGCCGTCGGCCGCATGGATGACGTAGACGACGTCGAACTCGAGCCCTTTCGCCGAGTGCATCGTGGAGAGGATGAGGTAGTCCTCGTCGAGCAACGGCGGCCCCGCGAAGTCACCCGACCACGACGGGGCGTCGAGCACGAAGTCCGCGAGAAGCGTCGTCCGGTCGGGGAAACGTGCGCCGAGGTGCTCGATCTGCTCGAGGTCGGCGAGGCGGGCCGCACCGTCGTCGTAGCGCTCGGCGCACAGCGGCGCGTAGAAGTCCCGGACCGCTCCGATCTGTGCGGTGACCTCGGCTGAAGGCATGCCCGCGAGTGTCTCCAGGAGCGATCCGAG
>CAYMSA010000048.1:12483-13638 GCA_964392965.1 uncultured Coriobacteriaceae bacterium
GAGGATACGGTCGGCCACGTATGCGGCCTGTTCGTGCTCGTCCCGGCACGTGACGAGCGTCGGCCGCTCGCCGCCGTCCCGGGCGGGGCGGAGGTCCTTCGCGAAGCGTTCCGAGGCGAGGGCGATGACGGCATTGGACGCCTCGAGGAGCGGTCCCGTGCTGCGATAGTTGCGTTCGAGCGTCACGACCTCGGTTCCGGGAAAGCGTGCGGGGAAGTCCAGGATGTTGCGCACCGTCGTCCCGCGGAAGCCGTAGATCGCCTGCGCGTCGTCGCCTACCGCCGTGAGTCCACGCCCCTCGGGCGCGAGTAGGGCGATGATGTCAGCCTGCACCGCGTTCGTGTCCTGGTACTCGTCGACGAGCACCGCGTCGAACCGGCCGCGCACCCTCGGGCCGAGGACCGGGTCGGCGAGCATCGCCCGCCAGAAGAGCAGCAGGTCGTCGTAGTCGAGGACGTGGTGGTGCTCCTTGTGGTCCACGTACGCCGAGAAGAGCCGCTTGAGGTCCTCCTCATGCTCCACGCACCAGGGGTACCGGGTCTTGAGCACCTGGCCGAGCGGTTCCCCGGCATTCACGCATCGCGAGTAGATCTCAAGGCAGGTGCCCTTGCGGGGGAAACGGCGGCGCGATGTGTCCAGCTCGAGTGTCGTTCGGGCGGCGTGGATGAGGTCCTCGGCATCCGGACGATCGAGGATCGTGAAGCCGGGCGGCAGACCGAGCGACTCGCCGTAGACGCGGAGCAGCCGGGAGGCGATGGCGTGAAACGTGCCGCCCCACACGCTCCCGGCGGCGAGCTGGCCGAAGGCGCCGGTGTCCCGCGCGGCCGCCGTCGCGCGGCGGAGTACGGTGTCCGTCCGGCGGAGCATCTCCTCGGCGGCGCGCCGGGTGAACGTCAGCAGCAGGATGCGCTCGGGGGGCACGCCCCGCGCGACGAGCGCTGCCACGCGATGCACGAGCGTGGTCGTCTTGCCCGTGCCGGCGCCCGCGATCACGAGCAGGGGTCCGTCGCCGTGCGTCGCGGCAGTCCGTTGCTCCCGGTTGAGCTGGCCGAGGAGCGTCTCGGTGAGCGTGCGGCCATCAGTCACGTCGTCCGTCGCCGGGCGAGGGGGTGTCTCCGTCGGCATCGCGTCCTCCGCATCACGATCGTCGTCGAT
>CAYMSA010000049.1:0-1506 GCA_964392965.1 uncultured Coriobacteriaceae bacterium
TCCGCATGGGTATGGGAATCGGCGCGAAGATCGGCAACATGTGGATCACCCAGGCCGACACCATCGGGTCGAAGATGAGCGACACGATGTGGCCGTGCATGGTCATCGCGATCTGGAAACTCCCATGCATCTTCGTCTCCTCGGATGGCAAGCGCCATATGCCCGAGGACATGTACTACGAGTACCAGTCGACCGAGATCGCAAAGCAGGAGGGCGGCTTCGTGTGGTCAATCTGGGACCAGACGATCACGGACATGGGTGGTCAGGTCATCTGCGTACCGGCCGTATCTGATGGCTGCGTGAAGGAGATCGAGGCAGGCTACATCTTCAAGGCGGACACGATCGAGGAACTGGCCAAGCAGATGGAGGTGGATCCCACCACACTTGTGGCAACGGTCGACACGTACAACGAGATGATGCGGGCCGGCGTGGACACCGAGTGGGGCCGCAAGACGGGCCTCGGCGAAGTGATCGCGGCGCCGTTCTACGCCGCAAAGACGGTTCCGGCTGCATGCGACACGGCTGGCGGGCTGTGCACCGATACTGACTGTAAGGTCCTGAACGTCTGGGATGAAGCGATCCCCGGTCTTTACGCCGCAGGCAGCACGACGTCCGGCTGGCGCGGTGCGATCTACCAGGGAAGCGGAACCGCCGTCAGCACGGCAGTCACGTTCGGCCGCATCGCCGGCAGGAACGCTGCGGCTGAGACGGTGTAGCGGAGCGGTTGCGTCGAGTGGCGCAGGCGCTGGTCACGGATGGATGCACCCTGCGGTGACGTGCAGGCAGAACCACCAGGAGGGACCGGCCGGTGCCGGTCCCTCCTTCGTTGAGCGTCTGTGCGGCCACCCGATCTCTGCTGGCCTCCCTCGGCGCGACAGAAGCACGCAGGCGTCTGCGCTTGACCGGGCATACTGCCGTGGTCATACTCAGGGTATGCAATAGGGTATGACCGAGGAGTGCAAGATGGCAAGCAAAGTGACGATCTCCCTTCCGGATGACCTCCTGGCTCGCATCGACGCCGAGGCGGCTGCGCGCGGGGAGAGCCGGAGTCTCATCGTCCAGGAGGCCAGTGCGTGCTATCTGGCGCAGACCGCCGAGGAGCGCTCACGGCAAGCTCGCAGGGCACGCGTGATCGAGGCCGTCAAGGCGATGAAGTCCATCTCGGCTGAGCCGGTGGTTGATTCGCGCACATCACTCGAGATTCTGCGCGAGATCCGCGGGACCGACGATGCAGCGCCTGCGAAGGGAACCGCGGTCAGCGGGCAGCCGGAAGGCGGCCTGCGCCCTGGCGGAGAGTCCAGCGAGCACTCCGATGTGAGCGACGATGCTGGTCTTTGATGCCTCCGCTGCGGTGAAGTGGTTCCATGATGAGGCCGGAAGTGACGTGGCCCGGGAGCTGTTGCTCGCCGATGCTGCGTCCGATGGGGTGTGGATGCCCGACAACTGTGTCCACGAGGTACTGGCCGTCACCCGTCGTCGCACCGGCTGGGGCGTGATGGCGGCTGC